>NZ_JAFEXF010000011.1 GCF_016905445.1 Streptomyces sp. G44
GCCGGACGCCGCGGCGAAGAAGTGGGTGGAGAAGAACGAGGCGAAGTGGCGGGCGGGGGGTTCTGGGGAGGGGTCCGCGCGGGCCGTCCCTGTGGGCCGGGGGCCTTGCGGGCAAGGGGCCCCGCCCAGCCGGGTCCGGGGCGGGCCGTCGGGGCGGGGGCAGGGGCGGGCCGCGCCCCCCCCCGCCCCGCAGGCCGCCTTCCCCGCGGCCGCCGGGGAGGAGGCCGCCCGGGCGGCCCGCCAGCCCGTCCTCGTGGGGTACGGGGTCGCCGAGTCCTCGACGAAGCGCCGCGCGCGCAAGGCGGGCGTCCCGGCCGCGCGGGACGTGCCCGTGGCGGAGCCGCAGCCGGTGGCGCCGCCCGAGGTGAACGGCCACGGCGCCCGGCCGCTCGCCAAGCCGCCCGTGCGCAAGCTCGCCAAGGACCTCGGCGTGGACCTCGCGACGGTCACGCCGTCCGGGCCCGACGGGATCATCACCCGCGAGGACGTGCACGCGGCGGCCGCCCCGGCCCCGCGGCAGGACCGGCCGCAGCCGCAGGCCCGCCCCGAGCAGGCCGAGGCCCCCGCGCCGCAGGCCGCCCCGGTGTCGGCGCCCGTGCCGGGTGCGGACGCCCGCGAGACCCGCATCCCCATCAAGGGCGTCCGCAAGGCCACCGCGCAGGCGATGGTCCAGTCGGCGTTCACCGCGCCGCACGTCACGGAGTTCGTGACGGTCGACGTGACGCGGACGATGAAGCTGGTCGAGGAGATCAAGCAGAACCCCGTCGAGTACGGCTTCGAGGGGCTGCGGGTCAATCCGCTGCTGCTCATCGCCAAGGCCCTGCTCGTGGCGATCAAGCGCAATCCCGGGGTGAACGCCACCTGGGACGAGGCCAACCAGGAGATCGTCCAGAAGCACTACGTGAACCTCGGCATCGCCGCGGCCACCCCGCGCGGCCTGATCGTGCCGAACATCAAGGACGCGCACGCCAAGACCCTGCCGGAGCTGGCCGAGGCCCTCGGTGAGCTGGTCTCCACGGCGCGGGCGGGCAAGACGTCGCCCGCCGCCATGCAGGGCGGCACGGTCACGATCACGAACGTCGGCGTCTTCGGCGTCGACACGGGCACGCCGATCATCAACCCCGGCGAGTCCGCGATCCTCGCGGTCGGTGCGATCAAGCTCCAGCCGTGGGTCCACAAGGGCAAGGTCAAGCCGCGCCAGGTGACCACGCTCGCGCTCTCCTTCGACCACCGCCTGGTCGACGGCGAGCTGGGCTCCAAGGTGCTCGCCGACGTGGCGGCGATCCTGGAGCGGCCGAAGCGGCTGCTGACCTGGACGTAGCACCGGCCGGGCAGGACGACGCGCGAAACGAGGAAGGGGGCCCGCCGCGATCACCGCGGCGGGCCCCCTTCCCGTGTGCCGTGCCCGGTGTCAGGCGACCTTGAAGCCGTAGTCCATCAGCTTCTTGGCGTCCGAGGTGCGGTTGGCCACCGAGGAGGAGGTCAGGACCGTGCCGACGACCGTCTTGCCGTTGCGGGTCGCGGCGAAGACGAGGCAGTACTTCGCCTCGGGGCCGGAGCCCGTCTTCACGCCGATGGCGCCGCGGTAGGAGCCGAGGAGGTTGTTCGTGTTCTCCCACGGCATGTAGCGGTAGCCGCCGGACTTGGTGGTGACCTTCTGCCGGGTCTCCTTCGTCTTCACGACCGTGCGGAACGTGGAGTACTTCATGGCGTTGCTCGCGAGCTTCGTCAGGTCGCGCGGCGTCGAGTAGTTCTGGCCGTGCCCGATGCCGTCGAACGAGTCGAAGTGGGTGTTGGTCAGACCGAGCGTGCGGGCCGTGGAGTTCATCTGGCCGATGAAGTTCTGCACGCGGGCCTTGCGCGTCGAACCCTTGCCGAACTTGTCCGCGAGCGCGTACGCGGCGTCGCAGCCGGACGGCAGCATCAGGCCGTACAGCAGCTGGCGCACGGTGACCTTGTCGCCGACGATCAGGCGGGCGGAGGAGGCGTAGTTGTTGTCGACGATGTAGTCGCTGTACGCCTTCTGGACCGTGACCTTGGAATCCAGGTTGAGGTTCCGCTGGCCGAGCACCACGCGTGCCGTCATGATCTTCGTCGTGGATCCGGTGGACCGACGGGTGTCGGCGGACTTGGTGAAGAGGGTCTTGCCCGTGCCGTTGTTCATCACATAGCCGCCCTTGGCGACGATGGACGGCTTCGGCGTTGCGGCCGCGTGGGCCGGGGTGGTGAGGGCGCCGGCGGCCAGTATCGAGCTCGCGGTGATGGTGACGGCCGATACGCGACGTACGCCCTTGATGCCGGTATTCAAGATCTCTGCTCCAAATGCCCCTGGACTGCGGCCACATGAGGGGGCCGCTCTCCCGTTAGACGCACGAGAGGCGGCGATGGATGTACGCCGCGCCCCGGAAAATCGCCGCAGTGCCCGGAAAAGTGCTCCCGGCGCCCGAAAAAGGCTCGCGGACGCCGTGGGTTCCGCCATGTGGACTCGGGATTCCTGTGTATACCTGATGTATCTATGCTGTGCGCATGCCAGCCCCCGCCGTCTCCGCCCCCGCCGTCTCCGCTGCCCCCGCCACCGCCCCCGTCACCGCTCCCAAGCGGCCCCCCGCCGCCGAGCGCGTCTACGCGCACGTCAAGCGAGCCGTCCTGGAGCGCCGCTACGAAGGCGGCACGCTCCTCACCGAGGGCGAACTCGCCGAGGCCGTGGGCGTCTCGCGTACGCCGGTGCGCGAGGCGCTGCTGAAGCTGGAGGTGGAGGGTTTGCTGCGGCTCTACCCGAAGAAGGGGGCCCTCGTGCTGCCCGTCTCCGCGCAGGAGATCGCGGACGTCGTCGAGACGCGGCTCCTGGTCGAGACCCACGCGGTGCGCAAGGCGGTGCCGGCGTCCGCGGGGCTGCTCGCCCGGCTCGGCGAACTCCTCGGCCAGCAGCGCGTCCAGGCCGCCGCCGGGGACTTCGCGGCCGCGGCCGTCACCGACCGGTGCTTCCACGCGGAGATCGTGCGCAGCGGCGGGAACGAGATCCTCTCCCGCCTCTACGACCAACTGCGCGACCGCCAGCTGCGGATGGGCGTCGCCGTGATGCACTCGCACCCGGACCGGATCGCCAAGACGCTCGCCGAGCACGAGGAGATCCTCGCGGCGCTGGTCGCCGGTGACGCCGAGGCCGCGGTGGCCGTCGTCACGCGCCACGTCGGGTGGTTCCAGAACCTGGCGCGGGGTGAGGTGCGGTGAGCTCCGCGTCCGCTCCCGTCCGGCTGCCCGGGGATCCGCCCGGCGGCAGGAGGGCCGTGCTGGTCTGGTCGATCGGCGTCGCCGTCTACTTCGTCGCCGTCATCTTCCGGACCTCGCTCGGCGTCGCCGGGCTCGACGCCGCCGACCGGTTCCACGTCAACGCGTCCGCCCTCTCCACCTTCTCCATACTCCAGCTGCTCGTGTACGCGGGCATGCAGATACCCGTCGGCCTCATGGTCGACCGGCTCGGCACCAAGAAGGTGCTGACCATCGGTGTGGTCCTCTTCACGATCGGCCAGCTCGGCTTCGCGTTCTCCCCCTCGTACGCGATGGCGCTCGCGTCCCGCGCCCTGCTCGGCTGCGGGGATGCGCTGACCTTCATCAGCGTCCTGCGGCTCGGCACCCGCTGGTTCCCCGCCCGGCGCGGCCCGCTCGTCGCCCAGCTCGCGGGCCTTGTCGGCATGGCGGGCAACCTCGTCTCCACCCTCGTCCTGGCCCGGCTGCTGCACTCCGTCGGCTGGACCGCGGCCTTCGCGGGCAGCGCGCTCTGCGGTGTCGTCGTCCTCGTCCTGATGACGCTGTTCCTGAAGGACCACCCCGAGGGGCACGAGCCGGAGCCGGCCGGGCACACGGGCGCGGTGTTCGTGCGCGAGCAGATCGTCCTGTCCTGGCGCGAGCCCGGCACCCGGCTCGGGATGTGGGTGCACTTCACCACGCAGTTCCCGGCGATGGTGTTCCTGCTGCTGTGGGGCCTGCCGTTCCTCGTCGAGGCGCAGGGCCTGTCCCGGGCGGCCGCGGGTGAGCTGCTGACGCTCGTCGTGCTGTCCAACATGGTCATCGGCCTGGTCTACGGCCAGGTCGTCGCCCGGCACCACGCGGCGCGGCTCCCGCTGGCGCTCGGCACCATCGGGGCGACGGCCACGGTGTGGGCGGCCACGCTGGCCTGCCCCGGGGGCCGGGCCCCGATGTGGCTGCTGATCGTCCTGTGCGCGGTGCTCGGCGCCTGCGGGCCCGCGTCCATGATCGGCTTCGACTTCGCGCGGCCCGCGAACCCGCCCGAGCGGCAGGGCACGGCCTCGGGCATCACGAACATGGGCGGCTTCGTCGCCTCCATGACGACGCTGCTCGCGATCGGCCTGCTGCTCGACGCGACCGGGGACGACTACCGGGTCGCCTTCTCCGCGGTCTTCGTCCTGGAGGCGGTGGGGCTCTGCCAGATCCTGCGGCTGCGCGGGCGGGCGGTGCGCAGGGAGCGGGAGCAGCTCGTCGCCTCCCGGGTGGAGGCGGTGCACGTGCCCGCGTGACGCTACGGCGTCACCGCGAAGTTGCGCAGGATCGCCTCGGCCAGGTCGTGGTCGCCCTCGCTCTTGACCCGGTCGGCGACGGCGGCGTACGTCACGCGGCCGCAGGCGAGCCGGAAGTACGTCTCCCAGTCCAGGGCGATGGTGGCGAGCGGGCCGAGCGAGGGGGCGCTGTCCACCGTGCCCTTGCCGTCGGCGTCGACGCGCACCGTGCGCAGGAACTCCACGGGGCCGCTCACGTCGAGGACGACGGCGGAGCTCGCGGGCGCGCCGGCCTTCTTGGCGACGACCTTCGGCAGGCCGTGCAGGAGGAGGTCGCGGGCGACGTACGCGCCGGGGGAGGCGAGGTTGCCCGGCTTCCGCAGCGCCGTGCGCAGGTCCTGCTCGTGCACCCATACGTCGAACGCCCGCATGCGCATGGCCAGTTCGAGGGTCTGCTCGGTGCCGAGGGGGCCGCGGATCTTGGTGCCCGGGTCGCGTGACTCGTTCCGCAGCTGCCGGGTGCGGCGGATGATGGTGTACTCCAGCTCGGAGGTCATCTCCGGCGCGGTGTGGTGGCGGCGCACGTCGACCTGCATCTCCATGTACCGCTGGCCGTCGGTCTTCACGTGGTACAGGTCGCGGGGCAGGGTGTGGATCGGCCGCGGGTCGCCCAGCATCTCGCAGTCGAGGCCGATGACGTGGGAGACGATGTCGCGCACGGACCAGCCGGGGCAGGGAGTCGCCCAGTTCCACTCTCCTTCGGCGAGCGGTGCGACCAACTCGGATATCGCTTCCACTGAGTGGGTCCAGGCGTCGGCGTAGGTTTGCAGGCTGGGATGGAGACTCACGGGACCCCTCGGCGGTCGTACGCGGGCGGTGGGTGGCTGGGCGGCGGCGTGGGGGCTCGGGGAGGTCCCCCGCCCCGGAAAATCACAGTACGCTGCCCGCAGTCACCCCGGCAGTGGTTTCGTGTGACGATCGTAGGCTGTGTTTGACGGTGATGACGGACCGAATGCCAGGACGGTGGTAGTGTGCGCGCCTCTCTCATCCAGATCGCCGTGGACGACGGTGAATCCGCCAACTCCCGCAGGGAGCGGGTGGCTTCGCTGGTGCGGGACGTGGCGGCGCGGGAGCGGTCCGGTCTCGTCGTGCTGCCGGAGCTGTGGACGACGGGGGCCTTCGCCTACGAGTCCTTCGCGAGCGAGGCGGAGCCGCTCGAAGGGCCCACGTACGAGGCCATGGGCAAGGCGGCGCGGGACGCGGGCGTCTGGCTGCACGCCGGGTCCATCCCCGAGCGTGACCCCGAGGGCCCCCTGTACAACACCTCTCTCGTCTTCTCCCCGGACGGTGAACTCGCCGCCGCCTACCGCAAGATCCACCGCTTCGGCTTCGACAAGGGCGAGGCGGTCCTGATGGGGGCGGGCTCGCAGCTGGTGACGGTACGGACGCCGTCCACCACGCTGGGCCTCGCCACCTGTTACGACCTGCGCTTCCCGGAGCTCTTCCGGGGGCTGGTGGACGCGGGGGCGGAGATGTTCGTGGTCCCGGCGGGGTGGCCGGCGCGGCGGCGTGAGCACTGGCTGCTGTTGGCTCGGGCGCGGGCGGTCGAGGACCAGGTGTATGTCCTCGCGTGCGGCACCGGGGGTACGCATGCGGGGGTGCCGCAGGCGGGGCACAGTGTCGTCGTCGATCCGTGGGGCGAGGTGCTGGCCGAGGCGGGGGACGGTGAGGAGGTCCTCACCGTGGAGGTGGATCCGGGGCAGGTCTTGGCCACGCGGGATCAGTTCCCGGCGTTGAAGGACCGGCTTCTGGGGGTCAGCCCGCCGGGGCGGTGAGGGGGCGTGGCCCTCTGGGGGAACGGGTGCGGGTGTGTGGGGGTTGGGCGCGCAGTTCCCCGCGCCCCTTGCGGGGCCTGTTCGTCGGTGTGCCGATGCGGGTGTGTGGGGGGTTGCTCGCGCAGTTCCCCGCGCCCCTTGCGGGGCGCGAGTCCGCGCGGTCCGGGCCGCGTCGGACGGTGTCAGTAGCCCTTGCGCTCCCGCTTGGGGTCGACGACCGCCGTCTGTGCCACCGGCGGCGCCACCGCCCGCCTGCGCCGCGCCACGCTGGTGAACGCGGCGACGCCGATGAGCCCCACCACCATCATCACGAGACCGGCGACGGTGACGTTGAGGCCTTCCATCTTCCAGTCGGTCGCGAACGTGAGAATGGCGCCCACGGCGATGAGAATGATGCATCCGCCCAGGCCCATATGGACCGCCTCCCTGTGGTCGTGGCTGCGTTGCACCGTGTACCCGGCTCCGCCGCCCCCACACGGGAAAGCGGTCCCTCAGCCCTCCAGGAACGCCACGAGCGCGTTGGCCAGCATGTGCGGGTCGTCCGCGCCGCACAGCTCGCGCACGCTGTGCATCGACAGGATCGCCACGCCGATGTCGACCGTCTTGATGCCGTGCCGGGCCGCGGTGATGGGGCCGATCGTCGTGCCGCACGGCATCGCGTTGTTGGAGACGAACGACTGGAACGGCACGCCCGCCTTCTCACACGCGGCGGCGAACACCGAGCGTCCGGCGCCGTCCGTGGCGTAGCGGTTGTTGACGTTGACCTTGAGGATGGGGCCGCCGTTGGCACGGGGGTGGTGCGTCGGGTCGTGCCGCTCCGCGTAGTTGGGGTGCACCGCGTGACCGGTGTCGGAGGAGAGGCAGACCGTCCCGGCGAAGGCGCGGGCCCGGTCCTCGTACGAGCCGCCGCGCGCGAACACGGAGCGCTCCAGGACGCCGCCGAGCAGCGGGCCGTCGGCGCCGGTGTCGGACTGCGAGCCGTTCTCCTCGTGGTCGAAGGCGGCCAGGACGGGGATGTACGGCAGGTCGTCACGGCCCGCCACAGCGGCCAGGGCGGCCGTTCCCGCGTGCACGGACAGGAGGTTGTCCATGCGCGGCCCCGCGACGAGCTCGCGGTCGCGGCCGAGGAAGGCGGGGGGCTCCACGGAGTACGTCATGAGGTCCCAGCCGGTGACCTCGCCCTCGGACAGGCCGGTCTCCTCCTCCAGGAAGCGGATGAGGTCACCCTCGTGGACGTCGTCGCCGAGGCCCCAGACGGGCTGCATGTGCTTCTGCTTGTCCAGCTTCAGCCCGTCGGTGTGGACGGACCGGTCCATGTGGATGGCCAGCTGGGGCACGCGCAGCAGCGGCCGGTCGACGTTGACGAGCCGCGTCGTGCCGTCGCGCAGCGAGAGGCGCCCGGCGAGGCCGAGGTCCCGGTCCAGCCAGGAGTTGAGCAGCGGGCCGCCGTAGATCTCGACGGCGACCTGGCGCCAGCCGTGGCCGCCCGCGTCGGGCCGCGGCTTCACACGGAGGTTCGGGGAGTCGGTGTGGGCGCCGACGATGCGGAACGGGGTGTGCGGGGCGGCGCCCTCCGGGACGTACCAGGCGACGATGGCGCCGCCGCGCAGCACGTACTTGCCGCCGGTGGTCCCCTCCCACGCGTCGGTCTCCTCGACCTGCCGGAAGCCGGCCTTCTCCAGGCGCTCGGCGGCGCTCGCCACGGCGTGGTACGGCGTGGGACCGGCCGCCAGGAAGGACATGAGGTCTTCGGTGTGACCGCGGTCGAAGCGGGGCGCTGTACTCATGGGGTCAGCGTAACGAGGGACGGCCGCGGCCCGGCCCCGTGTCAAACGGGGCGGGCCACGGCCGTATCAGGCGAAACGGACAGCCGGCGGACAGCCGGGACGTCCTAGAACGCGGACTCGTCCAGCTCCATGAGGCCCAGCTCGACGCCTTCGGCGACCTTGCGCTCGGTGGCGACGCCCGGCAGGACGTTCGCCGCGAAGAACTTCGCCGCCGCGATCTTGCCCTCGTAGAAGGCCTTGTCCTTGGCGGAGGCCGTCGGCAGCTTCTCGGCGGCGACCGCGGCGCCGCGCAGCAGCAGGTAGCCGACGACGACGTCGCCCGAGGCCATCAGCAGGCGGGTGGTGTTCAGGCCCACCTTGTAGATGGACTTCACGTCCTTCTCGGTGGCCGCGAGGTCGGTCAGCATGACGCCGACGATGGCCTCCAGCTCGACCGCGGCCTTGGCCAGCTCCTCGCGGGCGGCGGCCAGCGGCTCGCCGCCCGTGCCGACCGCCAGGAACTTCTTGATCTCCTCGGCGAGGCCGTTCAGCGCCGCGCCCTGGTTGCGGACGATCTTCCGGAAGAAGTAGTCCTGGCCCTGGATCGCGGTGGTGCCCTCGTAGAGGGTGTCGATCTTGGCGTCACGGATGTACTGCTCGAGCGGGTACTCCTGGAGGTATCCGGAGCCGCCGAACGTCTGGAGCGACTGCGCGAGCTGCTCGTAGGACTTCTCCGAGCCGTAGCCCTTCACGATCGGCAGGAGCAGGTCGTTCAGGGCGTTCAGCGCCGACGCGTCCTCGCCCGCCGCCTCCTTGACCTGGATCTCGTCCTGGACGGCCGCGGTGTGCAGCACGAGCGCGCGCATGCCCTCCGCGTACGCCTTCTGCGTCATCAGCGCGCGGCGCACGTCCGGGTGGTGGGTGATCGTGACCTTGGGCGCCGTCTTGTCCATGAACTGCGCGAGGTCCGGGCCCTGCACGCGCTCCTTGGCGTACTCCAGGGCGTTGAGGTAGCCCGTCGAGAGCGTCGCGATGGCCTTCGTGCCGACCATCATGCGGGCGAACTCGATGATGCGGAACATCTGGCGGATGCCGTCGTGCTTGTCGCCGATCAGCCAGCCCTTGGCGGGGTGGCGGTCGCCGAACGTCATCTCGCAGGTGTTGGAGGCCTTCAGGCCCATCTTGTGCTCGACGTTCGTGGCGTAGACGCCGTTGCGCTCGCCCAGCTCGCCGGTCTCCCAGTCGAACTCGTACTTCGGGACCAGGAAGAGGGACAGGCCCTTGGTGCCGGGGCCGTGGCCCTCGGGGCGGGCGAGGACGTAGTGGAGGATGTTCTCCGACATGTCGTGCTCACCGGACGTGATGAAGCGCTTCACGCCCTCGATGTGCCAGGAGCCGTCCTCCTGCTGGACCGCCTTCGTGCGCCCGGCGCCGACGTCCGAACCGGCGTCCGGCTCGGTCAGCACCATCGTGGAGCCCCACTGCTTCTCGACGGCGATCGAGGCGATCTTCTTCTGCGCCTCGTTGCCCTCCTCGAAGAGGATGCCCGCGAAGGCCGGGCCGGAGGAGTACATCCACACGGCCGGGTTCGAGCCGAGCAGCAGCTCCGCGTAGCCCCAGATGAGGGAGCGGGGCGCGGTGGTGCCGCCGATCTCCTCGGGCAGGCCGAGGCGCCAGTACTCGGAGTCCATGAAGGCCTGGTAGCTCTTCTTGAAGGAGGCCGGGACGGGGGCGGTGTTGGTCTCCGGGTCGAAGACCGGGGGGTTGCGGTCGGCGTCCGCGAAGGACTCGGCCAGCTCGTTCTCGGCGAGGCGGCGCAGCTCGTCGAGGATGCTCTTGGCGGTGTCGACGTCCATCTCCGCGAACGGGCCGGTGCCGTACAGCTTGTCGCGGCCGAGCACCTCGAAGAGGTTGAACTCGATGTCGCGGAGATTCGACTTGTAGTGGCCCATGGCGAAGGCTCCGTAAGCAGGAAAAGGGATGGAATACCAGCAAGTAGCTACGATGATGCTACCCGTCGGTAATAAGACGCAACCCCTAACCGCCGATCTGTGACTCAGTAGGCTTCGCCCCATGTATGGCTACGACCAGAACCCCGGGGCCCAGCAGCAGTACGCCCCGCCGGGCGCGCAGCCGCCGCCGCAGCAGATGCAGGGCATGCCCGGCGGTGGGTACGGCCAGCAGCCTCCGCTCTACCCCGAGCCCTCGCCCCCCTCGCTCGCCGACGCGGTGCGCGCCTTCACCACGGGCTCGATGTCCGCCGAGGACTTCCAGCAGATCTTCGCCACCTCGAAGGTCTACTGCCCGCGCGGCGACAACCCCGGCTTCCTCGCGCTGCACAACACCCAGCAGCCCGTCATCCCGATGTTCACCTCCCTCAAGGAGCTGCGCCGGTACGCGGGCAAGGACTCCAAGTACTTCGTGATCACGGGAGCGGAGGTCATCGACCTGCTCCCGACCGGGTACGGCTTCGTCCTCGACATGGAGGGCGAGCACCGCATGGTCTTCGACGCCAAGGCCGTGGAGCAGATGGTCGACTTCGCGATGCGGCGAATGTACGGCTGACCTCCAGGCTGACCTCCTGGTCGGCGCCCCGGTCGGCGCCCGGCGGCCGGGCGGGGTACGGCAGCTGCCGCCCCGTCAGGTGAACGCCCGGCGGGTCGGGTTCGGGCCGCTCGCGGACGCGGGAAGCTCTCGGCTATGCCCGCGTCCTTGATCCCGCGCCGTGCCGTCGCCGTTCCGGGCGGCCGTCCCGTCACCGCCGTGGTGACCGCAGTCCTGTGCGCGGCACTGCTGTGCACCGCGCCGCCGGCCGCGGTGGCGACGGAAGGGGCCGCTCCGCACGGGGCGCCCGCCGAGACCCCCGCCGACCGCGCCCACCGCGACTTCCTCGATCACGGGCCCAAGGCGGGCGTCATGACCGTCGCCCACCGGGGGCAGTGGCGCAAGGCGCCCGAGAACAGCCTCGCCGCGATCCGGGCGGGCTTCGCGGACGGCGCGGAGATCGTCGAGATCGACGTCCGGCTGACCAGGGACAAGGTCCCCGTACTGATGCACGACGAGACGGTGGACCGCACCACGAACGGCACCGGCCGGGTCGCCGACCTCACCCTCGCCCAGCTGCGCGGCCTGCGGCTGCGCGTGGGCCTCGGCGGCCGCCAGGCGGCGGTCACCGCCGAACCGGTCCCCACCCTCGCCGAGGCCATGGGAGCCGCCCGCACGCTCGGCCTGGTCAACCTCGACCGGGCCTGGCAGGACCGCGAGGCCGTCTGGCGGGTCCTTGAGCAGACCGGCACGGTGCGCAACGGCCTCTTCAAGTCCCGGGCGCCGGTGCCCGAGGTGAGGGCGTTCCTCGACGGCCACCGGGGCGCGCTCTACATGCACGTGGTGGACGACGCCAACGCCGCGTCCGTGGCGGAGTTCGGGGCGAACCGGCCGCCCGCGTTCGAGGTCGTCTTCGACGACGTCCGCGACAAGGTGGCCGCCCCCGCCTTCCTCCAGGAGCTGCGGGCGACCGGCCGCCTGTGGTTCAACACCATGCGCGAGGGCTACGCGGCCCGGTTCACCGACGAGGCCTCGCTGATCGACCCCGCGCGCGGCTGGGGCGCGCTCATCGCCGATTACAAGGCGACGGTCATCCAGACGGACAACGTCGAGGCGCTCAGGTCGTACCTGACCACGGGCGTCGCGGACCCCGTGCCGCCCGGCGCGGTACGCGTCCAGGGCGAGGACTACGCCCCGGGCGGCAGGGGCCGGGCCTACCACGACATCGACCCCGGGAACCGGGGCGACGGGCCGGGGCGGCCGGGCGAGGACGTCGACATCTGCGACCACGACGGCGCGGTGGTGGTCTGCTGGATGCGCGGCTCGGAGTGGCTCACCTACGGGATCGACGTGCCGAAGGACGGGCGCTACACCCTCAAGGCCCGCGCGTCGTCCCCGTACGCGCCCGCCGGGACCTACCGGATCGCCTACGACGGCGGCCCGCCCGGCAGGGCCGTGCCCGTCGCCAACACGACGGCCCACCACGCCTTCGCACTCCAGGACAGCCGAGACCCGCGGCAGCTGGCCCGCGGCCACCACCACATCCGGCTGTCCCTGGACGCGGGCGCGTTCCAGAACTGGAACCTGGACTACGTGCAGTTGGAGCCGGTCGGGCCGTAGGTCGCGTTCTTGAGCGGAACAGATCGAGCCACACCGGAGACCCGGAGGGAATGCCCTCCGGGTCTCGTTCGTTCAAGGTGGCAGAAAGTTCTACGTTCAACTAAAGTGAGCGCACAAGGAGGTCCGACCATGCCAGCAGTGACCGTCGAGAATCCGCTGACCCTGCCCCGAGTGGTGGCGCCGGCCGACGCCGTGGCGCGCCCCGTGCTCGCCGTGACGACCGCGCCCAGCGGCTTCGAGGGCGAGGGGTTCCCGGTGCGCCGGGCCTTCGCGGGAATCAACTACAAGTACCTCGACCCGTTCATCATGATGGACCAGATGGGTGAGGTGGAGTACGAGGCGGGAGAGCCCAAGGGCACCCCCTGGCATCCGCACCGGGGCTTCGAGACGGTCACCTACCTGATCGACGGCACCTTCGTCCACCAGGACTCCAACGGTGGCGGCGGCACCATCCGCAACGGCGACACCCAGTGGATGACGGCGGGTTCCGGCCTCCTGCACATCGAGGCGCCGCCGGAGGAGCTCGTCATGTCCGGCGGTCTCTTCCACGGCCTCCAGCTGTGGGTGAACCTCCCCGCCAAGGACAAGATGATGGACCCGCGCTACCAGGACATCCGCGGCGGCCAGGTCCAGCTCCTCGCCTCCCCCGACGGCGGCGCGCTGCTGCGCGTCATCGCCGGTGAGCTGGACGGGCACGAGGGCCCCGGCATCACGCACACGCCGATCACGATGATCCACGCCACCGTGCGGCCCGGCGCCGAGGTGACGCTGCCCTGGCGCGCGGACTTCAACGGCCTCGCCTACGTCCTCGCCGGACGCGGCACGGCCGGTGCCGAGCGCCGCCCGCTGCACAGCGGGCAGACGGCGGTCTTCGGCGCGGGCTCCTCGCTGACCGTGCGGGCGGACGAGCGGCAGGACGGGCACACGCCCGACCTGGAGGTCGTCCTGCTCGGCGGGCAGCCGATCCGCGAGCCGATGGCGCACTACGGGCCGTTCGTGATGAACAGCCGGGCCGAGCTCCAGCAGGCCTTCGAGGACTTCCAGAAGGGCCTCCTCGGCACGGTCCCGGCCGTCCACGGCATGTAGCCGTACGTCCTCCGGGTGGCGCGCGCGGCAGCCGGGCGTACGTGACGTGCGCGGCCGGGGGGCGCGTGCTCGGGTGGGGAGGGTGCAGACCCTCCTCCCCGAGCCCGTCCGGCGCCTGGCCGCCTGGTGCGTGGTCGTGCTGCTCGTCGTCGGCGTGGGCGCCGTCGGCGTCTGGCTGTGCGTCGTCTTCAAGACGGCCGTGACACCGGTCCTGCTCGCCCTGCTCGGCACCGCGCTCCTCGGACCGCTCTACCGGCGCCTGCTCCTGATGAAGGTGCAGCGTTCGCTGGCCGCCGGGCTGACCTGCGCGGCCGTCGTCGCGGTCGTCGGCGGCGTCACGTACATCGTGGTGAAGGCCCTGATCGACACCGGCGACCAGATCATCGCCTCCCTGAAGCAGGCCGCGAACGACGTCGCCAAGTACTTCGGGGCGGCGGGGACCTCGCTCGACGACATGGCGTCCAACGCCAAGGAGCTGCTCGGCAAGTTCGGCGGCACCGCCGCCTCCGGGGTGCTCAGCGGGCTCAGCGTCGTCGGCGAGGTCATCGCCATGGCCGTGCTCGCGCTGCTGCTGGTCTTCTTCTTCCTGCGCGACTCCGGGCGCGCGATGGCCGCCCTGCGCTCGCTGTCGCCCGGCGACTCCGCCGACGTCGTGGAGGCCATGGCACACCGTGCCTTCACCGCCATCGAGGGCTTCATGCGGGGCACGACGATCATCGCGTTCATCGACGCCCTGTGCATCACCGTGGGGCTGCTGATCCTGCGCGTCCCCGGAGCCGTGGGCCTCGGCGCGCTCGTCTTCGTCGGCGCCTACATCCCCTACCTCGGCGCGTTCCTGTCCGGCGCGGTCGCCGTCCTGGTCGCCCTCGCCGACCGCGGCTTCGCCATCGCGCTCTGGGCACTCGGCGTGGTCCTCGCCGTGCAGGTCCTGGAGGGCCACATCCTCCAGCCGGTCATCCAGAGCCGTACGGTGCAGATGCACCCGGCGGTGGTAATGCTGGCGATCACCGCGGGCGCCTCCGTGGCCGGCATCATCGGCATGCTCCTCGCGGTCCCCCTGACAGCGGCAGCCTTCGGCATCCTGGCCGAACTACGCGCCCGCTACACGTCCCCCACCCCATAAGGGCCACGAGGAACGGCCCCGTAAGGGGCGCGGGGAACGGCGCGCTCAACCCCCACCCACCCGCAGGCACCCCACCACCGGGCCCACCTACCCACCCCTACTCCGCCCCACCGCCGGAGGCCCCCGCCCCCTCATACAACTCGAACCAAATGCTCTTCCCGTCCCCCCGCGGATCCACCCCCCACGCATCCGCCAGCAACTCCATCAGCACCAGCCCCCGCCCGGACGAAGCCAGCTCCCCAGGATGCCGCTTGTGCGGCAGATCATCGCTGCCGTCCGCGACCTCCGCCCGCAGCCGCCGCGCCCCCGGCTCCCCGCTGACCTCGGCGACCATGAGGGCGTCGCCATCCGTGTGCACCAGGACGTTCGTGAGCATCTCGGAGACCATCAGGACCGCCGAGTCGACCTGGTCGTCGTCCGCCCAGTCGTGCAGCAGGTCCCGCAGGTGGCGGCGCGCCCCCGCGATGCGCTCCGGCTCGGCCTGCGCGATCGTCAGGACCGTGCGGCGGGCGTCCGTGCGCTGCTCGGGACGGCTGGTCCGGCTCAGCAGCAGGACCGCTATGTCGTCCTCGCGGCGGTCGGCGAGCGGGCCCGTGGTGTAGTGCGAGGAGGGCCCGTGCACGGCCTGTACGAGGGCGTCCGCGAGCTGTTCGAGGCCGTCGCCGTGTTCGCCGCCCTCACCCTCGCCTTCGTACTCCTCCAGGATCGTCCGGATCCTGGACCAGCCGCTGTCCAGGTCGTGGCCGCCGGTCTCGATGAGGCCGTCGGTGCAGATCAGCATGGTCTCGCCGGGCTCCAGGACGACGCGGGTCGTGGGGTAGTCCGCGTCGGGGTCGACGCCGAGCGGCAGACCGCCCGCGGTGGGGCGTTGCAGAACCGTTCCGTCACTCAGGCGTATCGCCGGTTCCGGGTGGCCGGCGCGGCCGATCTCCAGGACGCCGGTCGCCGGGTCGGCCTCGACGTACAGGCAGGTCGCGAAGCGCGGGTCGTACACCGTGGTCTCGTCGGCGCCGCTGCCGCTCGACCCGTACGTGATGGACTCCGTGATGCCCGAGAGGAAGCGCGTGGCCCGGGAGAGCACCGCGTCCGGGCGGTGCCCCTCGGAGGCGTACGCGCGCAGGGCGATCCGCAGCTGCCCCATCAGGCCCGCGGCGCGCACGTCGTGGCCCTGGACGTCACCGATGACGAAGGCGATGCGGCCGCTCGGCAGCGGGATCATGTCGTACCAGTCGCCGCCCACCTGGAGGCCGCCGCCGGTCGGCACATAGCGGGCGGCCACGCTCATGCCCGGGATCTGCGGGCCGAGCATCGGCAGCATCGACCGCTGGAGGCCCTCCGTCAGCTCCCGCTCGGACTCCGCGACCCCGGCTCGGGACAGGGCCTGCGCCAGCATCCGGGCGACCGTCGTCAGGACGGAACGCTCGTCGGGGGTGAAGGACACCGGGTAGGCGAAGGCGGCCATCCACGCGCCCATGGTGCGGCCCGCGACGGTCAGCGGCAGGAACGCCCACGACTGCCGCTCGAAGCGCCGGGCCAGCGGCCAGGCCGCGGGGTAGCGGCGGCGGTAGTCCTCGGGCGAGGAGAGGTAGACGGCCCGGCCGGTGCGGACCACCTCGGCCGCCGGATAGTCGGTGTCCAGCGGCATCGCCGAGAAGGGGCCTTCGTCGCCCGGCTGGTGGCCGTGGTGCCCGATGATCGTCAGCCGGTCGCCCGCCGCCCCGAAGACCGCGAGCCCGTCGGGCGTGAAACCCGGCATGGAGAGCCCCGCGGCGACCCGCAGCACCTCCTCCGTGGAGCGCGCCTCGGCGAGCGCGCGGCCGGCGTCCAGCAGGAACGCCTCGCGGGAGCGGCGCCAGTCACCCGTCACGGGCGTGCGGGCGGCGGTGCCGGGCGCGGGCTCGGTCACCTCCTGGAGGGTGCCGACCAGCTTGTACGCCTCGGTCGCGTCGTGCAGCACGGGCTTGGAGCGGCTGCGTACGGTGCGCAGGACGCGCCGCCCCGTGTCGTCCATGATCCGCAGCCGGGCCTCGGCGAGGGTGCCTTCGGCGACGGCCAGCTGGACCGTGCCGTAGATCTCGTTCCAGTCGACCGGGTGGAAGCGGGAGCGCACGGCCGCCTCGCTCAGCGTCTGAGCGCGCGCGGGCAGGCCGAGCAGCCGGGCCGCCTCCGCGTCGAGCGTGACCGTCCCGGAGGCGTTGTCCCACCGCCACAGCCCGGTCGCGATGGCGGCCAGGACCTCCCGCACGGGAGGCAGGGGATCGCCCGCCACCTGCGAGAGAGGGTCGTTCCCCACCTGCGAGGGGGGATCGTCGGTGCGCATTGACCCACTTTAGGAAGATGTACGCCCCCGCCGCCACCGAGCCCGGGTGCCGCGGGGCCCGGAGAGGCGGCGCCGGGCAGGCCGCCCCGGCGGATATCCGGAAACCGATCTTCGCCCGGACGGTAGCCTTGGGAGGGTCTGCTCTCTCCCCTATTCGCGAAGACTGGATGAACGACGATGCATCGGTACAGGTCCCACACCTGCGGCGAGCTCCGCGCCTCTGACGTCGGCACCGACGTCCGGCTGAGCGGCTGGCTGCACAATCGCCGAGACCTGGGCGGCATTCTCTTCATCGATCTCCGCGATCACTACGGCATCACGCAGCTGGTGGCCCGTCCGGGCACCGCCGCCGCCGAGGTCCTGGACAAGCTGTCCAAGGAGACGGTCGTCCGCGTCGACGGCAAGGTCGTCTCGCGCGGCGCCGACAACGTGAACCCGGAGCTGCCCACCGGCGAGATCGAGATCGAGGCCGCCGAGGTCGAGGTGCTCGGCGCCGCGGGCCCGCTGCCCTTCACGATCAACGCCGAGGACGGGGTGAACGAGGAGCGCCGCCTGGAGTACCGCTTCCTCGACCTGCGCCGCGAGCGCATGCACCGCAACATCATGCTGCGCAGCGCCGTCATCGCCTCGATCCGCTCGAAGATGGTGGCCCTCGGCTTCAACGAGATGGCGACGCCGATCCTCACCGCGACCTCCCCCGAGGGCGCCCGTGACTTCGTCGTCCCCTCCCGCCTGAACCCCGGCAAGTTCTACGCCCTGCCGCAGGCCCCGCAGCAGTTCAAGCAGCTGCTGATGATTTCCGGCTTCGACCGGTACTTCCAGATCGCGCCGTGCTTCCGCGACGAGGACGCCCGTGCGGACCGCTCGCCCGGCGAGTTCTACCAGCTCGACGTCGAGATGAGCTTCGTGGAGCAGGAAGACGTCTTCCAGCCCATCGAGAAGCTGATGACGGAGCTGTTCACGGAGTTCGGCGGCGGCCGCGAGGTGACGTCTCCCTTCCCGCGCATCCCGTTCCGCGAGTCGATGCTGAAGTACGGCAACGACAAGCCCGACCTGCGCGCCAAGCTCGAACTGCACGACATCACCGACATCTTCGCGGGCTCCGGCTTCAAGGCCTTCGCGGGCAAGCACGTGCGCGCGCTGCCGGTGCCGGACACGGCCTCGCAGTCCCGCAAGTTCTTCGACGGCCTCGGTGACTACGCCGTGGAGCACGGCGCCAAGGGCCTGGCCTGGGTGCGCGTCGCCGAGGACGGCTCGCTGACCGGCCCGATCGCGAAGTTCCTGACGGAGACCGACGTCGAGGAGCTGACCAAGCGTCTCGGCCTGACGGCCGGCCACGCCGTCTTCTTCGGCGCGGGCGAGTTCGACGAGGTCTCGAAGATCATGTCGGCGGTGCGCGTCGAGGCCGCCAAGCGCGCGGGCCACTTCGAGGAGGGCGTCTTCCGCTTCTGCTGGATCGTCGACTTCCCGATGTACGAGAAGGACGAGGAGACGGGGAAGATCGACTTCTCCCACAACCCGTTCTCGATGCCGCAGGGCGGCATGAAGGACTTGGAGGAGAAGGACCCGCTCGACATCCTCGCCTGGCAGTACGACATCGTCTGCAACGGCATCGAGCTGTCCTCCGGAGCGATCCGCAACCACGAGCCCGAGGTCATGCTGAAGGCCTTCGAGATCGCGGGCTACGACGCGGAGACCGTCGAGCACGAGTTCGCGGGCATGCTGCGCGCCTTCCGGCTCGGCGCCCCGCCGCACGGCGGCATCGCGCCGGGCGTCGACCGCATCGTGATGCTCCTGGCCGACGAGCCGAACATCCGCGAGACGATCGCCTTCCCGCTCAACGGCAACGCGCAGGACCTGATGATGGGCGCGCCGACCGAGCTGGACGAGTCGCGGCTGCGGGAGCTGAACATCGCGCTGCGCAAGCCTGCGGCGCAGTAGGCGCGACAGCGCAATCGTGAAGGGCCCCGGAACCTGACGGTTCCGGGGCCCTTCTTCTCGTTCCGGGGCGACCTGCGGCTGGTCCGGCCGGTGGCGTCCGGGTGACCTCAAGTCGCCTGTGGGGTCCATGGGTTGACGGGCACGGGCGGCCGGCACCGTGGGGTGCGTGTCGCGGGGCCCGGTGGTCGTGCGGGGAGACGCGGCGGCGCTGGGCGGGTGACGGGTGCCGTGAGGGGCGGTCCCTCAGGCGGCGTGGGTGGGCGAGGTGTCAGCCTCGGCCTCGGCCCACTCGGTGACGAGCTGCTCGTACACCCGACGCTCGTCGGGGCGCAGCCGTCCGCCGGCACCCAGCCACAGCGCACGGATCTCCTCGTTGACCTCGTCGGCAGTGCGTCGCCGGGTGGAAGAGGGAGTCGTGGCCATGCAGTGAAGCTTACGTAGGGGAGTGTGAAGAGGGCGTCAAATCGAGCCGTCTCTGTGCATGACTTAGCTCACCGTGACGTCGGCCACGCGTCACGTCACGTTGCCCAACGGCCCGCCCGACGAGGGGGAATGCTCAGCCGCCGGCCGGTCCGAGCCGCACGGCGAGTCCGTCGAGCACACGCTGGAGGCCGTAGTCGAAGGTCTCCTCACGGACCTTCTCCGGATCCTCGACCGGCGCGCCGCCCGCACCGCTCCCGCCGCCGCCCCCGAGTCCCTGGGCGCCGAGGCTCTCGGCGAACTCCCGCTCGCTCTTGCCGCTGCGCGCGATCAGTGACAGATACGCGGCCTCGCTCGTGGCCATGCCGATGACGTACGAGATGACGGTGCTGAGCGCCTGCTCGGTCTCGTCGGCGGGGAAGCCCGCCGCCTCGTACACGGCGGCCATGCGCCGCGACATCTTCGTCACGTTCGGGCCGAGGTGGATGAGGCCGACCTGGCCGAGCACGGAGGCGACCCAGGGGTGCCGCAGGATCATGGCGCGCAGGCTGTAGCCGCTGCGGGCCGCGGCCTCGCGCCAGTCGGCGCGGCCGGTGGCGGCGGGCACGGCCAGCTCGCCGTAGACCTCGTCGACGACCAGCTCGATCAGTTCGTCCTTGTTGGCGACGTGCCGGTAGAGGGAGGTGGCGCCCGCGTCGAGACGGGTGCCGAGCTTGCGCATGCTGAGCGCTTCGATCCCGTCGGCGTCGAGCAGCCGCACGGCCTCGGCCACGATCTGCTCCCGGCTCAGCTGCTCGCGCTGACGGCGCGGCCGGGCCCACACGGAGGCGATCTCGGACTTCTTCTCGGCGGGCACGGCGGCCTCCTCGTACGTCCCTCATCGGACTGACGCAGGTCTGCCGCCATCTTAGAGCACACCGTACGCGGGCTGCGTACGGTGTGCGGACCGAGCGCGGTGGTCAGTCACCGGGAGCGAAGCCGAGCCCGCCGGGGCTTGGAGTGTTCGTCAGCCCTTCTTCATCAGGTCCACCGCCCTGCTGAAGCTGTCCGCGCCGTGGCCCGCGTCGACCACGCGGCGGAAGATGTCCCGCACCGCTTCGGGGAACGCCGACGACCGTGATCAGCGCGCTGGAGGGCGCCGAGGTGACGGCTCAGGTCAGCCGGAGCGAGGAACCGCTGCGGGCGGTCGGCCGGCAGCTGGCCCGGCTGGTCGGAGCGTACGGGGCGGGCGGGGCGCACGGGGCGCACGGGGCGGTCGGCGTGTAGCCCGGCGGCCGGCCCCCCGGCTTACGGCTTCGCACCGGGCAGGGGTACGGAAAAGGTCCCGGCGCCGCCCCCGGGAAAGGGAGCGGCGCCGGGACCTCGGTGATGTTCCGTGCGGCGTGGTGTCGCGCGACGCGTTACGCGGCGGGCTTCTCCTCCAGGCGGGGGAAGAGCACCGCGCCCTTCGTCACCGTGGAACCGGCCGGCAGCCGGCCCCACGTGCCCGCGTCCTGCACCCGCTGGTCGGCCAGCGCGCCCAGCGGGGCCTCGGCGCCGAGGGAGTCCCACAGCTTCTGGGAGGTCTCCGGCATGACGGGGTTCAGCAGG
Source organism: Streptomyces sp. G44 (assembly GCF_016905445.1). GTDB lineage: Bacteria > Actinomycetota > Actinomycetes > Streptomycetales > Streptomycetaceae > Streptomyces. Next base: position 20,760 of record NZ_JAFEXF010000011.1, read on the forward strand.
ACCGCCACCGCGCGCAGCGACTCGGCCGCCGTGTAGAGGATGGTCGCGAGGCGGGCGCGGCCCTCCGCCGAGTCGTCCTTGGCCACCTTCCACGGCTCCTGCTCCGTGATGTAGCCGTTGACCTGCTTGACGAAGGCGAAGATCGAGAGGATGCCGGACTGGAAGTCCAGCTCCTCGCCGATCGCGCGGTCGGCGTCCGCGACGGCCTTCGCCAGGCCGTCCTTAACCGCCTGCTCGGCGTCACCTGAGGCGGTGGCCGCCGGCAGCTCGCCGCCGAAGTACTTGCCGACCATGGCGGCGACGCGCGAGGCGAGGTTGCCGTAGTCGTTCGCCAGCTCGCTGGTGTAGCGGGCGGAGAAGTCCTCCCACGAGAACGAGCCGTCGCTGCCGAAGGCGATGGCGCGCAGGAAGTACCAGCGGTACGCGTCGACGCCGAAGTGCGAGGTCAAGTCCTGCGGCTTGATGCCCGTCAGGTTCGACTTCGACATCTTCTCGCCGCCGACCATCAGCCAGCCGTTCGCCGCGACCTTGCCCGGGGCCGGCAGGCCCTGCGCGAGCAGCATCGCGGGCCAGATCACCGCGTGGAAGCGGAGGATGTCCTTGCCCACCAGGTGCACATCGGCCGGGAAGGTCGAGGCGAACTTCTCCTCGTCCGCGCCGTAGCCGACGGCCGTGGCGTAGTTGAGGAGGGCGTCGACCCAGACGTAGATGACGTGCTTGTCGTCCCAGGGGACCTTCACGCCCCAGTCGAACGTCGAGCGCGAGATGGACAGGTCCTGAAGGCCCTGCTTGACGAAGTTCACGACCTCGTTGCGCGCCGACTCCGGCTGGATGAAGCCGGGGTTGGCCTCGTAGAGGGCGAGGAGCCGGTCGCCGTACTCACTGAGCTTGAAGAAGTAGTTCTCCTCCTTGAGGAGTTCCACCGGCTTCTTGTGGATCGGGCAGAGCTTCTGGCCTTCGAGGGCGCCCTCGCCGTCGATCAGGTCGCCGGGGAGCTTGTACTCCTCGCAGCCCACGCAGTACGGGCCTTCGTACCCGCCCTTGTAGATCTCGCCCTTGTCGTACAGATCCTGGACGAACTCCTGCACGCGGTCCGTGTGACGCTTCTCCGTGGTGCGGATGAAGTCGTCGTTCGCGATGTTCAGGTGCTCCCAGAGGGGCTTCCAGGCCTCGGTGACGAGCTTGTCGCACCACTCCTGGGGGGTGACGTCGTTCGCCTCGGCCGTGCGCATGATCTTCTGACCGTGCTCGTCCGTGCCGGTGAGGTACCACACCTTCTCGCCGCGCTGACGGTGCCAGCGCGTGAGCACGTCCCCTGCGACGGTCGTGTAGGCGTGGCCCAGGTGAGGAGCGTCGTTTACGTAGTAGATGGGGGTCGAGACGTAGAACGCCTTCGCGTTCTCGTCCGCTCCCTGCTTCTCGGATCCAGTGGCCGCCATGGTCGAAATCCTAACGGCCTCGTGAAGATCCACTCACCTCGATATCAGGGGGTGGACCCGGCAGCTCCGGTTGGCCGGGTCCCCCGTCCGGTCCCCATCCGGCCCACCGGCCGGTCCACCCTCGGGGCTACGGGCGCCAGGACGCCAGCAGGCCCTCGTACAGCTCCTTGTCCGTCAGCTCGCGGGGCGCGGGGCCCGCGTGGAAGAACGCCGCGTTGTCCGCCTTGAGCCTGCGGAGGTAGTCGAAGCCCTTCGCGTCGTGGTCGCCGAAGGCGATGAACTGGAAGAACAGCGGGTGCGCGGCGGCGTCGGCCAGGGCCTGGGTCGCGGGGCCCTTCGCGTCGGGCGCGCCGTCCGTCTGGAAGATCACCAGGGCGGGGGTGCCGTTCTCCTTGTGCTCCGATTTCTCGTAGTGCGATACGACCTCTTCGATCGCGCGGTGGTAGCTCGTGCGGCCCATGTGGCCCGCGGCCTCGTGCAGCTCGTCGATCCGGCCCTCGTGTTCGGGGAGGGTGAGGGCGCCGGTGCCGTCGATGTCGGTCGAGAAGAAGACGACGTGGACCGTGGCCTCGGGGGTCGGGGTCAGGTGGGCGGCCAGGGCGAGGGTCTGGTCGGCGAGGCTCTGTGCGGAGCCGTCCTTGTAGTACGGGCGCATGGAGCCGGAGCGGTCCAGTACGAGGTAGACGGGGGCGCGGGTTCCCGTGAGGTCGTTCTTGCGCAGGGCGGCGCCGGCGGCCTTGTAGGCGGTGGCCAGGGCGGGGGCCTTGGCCTTGACCTTGGCGGCGGAGAGGGCGGGCTTGGGCTTCGGCTCGGCGGTGGGCTCCGCCGGGCTCTGCGGTTCGGCCTCGGCCTTGGGTTCGGGCTCGGCGTTGGGTTCGGCGGGGGTCTCGGGTTCGGCCTCGGCCTTGGGCTCCGCCGGGGGAGGTGTGGCTGCCGGAGTTTCATCGGCACCGGCGGCTTCGGGCTCCGCCGGGGGAGGCGTAGTTTCCGGGGCTTCATCGGCGCCGGCGGCTTCGGGCTGTGCCCGCCCGTCCCGCCCAGCGGGACGATCGCCCACAGCAGCAGGAGCCTCCTCAGCCGCCGTTTCCGGGGTTTCATCGGCACCGGCGGCTTCGGGCGCAGCAGCAGGAGCCTCCTCAGCCGCCGCAGCCTCCGGCTCCGGTTCCTGGGGCGTCGCGCGCTCCGTCCCCTGGGCCGGGACCGTCACGTTGTCGAAGGCCGCGGCCACCAGGTCGTCGACCGTGGAGGTGGAGGGTGTGGGCTCGGGGCTGGGGGACGGGAGCGTGGCCTTGCGGGCCGGCTCGGGGGCCGGCTCCGGGGTGGGTTCCGGGGACGGGGACGGCAGCGTCACGTCCTCCGCGGGGCCCGGTTCCCCGGACGCGGCCGCACGCTCCGGCTCCCGTGCCTCGGGAACGCTCTCCTTGCGTGACCGACCGAACGCGTTCCGCAGGCGACTCAGAATGCCCATGTGCGCGACCCTTCGCGTGAGTTGATTCCCGAAAACCCCTGGAATCCCTGGCCAGGGCGGACACGTAAGGTTAGCCGCCGACGTGCGCGATCTTCGGCAGGGTCGCCGCCCGGCCGCCCCACGCGTCTGCGGCCGCTCAACTTCCGGCCACGCGCCATGGATTCACCCACGGATTCACCCTCCGTTCACCCGCAGGCCGCCGCCGTGCCGGAACCCCCACTTAGCCTCACGGCGGAATCAAGCCACGCCATGACGACGGAGGATCCGTGCCCAAGCTGCTGCCGATCATCACCTCGCATCAGGGGAGCGGCGGCCGTTCCGCCCTGACCTGCCGCTTCCGCTGCGGCGACGCCTGCTTCGGCGAGGTGCCCAACACCAGCGAGAACGAGTACGTCGGCGATGTCATCGCCGGGGCGCTCAGCCGCCGTTCGATGATGCGCGCCGCCGCCGTCGTGACGGTCGCCGCCGCGGTCGGCGGCAGCCTCGTGGCGGGCCCCGGAGTGAGTGAGGCCGCCGCGGCCGCGCCTGAGGGGCGTACGGCCGGAAAGGGCAGGGGCGCGCGCGGACTGCGGTTCACGCCCGTCGCGCCGAACACGAAGGACGCCGTCACCGTCCCGGACGGCTACCGGCAGAACGTCGTCATCCGCTGGGGCGAGCCCATCCTGCGCGGCGCGCCCGCCTTCGACCCGGACCGGCAGACTGCCAAGGCGCAGGCCGGGCAGTTCGGTTACAACAACGACTTCCTCTCCCTGCTGCCGCTCCGCGGCGAGCACGGCGAGCACGGCCGCCAGGTCCTCGTCGCCAACCACGAGTACACGGACGAGATCCTGATGTTCAAGGGGTACGACCCCGAGAACCCGACCCGCGAGCAGGTGGAGATCGCGTGGGCGGCGCACGGCCTGTCGGTCGTCGTCGTGGAGGGCGAGCGCGGGAGCGGCAGGCTGCGCGCCGTCACCCGGCACCACCTCAACCGCCGCCTCACCGCCACCAGCCGCTTCCGCCTGACCGGCCCCGCCGCGGGCAGCGACCTGGTCCGTACGAAGGCCGACCCGCGCGGCACCACGGTCCTCGGCACGCTCAACAACTGCTCCGGCGGCACCACGCCGTGGGGCACCACGCTGCACGGCGAGGAGAACTTCAACCAGTACTTCGCCAACGCCGCCAAGGTGACCGACCCGAAGGCCGCCGCCCGCCTCAAGCGGTACGGCGTCACCGGCGAGGCCTCCGAGCGGAAGTGGGAGCGGTTCGACGACCGCTTCGACCTCGCCAAGGAGCCCAACGAGGCGAATCGTTTCGGCTGGGTGGTCGAGCTCGATCCGTACGACCCGGACTCGACGCCCCGCAAGCGCACCGCGCTCGGCCGCTTCAAGCACGAGGCAGCGCAGCCGCGTCTGACGCACGACGGGCGCCCGGTGGTCTACATGGGCGACGACGAGAAGTTCGACTACTTCTACAAGTTCGTCAGCAGCAAGCGCATGGCCAAGGGCACGTCCCGCGCCGCGCACGAGCACAACCTCACGCTGCTCGACGAGGGCACGCTCTACGTCGCCAAGCTGACCGGCGACTCCCCGGCGGAGGACATCGACGGCAAGGGCACCCTCCCGGACGACGGCGAGTTCGACGGCAGCGGCACCTGGATCCCGCTGGCCACGGCCGGCCCGGGCGGCAGGGCCGTCAGCCACGTCGAGGGCATGACCGCCGAGGAGGTGTACGTCTTCACGCGCCTCGCCGGTGACAAGGTCGGCGCCACGAAGATGGATCGCCCCGAGGACATCGAGCCGTCGCCGCACACCGGCAAGGTGTACGTGGCGCTCACCAACAACTCCGACCGCGGCAAGGCGGGCAAGGCGGGCGCCGACGAGGCCAACCCGCGCAACCTCAACAAGCACGGGCAGGTCCTGGAGCTGACCGAGCGCCGGGGCCGGGCCGAGGCCACCACCTTCGCCTGGTCGCTGTTCCTCGTCGCCGGTGACCCGAACGACCCCTCGACGTACTTCGCGGGCTTCCCCAAGGACCGGGTCTCCCCGATCTCCTGCCCGGACAACGTCGCCTTCGACCCGCACGGCAACCTGTGGCTGTCGACGGACGGCAACCAGCTCGGCTCGCACGACGGTCTGTTCGGCGTGGCCACGCGGGGCGAGCGGCGTGGCGAGCTCAAGCAGTTCCTGACCATGCCGACCGGCGCGGAGACCTGCGGTCCGCTCATCCAGGACCGCCGGGTGCTCGTCGCCGTGCAGCACCCGGGAGAGGTGGACGGCGCCTCCGTGGAGAAGCCCGCGAGCGCCTGGCCCGACGGCCCCGGCAAGCTGGTGCGTCCCTCGGTCGTCTCCGTGTGGCGCGCGGACGGGCGCGACATCGGCGTCTGACGCCGAGGGGAGCGGACCGGGCTCAGCCGTCGTGCCTGCGGCGGCGCACCGCGAGGCCGAGTCCGGCCGCGCCCAGGGCGGCCATGCCGCCGCCCGCGGCGACCAGGGGCCCTTCGGCGGGCTCCCCGGGGGTGCCCCTCTCGTCCCCCGCCTTGACGCCTCCCTTCGGGACGGCCTGGTGGGCGGGCGGGGGCGGGCCCGGAGTCTCCGCGGCGGAGGCCGCCGTGGCCGGGACGGCGCAGGCGGCGATGACTCCGGTGGCGATGGCGGCGGCACGGACGGTGTGGAAGGTACGGAAGGTGTGGAAAGTGCGGCGGGGGGCGCGCATGACGTGGCTCCTTGCGGCTGGCCGGTAGTTCCGGCCACGACGCTACGGGCGCCATATGTGCGTCATCCGTAGCAGAGGTAACAAATGGCCACCTGTCGGGGCCCACCACCGCGCATCGCGGAAACCGCAGGTCAGCGCCGCGCGCCGAACGTCACCCGCTGACCGGGACCAACGTCCCGCCGGCCGCCCCGCGGGCGTCGCCGGACCGCAGGAGCCACTCGGCATAGGCGGGGGACTGCCGGGCCGCTTCCCAGTAGGCGGCCTCCAGCTCGCCGTAGACCGCGTTCAGTTCCTCCTCCGTGCGGGCCGCCACCATCAGGCGTACGCCGAGGGGGTCGCCGTGGAGAGGGCGTACGGCCATGTCGGCGCGGGCCCGTGAGGTCGGCTGGCAGAGCGTGACGACCTCGCCGGTGGCGACGAGGGACGCCGCGGTGAGGTAATCGCCGTGCAGGACATGCGGGTTGAGCCCGGCCGAGGTCAGGACGCGGCGCAGGCCGTCCCACTCGCCGTCGACGGTGGGGTCGACCATCCACCGGTCGTCCGCCAGGTCGCCGATCCGTACGACGGGCCGCTGTGCCGCCGGGTGGTCGGCGGCGAGGGAGACGAACTGCGGCTCGCGGTCGAGGAGGACGCGTCTTCGCAGCGACTCCGGCAGCCGCAGCGGGCTGCCCTCGACCTCGTGCACGAACGCGACGTCCAGCTGGGCGGAGGCCACCATGCGCAGCAGCGCGTTGGCGGACACGTCCATCTGGAGCGAGATCTCCGTGCCGGGCAGCCGCACCCGCAGCCGCCGCAGCCACCCCGGTATGGCGCGGCTCGCCGTGGAGCCGATGCGCAGCCGCGGGCCCTCGGTGGCGCGGGCGGCTGCCGCCCTGGTCTCGGCCACCAGGGACCGCATCTCCGTGACGAGGGGCCGGGCCCGGCTCAGGACGACCCGGCCGAGCGGAGTCGGGCGGCAGCCGGTGCGCTCGCGGGCGAAGAGCTGGCCCCCGAGGGCGAGCTCGATGCGGCGCAGCTGGGTCGTCAGCGACGGCTGGCTCATGCCGAGCTGCCGCGCCGCCTTGTGCAGGCTGCCGGTGTCGGCGATGGCACACAGCGCGCGGAGGTGCCGGACCTCAAGCTCCATGGCCGTTGAGCGTAGAGGCGGTACGGCCGCCGCACCAGACACCCAAACCCCATGAGAACGAGCCGTTCTGGGCGGTCCGGCCCCGGGTGATAGGTCCGGGCTATCGCCGGTTGCCATCATCCCCACGCGCCTCGTGCTCCCCGAGACTCACAGCCACCGAAAAGTTCACCTTTCATCGACCCCCCACGGTCGGTCGAACGAGTAGGGAGCCCCCCACACATGAGCAGCGTCAGCAGCGGCACGCACAAGCGGTACCTGTCCGTCGCGGCCGTCCTCGGCCTCGCCGTCGCCGGATTCGGCGCCACGCCGGCCACCGCGGCCCCGGCCGCCCCCACGGCCCCTGCCACCTCCTACGCCCAGTACGACGGTTCGGCACGGGAGGCCAAGGCCAACAAGGCGTTCTTCGAGGCCGTCGTGAAGGCGGTGGCCGAGAAGCGCGCGGCGAACCCCGGGGCGAAGTCCGTGACCGTCGTCTACGACGCCTCCGGAGCACCCACCTTCGCCCGCCAGATAGCGGCCTCCACGTCGATATGGAACGCGGCGGTCTCCAACGTCAAGCTCCAGCAGGGCACTTCGGGCGCCAGCTTCTCGTACCGCGAGGGCAATGACCGGCGCGGCTCGTACGCGAGCACCGACGGGCACGGCAAGGGCTACATCTTCCTGGACTACGCGCAGAACAAGGAGTACGACTCCACCCGCGTCACGACGCACGAGACCGGGCACGTGCTGGGGCTGCCGGACACCTACGACGGGCCGTGCAGCCAGCTGATGTCGGGCGGCGGCCCCGGCCCGTCCTGCACCAACGCCCAGCCGGACGCGGCGGAGCGCTCGAAGGTCGAGCAGCTCTGGGCCGACGGCCTGGCGAAGGCCCTGCACAAGGTCCGCTAGCGGGCCCGGAGCCGGAGCGCTATGCCGTGGGGGTGGCGATGGCCCGCGCCGCCCCCACTTCCTGGCGCAACGGCTCCAGGACGCTCTCCTTCGGCCCGACCGTGAACTCGGTGCGCACCTCTTCGAGCACCGCCGACGCCCGCAGGCCGGCCGCCAGCTCCCGCAGTTCGCGTGCCACTTCGGCCACCTCGCCGGGTGCCGGCGGCGGCGCCCCGTGCCGGATGCGGACCCTGGCCGCGGTCGTCGCGTCCAGGATGCGTTCGACGGCGACGACCAGCGGCCACCAGGCGGCGGCGCGCGTACCGGTGGGCGGCGGCTCGGTCAGGGCACGCTGGAACTCGGAGCGGATGACGGACAGGTCGCGGTAGAGGCGGCGGCGCATCCGGGCGCGGGCGGCCGGTTCGACCGAGGCGCCGAACGCGGACTCCACATACCCGGCGGTGTCGGCGACCGCGTCCGCGAGCCGGTCGCCGATCCGGGTGCCCCAGCTCTCGGGCCAGAGCAGATAGCCCGCGACGAGCGCGATGGCGCAGCCGATCAGGCTGTCGACCAGGCGCGGCACGACCAGGCCGAGGCCCTGGTGGTTGAGGATGTCGGAGAGCAGCAGGATCACCGGGGTGATCGCGGCCGTCTGGTAGCCGTAGCCGCGTGTGGTGAGGGCCGGGATGAGCGGGGCGAGCAGCATCATCACGGGCACGTCCCACCAGCCGGGCGGCACCTGGACGAGGACGGCGGCGGCGACCACCAGACCGGCGGCCGTGCCGAGCGCGCGCAGGACGGCGCGGGAGAAGACCGAGCCGAAGTCGGGCTTGAGGACGAACGTGACGGTGAGCGCGACCCAGTACGACCTGGGCACGTCGACCAGCGAGACCAGGGCCTGCGCGATGCCGATGCAGAGCGCGAGCCGCAGGCCGTAGCGCCAGGAGGCGCCGGACAGGACGACGTTGCGGGCGGCGCGGCGGACCCGCACGCGCAGCGCGGCGGGGTGGCCGAGGCGGTCGTCGGCCCCGATGACGCCGAGCGGGTCGGCGTCGCCCAGCGTCTCCACGGCGTGCAGCACGGCGTGGTCGAGGGCGCGGGCGGCGTGGTCGCGGGGCTCGGGGAGGCGTTCGGGGTCCGGGGTCCAGGCGGTCGGGGCGCCGCCGCCGTGCTCGACGGCCCGCGCCATGTCGCGGACGACGGCGGGGATCTCCGGCGGCAGCCGTACGCAGGCGTGGCGGGCGCTCAGGTGGGTGGCGGGGGCGGCTTCGACGATCGGCGTGAGGGCGTTCAACCGGGCGACCAGGCGGACCAGTTCCGGGTTGCGGCCGTGGTCGCGGGCGCGGCGGGCGAGGACGAGGTCGTAGCTCTGGTTGAGGGAGGCGGTGACGGCGGCGCGCGCGTCGTCGTACGCGTCCGTGCCCGCGGCGTCGAGGAGCGCGGCCACCGCGCGGTAGGCGTCGGCGACGGCGGCGCGTTCGGGGACGCCGGAGCGCAGCGGCCAGGCGAGCAGGCCGAGCGCGAGGACGAGCAGGCCGCCGCCGGTCATCAGGGCCGGGGCGAGCCACCACTGGCCCGGCATGGGAAGTCCGGCGCCGACCACGCAGTTGAGCAGCAGGAGGAGCCCGCCGACGGAGGCGACGGCGCCGATCGTCGACATCATCCCGGAGACGAGCGCCACGAACGTGACGGCGCCGACCGCCACCCAGCCGTGTCCGAAGACGAGCGAGCCGAGGGTGACTCCGAGGGCGCCGAAGAGCTGCGGCACGGCGATGTTGAGGACGCGCATGCGGTAGGCGTCGGCGGTGTCGCCGATGACGCCGGACAGGGCGCCCATGGAGGCGAGCGCTCCGTACGTCGGCTGTCCGGCGAGGATGCCGACGGCGAGCGGCAGGGCCATGGCGACCGAGGCGCGGGCGACGGCCGCCCAGGGGATGGGCGCGGACTGCGGTTTGAGGGACCGGACGAGCCAGTCGGGCGGGGTGAGCGGGCGCAGGGGGCCGCGTGATTCCGGAGGGGCGGCGGGGGTCTCACGGGGCATGTGCCCATTATCGCCGCTTTACGCCACTTGCCCTGGCCGGTGGTTCAACGCTCCGTGTCCGCCCGGTGAAGGGTGAGCGTGACGAGGAGTGCCCGGTGGTCGGTGTTCCCGATCTCCAGGAAACGGGCGTCGCGGGCCGCGAAGTCCGGGGTCGCGAGGACGTGGTCGATCTGCGCGCCGAGCGGTGCGGGCACGGCCGTGGGCCAGCTGGGGGCGCGCGAGGAGCCGTCGAGGCGGGCCGCGTCACGCAGCCCCTGGTCGAGGACCGAGCGGAACGCGGCGTGGTCCTGGGTGGCGTTGAAGTCCCCGGCGATGATGGTGGACCTGCCGTCCCCGGCGGCGGCGTACTCCCGGAGCTTGCCCATCTCCTCGCGCCACAGGCCGACGTCACCGGGCACCGGCGGCATCGGGTGCGCGAGCAGGATCCGTACCGGATGGCCCTTCACCTCGGCGACGGCACCCGGCATCCCGAGGGTGGCCCGCACGCGGTGCGGGTCCTTCAGCGGCACCTTGGAGAGGATGACGGAGCCCTCGGGGCCGTACGCGGCGACGGCCCGGCGGTGGGGGTAGTCGGCGCGGGGCACGTCCTCGCGCAGCAGGGCGGCGCAGGCGTGGTCGCACTCCGGGACGAACAGCAGATCGGGCCGCTCCTCGCGCACGGCCTTGATCAGCCCCTTCGTGCCACGCCCGTACTCCACGTTCGACGTCATCACGCGCAGCTCGGCGACGGCGGGGCCGCGCGGCGCGTCGGTGGTGCCGTAGGGCTCCGTGTACCAGGCGACGAGGCCGAGCACGACGACGCCCCACACCATCCCGGCCCGCCACCGCCCGAGCACGGCCAGCGCCAGCCCGACGACGGCGGGCACGAGCAGCCAGGGCAGGAAGGCGAGCAGTTGCGGTACGGGTGTGACCCCGTCGGAGTCGGCGACGCGAAACCCGACGACCCCGCTGACCCCGGCGAGCAGCAGCCCGGCCGCCCAGGCGGCGGCCCGCCTTCGACGCCGGGGCACGGGTTCCACCGGGTCGTCCTCGGCGCCCGCCCCGAGGGTCACACTGTCCGCGGTCTTCAAGGCGGTGCCTCTCGCTCGTCGGGTGTCGGGTGTTCACACGTAACGCCCCCAATCCTGCCGCACGCGGGGACGGGGCCGACCGGCGGACGGGGCGTTCGTGAGCTGGGGGTTGGTGGGTGACTGCGGGTGGGCGGGGCCCGCCCGCGCAGTCCCCCGCGCCCCTTACGGGGCCGGTGCGACGGCAGGGCTCCCGTCCTCGGGGGCGCGGGGAACTGCGCGAGCACCCCCCACCGCCCCGCAGTCGACAAGCGACCGCAAGACCCCCCCTCCTCAGCGGCGCGCGGAACCGCGCAAGCGCCCCCCCCACCGCCCCGCAGTCGACAAGCGACCGCAAGACCCCCCTCCTCAGCGGCGCGGGGAACTGCGCAAGCGCACCCCCCACCGCCCCGCAGTCGACAAGCGACCGCAAGACCCCCCTCCTCAGCGGCGCGGGGAACTGCGCAAGCGCACCCCCCACCGCCCCGCAGTCGACAAGCGACCGCAAGACCCCCCTCCCCAGGGGCGCGGGGAACTGCGCAAGCGCACCCCCCACCGCCCCGCAGTCGACAAGCGACCGCAAGACCCCCCTCCTCAGCGGCGCGCGGAACCGCGCAAGCGCGGCAGCAGCCACACCCCCAGGGCCACCAGCACCCCCACCCCCACCAACACCCCCGCGGCGGTCCGCAGCGACGCGGTCAGCGCGTCGTACACCGCGCCCCCCGCCTCGCGGGAGATGTCGGAGGGCAGGTCGTCGAGGGTCAGGGCGCGGCCGACCGCGACGGCGCCCGCCAGGGCCGCGGCGGCGACGGCCGCGCCGAGTGCCGTGGCGATGACCGCCCCGCGGCGGCGCGTGGCGAGGAGGACGCCCGCGACGGCGAGGACGGCCGCCGCCACCGCGAGCCACACCCCGGCCGCCCGGAGTACGTGGAAGGACTGCCGCAGCCGCCCGAGGTCCGTGGACTGGAGGACCGTGATCTCGGTGTGCCGTACCGGGATCTTGGACGCGAACGGCACGCCGTCGTCGGCCAGTTGCCGTTTGATCTGCTCGGTGATGGGGGCCAGGTCGATGGTGACCGCCCCGTCGGAGTCGTCGCTCCAGGCCCGCCGCACGGCGTCGTGCGCCGCGCGGTTCGCCGCCTCCCAGGCCGTCCGGTACGCCGCCGTGTGCGTGAACGACCGCACCGCGTCCCGTACGAACGCCTCGACCGTGCCCTGGAGCGGGCCCACGTCGATCTCCTTCATCACCGCGCCGGTCACCTCGTCCGCCACCGCCGTGCGCACCGCGTCGTCGGAGGCGAGCGGCGCCATCGTGGCGACGTAGCTGTCCCGGTCCCCGATCCCGTGCTTCGCCCAGGTGGAGAGCGCGCCGAGCGGGACCAGGAGGCAGGCCAGGACGAGCAGGACGGCGGACAGGACGGTTTTCGGCACGCCTACAGGCAAAGCCCCGGCCGCGCGGGACGCGACCGGGGCGACTGCATATGGGGCAACGGAGTCCACCGTGAGCGACCACCGGAACGGCGCCCCCGGCTCACGGTCTACTTGCGGCCGTACAACCGCATCGTCACCGGCCCGAACACCGCCACCAGCAGCAGCGCCCAGCCGAACGTCCACGCCAGTTCCGTCGTCGGCGACGTGCCGTCCATCAGGGCCCGGACCGCCGACGAGACGTGCGTGATGGGGTTGTTGTTGACGAAGGCCTGGAGCCAGCCCGGCATCGTCTCCGGCTTCACGAAGATGTCGCTGAGGAAGGTCAGCGGGAAGATCACCATCATGCTGACGCCCATCACGGACTTCTCGGTGCGCAGCAGCAGCCCGAACATCGTCCAGATCCAGGAGAACGCGAAGGAGAAGACGAGCAGGACCGCGATCCCGGCCACGACGCCCACGAACCCGCCGTCCGGCCGGAAGCCCATGACGAGCCCGACGGTCAGGATGACGACGGAGGCGATGGCGTAGCGCAGGACGTCGCCGAGGAGGTAGCCGACGATCGTCGACGGCCGCCAGATCGGCAGCGAGCGGAAGCGGTCGAAGACGCCCTTGTCGATGTCGATGTTGACCGAGACGCCCGTGTACATCGTGATCATGACGACGGACATCACGAGGATGCCCGGCAGCAGGTACTGGATGTACTCGCGCGGCGACCCGGCGAGCGCGCCCCCGAAGAGGTACGTGTACATCAGCACCATCATGACGGGGAACGCCGTGACGTCGAAGAGCTGCTCCGGCACGTGCTTGATCTTGAGCATGGCGCGCCAGCCGAACGTCAGGCAGGCGGAGAGCGCGCTCGGCCGCGGCGGCCGGTCGGTGGATATGAGGAGTCCGGCCAGGGACTCGGTGCGCACGGGCGCGAGCTCCTGCGTCTCGGCGGGGGCGGTGGTGCTCATGCCGTGGCCTCCTTCGTGAGGTCGGTCGCAGGGGCGTGGAGGCCGGTGTCCGACCCCGTCAGGGCGAGGAAGACCTCGTCCAGGCTGGGCTGGCCCAGCGCGAAGTTGTCGACGGTGATGCCGGCGTGCGCCAGCTCGGCGAGCGCGCGCGAGGCCTGCTCGGCGGCGCCCCGCCCGTCCCGCCCGCCGCCGTCCGTGCCGACGCGGGCGGTCAGCGCCACGGGATCGGGCTCCCGCTGCACCTGCGCGTCGAGCACCGCCCCGAGGACCCGCGCCGCGTCCTCGCGCCGCGCCGCGTCCCGCAGTCGTACGTGTACGGAGCCCGCGCCGACGGACGCCTTCAGCTCGCCCTTGGTGCCCTCGGCGATGACCTTGCCCCGGTCGATGACGGCGATGCGCGCCGCCAACTGGTCGGCCTCGTCCAGGTACTGGGTGGTGAGCAGGACCGTCGTGCCGTGCCCGACGACCGCGCGCACGATGTCCCAGACCTGGTTGCGGCTGCGCGGGTCGAGGCCCGTCGTCGGCTCGTCCAGGAAGAGCAGGTCGGGGGTGTTCAGGATGGACGCGGCGATGTCGATGCGGCGCCGCATGCCGCCGGAGTAGTTCTTCACCTGGCGGCCGGCCGCCTCGGTCAGCCCGAACGCCTCCAGGAGCTGCCCGGACCGCTCGCGCGCCGCCTTCTTGGAGTGCCCGGTGAGGCGGCCCAGCAGGATCAGGTTCTCCGTGCCGGTCAGGTCCTCGTCGACCGACGCGTACTGCCCGGTGAGGCTGACCCGCCCGCGTACCGCGTCGGCCTCGCGCACCACGTCGTGCCCGAAGACGCGCGCCTCGCCGCCGTCGGGCCGCAGCAGGGTGGCGAGCATCTTGACGGCGGTGGTCTTGCCCGCGCCGTTCGGCCCGAGGACGCCGTACACCGTGCCGGCCGGGACGGAGAGATCGATGCCGTCGACCGCGCGGTTGTCTCCGAAGGTCTTCACCAGACCCACGGTCTCTATGGCTGTGGCCGTACTGCTCATGTCCGCCCGCCTTCTCGAAAGTAAGTCTTCGCGAGGACAGACCGGGCCCGCCCCGGAAACTCATCGGTCGCCGGTCCGGTTTCGGTGCCGGTCTCCAGTGTGGCGCGGGCTCCGGTGGAGCGCTGGGCCGAACGGGTGTTTCCTGGATGAGGGAACGAGGAGGCCGATCATGAGAATCGCTCTGACCCTCGGAGCCGCCTGCGCGGCGGCGCTGCTGACCGCCGGAACCGCCACGACCGCAGCCGCGGCCACCACCACGACCGCAGCCGCGGCCACCGCCGCGACCCCCGCCGGCAACGACCGCGGAGTCATCTGGGGCACCGTCGTCTCCGGCCCCGACCTCAAGGTCAGGGACCGGCCGGGCACCGACGGCAGGATCGTCGCGAAGCTCCCGCACGGCAGCCAGGACCGCGTCGAGTGCGCCGTCAAGGGCACCACTCCGGTGCACGGCAACGCGGACTGGTACTGGCTGACCGGCGTCCGCGGCTGGGTGAGCGCGGCCTACGTGGACACCCACGGCCGTCACGTGCCGAGCTGCTCCGCCGTCGACCCGTGCCCGCAGTGGCGCGACAAGGACTGCCACCACGACCCGTGCGCGTACCGCGACCGCTGACGCACGGCCGGTGCGGGTGACGCACGACCGGTTCAGGTGACGTCACAGAGAAGGGAACCGTCATGGCACACGCCGCCCCCGCCTTCCGCACCCCCCGCACCCGCCGCTCACGCACCACGTCGAGCGCCGCCCGCTGGGCGGGCATCGCCCTGACCATGGGCGTCGTCTACGGCCTGTGGGCCGGTCTGATCCGTCGCGACGGCGGCCCGCTCACCGCCGGGAGCGCCCTGTTCGGCGTCGTCGCCGGTCTCGTCTTCGCCGCCCTCATGTACGCCCTGCACCGGGTGGCGCCGACGCTTCCCCGCGAACTGCGCGCCATGTCCTGGGCGACGTTCGCCGGGATCAGCTTCGGCTTCCTGGTCAGCGCGGGCGGGACGAGCGTGGTGCGGTCCACGGTCTTCGGCCTGCTGGCCGCCGCGAGCGTCTTCGCGGTGACGTTCTACCGCTACTACACGACGGAGTGAGCCGGGCTCCGGCACGGACACGGGCGCGGAACGGTCAGAGCGACTTCAGGTCGACCGCGCGCGCCATGGCCCGGTACCCCGCGTCGTTCGGGTGCAGCCGGTCGCCGCTGTCGTACGCGGGGGCGATCCGCTCCGGGTCGTCCGGGTCGGCCAGGGCCTTGTCGAAGTCGACGTACGCGTCGTACTCACCGGACGTGCGCACCCACGTGTTGAACGCGTCGCTCACCTTCGCCGAGTGCTTCCCGTAGTGGTCGGAGCCGCCGAGCGGCAGCAGCGTCGCGCCGACGATGCGCACGCCCTTGGCGCGGGCCTCGCGGATCAGCGCGCGGTGGCCGTTGATGAGCTGCCGCGCGGTGACCTTGGGGGCGGGCTTGTAGGTGGGGTGGTCGCCTTCGTGGAAGCCGATGTCGTTGAGGCCTTCGAGGACGACGACCGTGCCGACGCCGGGCAGGTCGAGGGCGTCCCGCGCGAAGCGGTTGGTGCTCCGCTCGCCGTACCAGGCCGAGTCGTTGAGGACGAGGTTGCCGCCGATGCCGGCGTTGAGGACGGGCCGCCGGTCGCCCGCCTTCGCGAGGCGTTCGGCGAGGGCGTCGGACCAGCGGCGGTTCTTGTCGGTGGTGGAGGCGAAGCCGTCCGTGATGGAGTCGCCGAAGAGCACGACGCCGTCCCGCCGGGCCGGGCGCTCTCCGCCGCTCACGTCCACGCCCGTGAGGTAGTACCAGGACTCCGTCGTCTCGCCGAAGGCCTTGCCGTCGGTGTCGGCGGTGTGGTCGCCGTCCGCCCGGTAGCTGGTGGCGAAGGACTGGGCGTGGAAGGTGGCCGGACCCGTGGTCCCCGACAGGTGCAGCGTGACGGTCACGGACTCCATGGGGGCGAGTCCCAGCCCGGCGGCGTCGCTGGACAGGTCGGCGCCCGCCGGGATCGTGACGGAGCGCTTCCCGCCGAAGGTGAGCCGCCGCACCGAGTCCGCCTCGACGGCGGCCCCCTTCTCCGCTCCGTTCGCCGTCCGCGCGACGGTGGCGCTCTCGATCCGCAGCGGGGAGGCGCCGTACCGGTTGGAGAGCCGGATGCGGGCCCGGTCGCCGCCCTCGGTGACGCGGACGACCTGGCGCAGCGTCTGGCCGTCGAAACCGGACTCCGACCAGTTGGGCTTGAAGCCGGTGCTCGGCCGTTGCGGGGCGGCGGTCCAGGCGGCCGACCACCCCGCCTCCTGCTTCTTGGCGGGCGAAGCGGCGGACGCAGCGGCGGGCGATGTGGCGTGGGCGCCGGTCACGACGGCCCCGGCGGTCAGCGCGAGGGCGGCGGCGGTGGCGACGGCGGTCATACGGGCACGCGAAATCATCATGGTCTCCAGGGAGTTGCACACAGTGGCTCGGTTCTTCAAAGATCCACCGGCCACTCGGTCCGATCAACGGCGATCCATGAAACGATCCCTGCGCTCACGCTTATCGACGCAGGTCACAGGGGGTATGCGATGGAACGGCAGGAGCTGGAGACCTTCCTGACACTGGCCGAGGAGCTGCATTTCGGCCGAACCGCCGAGCGCCTCCTGCTCTCCCAGGCCCGCGTCAGCCAGACGGTGAAGAAACTGGAACGCAAGATCGGCGCCCCCCTCTTCGAACGCACCAGCCGGGTCGTACGCATGTCACCGCTGGGACGGCAGTTGTACGAGGACGTGGCGCCGTTGCACGCGCAGCTGGAGGCGGCCGTGGCGCGCGCCAAGGGCGCCGCGCGGGGCGTCGAGGGCGAGCTGAGCGTCGGCTTCCTCGGCTCGGGCGCGGGCTCGCTGACCGCCCCGATCCTCGCGACGTTCCGCGAACGCTGCCCCGGCTGCGAGGTCGTCATGCGCGAGACGCAGTACCACGACCCGCTGGGCGCCCTGCGCGGCGGCGAGATCGACGTGCTCTTCACCTGCCTGCCCGTGACCGAGCCGGACCTCACGGTCGGCCCCGTCGTCATCAACGAACCGCGCGTCCTCGCCCTGCCGCTCGGCCACCCGCTCGCCGGACGCGCCTCGGTCTCCCTGGAGGAGCTGGCGGGCGAGACCTTCTTCGGCGTCGTCAACGGCGCGCCCGCCCACTGGTGGGACTTCCACGTGCCGCGCCGCACGCCCAGCGGCCGCGAGATCCGCCGCGGCCAGGCCGTCGCCGGCTTCCAGGAACTGATGACCCTGGTCGCCACCGGCCAGGGGATCTCCCCGATGGTCGCCTCCGTGGAGCGGTACTACTCCCGCCCCGACGTCGTCTTCGTGCCGCTGCGGGACATGCCCTGCGCCGAGGTCGCGCTGATCTGGCGCACGGCGGGCACCAGCGCCCGCTCCGAGGCGTTCGTCCGCGCGGTCTCCGACACGGTCGCGGCGAACGGCGGACCCGCCGCGTACTAGCCCTCCGGGGGTGCTCCCTTCAGGGCCCGGCCACGTCCGAACGGTCCGTGCACAGCGCCCAGATGACGAAGACGCCGAGCGCGATCGAGATGAACGCCCAGACCGGCGTGTACGGCAGCCACAGGAACTGCGCCACGACACCGAGCGCCGCCAGCGCCACGCCGGTCGCCTTCGCCCAGGCCGCGCCCTTGAGGATGCCCCAGCCGGTGACCGCGATGACGAGCCCGAGCACCAGGTGGATCCAGCCCCACGCGGTGAGGTTGAACTTGTACACGTAGTCGCCGACCCGCTCGTACACGTCGTCCTTGGCGATGCCCGCGATGCCCACGAACACACCGAGGACGCCGTTCACCAGCATCAGGACACCGGCGAACATCGTGCCGCCGGTGGCCCACGGGTTCTCCGCCACCGGGTGGGGGTGCTCCGGTCCGGTGCGGTGGCCCGGCGTAGGGGGCGTCGCGCTGCTCATGACCGCCTCTTTCCTCTGTCGCGGACTCACAGCGTGTGACGGAGGGCGGTGCGCGGCGACCGGGCCTACTCCGGACGGGCGACCCCCGGCCGGGCCCGCGCCCCCTTGGCGTCGCACTCGAACCAGGCCGTCTTGCCGCCGTCCCGTTCGGGCACCACGCCCCACCGGTCGGTCACCGCCGCCACGATGAGCAGCCCGCGCCCCGACTCGGCCAGCACGTTGGCCTCCGGCTCCCGGGGCAGGGCGGCGTACCCGTCGGCCACCTCCACCCGCAGGCCGTGCGGGCGGCGCAGCATCAGGACGGCACAGCGGCGGCCGGGCACGTGCCGCACGACGTTGGCGACCAGCTCGGTCAACGCCAGCTCCGCCGCCTCGGTGAGCTCGGCCATGCGCCAGCTCTGGAGGTAGGAGCGCAGGATGAACCGCAGGTACCCGGCGGAGTGCGCACCGGCGGTCAGCTCCGTCCGGAACACCCCGCGAAGGGGCAGGGGCGGATGGGGAGTTACGTGATTCATGTCACCAGCGTGCAGTCGACTGGTTACGCTGGGCTACAACGCGAGAGCAACGCGACGAAGCGTCTCTTTGAGCCCGGGGGTGACCTTCCCATGGTCCGTATCAACGAACTCGACCCCAGCGCGTCCCCGCTGGACTACTACGGCTCGGAACTGCGGCGCCTGCGCGAGGCGGCGGGCCTCAAGCAGGCGGAGCTGGGCAGTTGCATCTTCTGCACGGGGTCGTTGGTGGGCCAGATCGAGACGGCGAGGAAGGTGCCGACGAGGGATTTCTCGGAGCGGGTGGACGCGGCGCTGGGGACGGACGGGCACTTTTCGCGGCTCGTGGGGCTTGTGCTGAGGAGCCAGCTGCCGAGTTGGTTCCAGGCGTACGCGGAGATGGAGGCGAAGGCCACTTTTATCTCCACGTACCAGTGCCAGCTGGCGTACGGACTGTTGCAGACCGGGGCGTACGCCCGCGCGGTGCTCGGCGTGGAGCACCAGGAGCGGCTGGAGGAAATGGTGGCGGCGCGAATGGATCGGCAGCGCATCCTGCGGCGCAAGGAGCCGCCTGCTCTGTTCGTCGTGCTCGACGAAGCAGCACTGTATCGGGAGGTCGGAGGCCGGGCCGTCATGCGGGATCAACTGTCCCGGTTGTTGAGCTACCGCGACACCCCATGGCTGCACCTCCAGGTTCTCCCGTTCTCGGCAGGCCAGCATGCCGCCGTGATGGGTTCGTTCAACCTCCTTCGCTTTGCCGATGACCCTGACCTGTTCTACTCGGAGAGCTATGACTCGCCCCACATGACTGCCAACCCGCAAGTGATCAGGGAACGTTCGCTCGGCTACGCTCGCCTGCAAGGCGCGGCCCTCTCGCAGGAGGAGTCCGCCACGCTGATCGCTCGCGTGATGGAGGAACGGTATGGGGAGCAGCCAGAACCTGACGGGCGTGCGGTGGCGTAAGGCGTCGTACAGCGGCAGCAGCGGCGGCGACTGCATCGAATGCGCCCCCTTGGACGGCGCGGCATGGCAAAAGTCGTCCTACAGCGGCGGCACCGGCGGCGACTGCATCGAGTTCGCCCAAGCCCAGTGCAACGGCACCGCCACCATCGCCATTCGTGACAGCAAGGACCCCGAAGGCCCCCTCTTCACCGTCTCGTCCGGCGCCTTCGCCGACTTCGTGGGGGCCGCGGCTACCGGAGGTCTGACGCGACGGCCTCGGTGATGGCGGAGGCCATGCGGCGGATGCCGGGTGAACGCACCGGGCAGGGACGGGACTTGGCCGTGGTGGGCGCCAGGCAGAAGTGCAGGTAGTCCTTGGCGCGGTGGAGGGCGGTGAGGTTCCGGCCGGGCTCCGTGCAGTACGCCGGGTGCTGCGCCTCGTACGAGGTGCACGGCAGCTTCTCCGCCCAGGAGTAGCGCGCGGAGGCCGGGGCCACGGCCTTGCCCGCGTCGGCCACGAGTCCGCCGGAGGCGCGGGCCTGGGCGGCATAGAGGGCGTTGACGCGGCGGACGCGTTCGGGCGTGATGGCGTCGGGGCCCTGGAGGACCCACACGACACGCGTGCGTCCCGCTCCGGCGGCGGCGTCGATCTGCCGGGTCAGGGCCTTCGCGTCGGCGGCGTACCGGTCGAAGTACGCGCCGGGGGCCTTGTCGTACGTGATGCCGTCCATGCAGGGGGTGTAGCCCCAGGCGTTGCCCCAGAACTGGAGTACGACGTAGTCCGGCCGTTCGGCGCGGATCAGCGCGGCGGCCTTGTCGGCGTCGGGGACGAGGGAGTCCTTGCCGGTGCCTTCGAGGTAGTCGCAGAGGGTGGTGCCGGAGTAGGGCGCGCTGCGGTAGCGGGCGCCGAGGCGGTCCTTGAGGTGGGCGCCCAGGACGTCCTGGTTCTCCATGGCGAGGGAGTCGCCGAGGTAGAGCACGGTCGGGCCGGGCTTGCCGGCGATCCGCTTGCGGGTGGTGGAGGTCGCCGAGGGCGATGGCGGCGCGGACGGCTCGCGTGCGGGGCGTTCGACGCCCGGGGCCTCCGGCAGGCGCTCCGGGGCCTGGTCCCCGGCCCCCGGGTCCCCGCACCCGGCGAGGAGCAGCGCCCCGGCCAGCACTCCCGCGGCCCACAGCTTTCGCACCGGCAACTCCCGCCCCAGACGGCCGAAATGACCCCCCAGGCAAGCACACGCGGGGCGCCGGGCGAAAGGCGTCGTTCTGCCAAGTGGGCCCGGGGCCCCGCATCGAGTCGTCAGCGGGCGACGAACTGCGTCAGGATCGCCTGCACCTCGTAGATGTCGACGCCCTTGGTGAACGTCTTCTGGAGCGGCACCTGGTTGCTGGAGATCCAGATCTTCAGCTCGGCGTCGAGGTCGAAGTGCCCGGCCGTCTCCACCGCGAAGTGGGTGATGCTGCGGTAGGGGACCGAGTGGTACTCGACCTTCTTGCCGGTGATCCCCTGCTTGTCGACCATGATCAGGCGACGGTCGGTGAACAGCATGGTGTCGCGTATCAGGAGGTACGCGGCGTGCACCTGCTCGCCGTGGCCGAGCAGCCGGGCGTACTCGTTCTGCGCCTTGCCCGGGTCGATGGTGTGCGCGTTGCCGAAAAGTGCCATGTCAGGCCCCCCACTGTCGTGATCCACTCGGTGGATCGTTCCCCATGCCCCCGTGACCCGGATGAACCACGGGATCAGGCCAACCCTAACCGGGGTGGCCCGGGACGTGGTCGGCAGTGAAGCTCTGCCCACGGGTCTGAGATGATCGGGGCCCGTACGAAGGGCTCTCCGGAGGCCCGCGTCAGGTGGGGTGGGGTTGGCGATGATGGTGTTGCTGCTCGGCGCGGCGGTGCTGATCGCGGCGGCGGGCCTCGGCGCCGTCGTGTGGGCGGCGCGGGGCGGCCCGCGCTGGGTCCACGGCGTGGCCAAGGCGACGACGGTCGCCGCCGAGCTGGCCGCCGTGGCCGCCTCGGCCGCCAAGAAGGGCCGCGGCGGCAACAACAACTATTCCGGGGACTGACGTTCAAGCCCGCCGGACATGCCGAGCCCCGGGCGGCGGTGCAGCTCGAACCCACGCGCCCCCGGTTCCTCCGCGCCCGGCAGCAGCCGCATGCCGTGGTCGTAGTCACCGCCGACGAGCGAACGGAACGGCACGGGCTCGTCCGTGAACAGCCCGTCGAGTCGCGCCGCGTACGCCTCCCGCACCGCCACGAACCGCTCGTCGGACAGGTCGTTGGCGGCGCACACGGCGAACGGCGGGAGCGGCGCGATGCCGGTGAACCAGAGCAGGCCGTGCTGGAGGGGATACAGCAGGTCCGCCATCTCCCCGTGGATGCCCCGGTCCGAGAACGACGTCTCCCGCGCCCCCGCCGTCACCGACACCAGCGCCCGCCGCCCCGCGAGGACCCCCTCGCTGTAGGGCGGCGGCACGGCGGGACCGTAGGCGAACCCGGCGGTGAACACCCGGTCGATCCAGCCCTTCAGGATCGCGGGCACGGAGAACCACCACAGCGGGAACTGGAACACCACGGCGTCCGCCCACCGCACCTTCTCCTGCTCGGCGGCGACGTCGGGTGTCAGCCGCCCGGCGAGGGTGGCGTCCTGCGAGGCGGCCATGACCCGCAGCCGGGAACCGGAGTCCCACTCGTCCTCGTAGTCATCGGCGTCGACCGTCGCCTTCCACTTCATCGCGTACAGGTCGGACACCCGCACCTCGTGCCCGGCGGCGCGCAGATGTGCGACGGCGAAATCGGCCAGGGAGGCGTTGAGGGACCGGGGTTCGGGGTGGGCGCTGACGACGAGCACCTTCTTGGCGCCCTGTGGGTTCTTCGTGTTCATGACGCCACGCTCTCCCGCCCGGCGGCGGGCAGCCAGCACCCTGCGGGACGGCGGAACGGCGTTCCTGGTACCGGCGGTCCCACCCATACTGATGCCATGACCAGCGGCGGCGTGCAGGCAGACGTACAGGGCGGCACACAGGGCGACGGCGGGGACACGGGCCGGGACCTGGGCGGCTTCCTGCGTGCCCGCAGGGCCCGGGTCACCCCGGAACACGTCGGCCTCCCCGGCGGCCCCCGCCGCAGGGTGCGCGGCCTGCGGCGCGAGGAGCTGGCCCAGCTGGCCGGCATCAGCGTCGACTACTACGTACGCCTCGAACAGGGCCGTGCCACCCAGCCGTCCCCCGAAGTCCTCGACGCCCTCGCGCGGGCGCTCACCCTGGACACGGCGGAACGTACGCACCTCACCACCCTCGCCACCGCCGGACGCGGCCCGGCACCCGAGGCCAGGGTCAGCCCCCTGCTGCGGCGCCTCCTGGACGCCGTGGCCGACGGCTTCCCGGCCTTCGCGACCGACCACCGCCTGGACGTGGTCGCCTGGAACTCCCTCGGCGCCGAACTCCTCGGCGGCCTCGCCGACCCGCCCCGCCGCGACCGCAACAACGCCCGCTACCTCTTCCTGGACCCCGCCTCCCACGACGTACACCCGGACTGGCCGGACCGGGCGGCGGAGGCGGTGGGCCAGCTGAGAGTGGCGGCGGCCCGCTACCCCGACGACAGCGAACTGACGACACTCATAGCCGAACTGACCGCTCGCAGTCCGGAGTTCCGCCGCATCTGGGACAGCGGCGAGATAGTGATGTGCGCGTCGGGCACCAAACGCCTGCACCACCCACGCACAGGCACCCTCACCCTGTCCTTCGAATCCCTCCACGTCCCGGCGGCCCCCGGCGAGACGGCCGGCCTGGTGGTCCACGTGTTCGGCGCCACGGAGGGCACGAAGGAGGCAGCGGCCCTGACGGCCCTGGCGACGGCCTTGTGCGGCCGCGGCCCGAGTGATTCTGCGCGGTGAGGGAGCCGGGCGGTGCCTGCTCGGTACGCCAGTAGAACCCGATGCCGGCCTTGGCGTACTGGTCGGCCTTCACGATCCGGTCCGTGGTCTCCGAGCCCGGCGAGGGAATGACATCGACCCCGGTCGCGCCTACCGAGGTGGTCCGGAGCCGTGCTCGGGCCCGCCGGTGTCAGTTCTCCACGTGCGGGCTGGCGAGGGCGGCGCCGAAGTAGCCGTTCATCTCGCCCACGGTGATGCCGGCGGCCTTGCCGCACACGTTGACCGAGCCGTTCGGGAGAGGGCCGGACGCCGAGCCGCGGGCGACCCAGAAGCAGCCGTCGGAGTTCTCGGTGGGGGCGCCGACGACCGTCTCCGCCTTGCCGTCCTTGTTGAGGTCGGCGAGGTGGACCGTGGCGCCGAACCCGTCGCCCGCCTCCGCGGTGCCGGGGACGCCCGCCGTGTTCTGGGTGTAGGCGGCCGCCTTGGCCGTCGTCAGGCCTGCGGCGGAGCCGCGCAGAAGGACGGCGGTGCCCGCAGAGGCGAGCGACCCGACGGCCTCCTCGGGGGAGCCGATCAGAACATCGGCGTATCCGTCGGCGTCGACATCGCCGACGCTCAGGGACTGGCCGAACCAGTCGCCCCACTCCGCCTTGCCGGGGACACCCGCCGTGTCCTGATGGAAGACCTTCGGCTTCTGCTGGGCGGTGATGCCTTGGGCGCTGCCGTAGAGGACCTGGATCTCGCCGCCGCGACGGGCCGCGGGGGTCGGGTCGTTGAAGTGGGAGTCGTCGCCGGCTATGCCGGTGACGAGGTCGCCGTATCCGTCGCCGTTGATGTCGCCGATCTGCCCGGCGTGGCCGTCGGCGTACGGCAGATCGATGCCCCGGTTGACGGACGGGTCCCCGGAGTCGGGGGCGCCCGTGTCGAGGGTCACCGGTCCGCGGATGTCACCGTCGGTGGGCCCGGCCAGGTAGAAGCGTTCGGCCCTGCCGTCGCCGTTCACGTCCCCCATGACCACGCCGCGGGCGTTCTTCCGCCACTCCCGGTAGCGATCGGCGGCCCGGCCGGTGCGGGTGAAGGGGCCGCTGTAGGAGGCAGGTTCACAGCCCGAGCCGATGCCGACCTCTGGGGCGCCGTCTCCGTTCATGTCTCCGGTGGCGATGGACAGGCCGAACCGGCAGTAGGTCCTGCCCTCGCCGTACCCGGCCGGAGGGGCGATGCTCGCACCGCCCTTCAGTCCGCCCGACCCGCCCCACACCACGGTCACGGAGCCCCGCGACTCGGCACCGTCGACATCCTCGCCCGGAGCTCCGACGATCAGGTCGGCATAGCCGTCCCGGTCCAGGTCGGCGCTGCCCACCGTCCCGCCGAAGCGGTCGGACTCCTCGGCGGTGCCGGGGATGCCGGCGGACGCCTGGGTGATGACAGCGCGGCGGGTGGTGCTCACCGAGGACGCGGAGCCGTAGAGCACGACGACCGACCCGGCCTCCTCCACGGTGCCGTTCGCGGCCCCCGGAGCTCCGATGGCCAGGTCGCGATAACCGTCACCGTTGAAGTCGTCCTGTACGCCCGCCGTGTTGGCGCCCTTGTGGGGCGCGGCGGCGGACGATGTCACCGGGGTGAGGGCGGTGGCGAGGGAAGCGACGAGCACGGCGGCCGCCGTGACTGCTCTACGCAACGGAACTCCTTGATCGACCAGCAGATGCACCCCATGACGCACACGCCGTACGAAAGGTTGTACGCCTGACCCGATGCGCAGCGACCGCTGTCCACC
Organism: Streptomyces sp. G44; assembly: GCF_016905445.1. Lineage (GTDB taxonomy): Bacteria > Actinomycetota > Actinomycetes > Streptomycetales > Streptomycetaceae > Streptomyces. The sequence goes on from NZ_JAFEXF010000011.1 coordinate 45,848, forward strand.
GCCCCGGACAACAAAGAGGCCCCGGGACCCGAGCCACCGGGCAGGACACCACCACGCGCCGTGCCCGACGGGCTGGAAAAGCGAAAGGCCCAGGTCGATGACCTGGGCCTTCTTCGTGGAGCGGGTGACGAGAATCGAACTCGCACTCTCAGCTTGGGAAGCTCGGGTATCTCTAAGGGGAGTTGGGTGCCTGACCTGCGACAGGGTGGCCTGACGGCCCCCGACACTGATGGCCCGTTTCCCCGCCGTTCCCCGTGGTTCCCCGCCCAACCTGGCACGGGTCTGGCACGCCCCTGAGAGGTGAGGCGGCCGACCCATGTCGCCCCCGGGTCCCGGCCGCTACCGTGCGGACGACCTCACCACTCAACGGATTATGCCGCCTTATAGGCGAGAGGCCTGACTAGCAGCCGGTCAGGGTTGCTCTGCTTCGACTGCTGTACGGCTGGAGTCCACTGTGCTTCGTCGAGCGCCCCGCCGGATTCGATCCAAGCTTTGGGACCAGCGGCGCAGCAGTCAGCATCGTCGACGACTAGATCCTCAACAACCGCGCGACGAGGTTCCTTGCAGAAAGCATCAACGTCGAAACTCATCGCCTCTATCCTGGCGTCAACGCATTGACATGGCCCGGGTGCGCGACGGAGTTGAGGTAATGGACATCGCAATGTCTACAAGTCTGATCGCTGCGGGATCTGCGATCGGAGGCATCGTAATCAAAATGACTTACGATGGCCTAATCGAGCGGGGTCACACAAACAAAGAGAATCAGCAGCGGTTCATTCAGGAGCGCAAGGAAGCGTACGACGATTTTTTGAGATTTAACCAAGAGCATGTTCAATATAGAGAAGCCCTGCGACGCGTAACGCTAATAACCAGAGCGGGGCTCCAAGTGAAGCCTGAGGTGATTAGCAACTTTCCTCCTTCTCGCCTGGGCGAATTGGTTGACACTCTGGATCGAATCCGGCGGCTCGCGCATCTGCATGAGGTCGTGCAGGTAGCGGAGAGGGTGGTCGGCCTGCACGGGGACGCTGCGGCAGCCCTGCGCTACTACTTGCAGAGCGATACCGCTACTTATGGGCTCCCTCTTTTTCTGGCCGACCGCCTTGGTGAGGACCAAATTCTAGAGTTCATCGCGGCATATCGCAAAGACTTGCTGTTGGGGCCACCCAAGGGTGCGCCAAGGAATTTCCCGATGGTTGATCGCGATTTCCCTATTTCGAGGGTAGAGGCGGAGCTGATATTGAGTCGCCATCTTCAGGCTGATCCTCGCGCCGCGAATTTCGATCCATCGATTGTCGACGGGCCGGCGAGGCTTATCCTTGAAAGTGATAGGAGGGATCTGGAGACCGCAAAGTTCCGGGCAATGATTGCTGATCCGGACGGCTGACCCAATTACCTCTCCCACCACGTGCCCCTGCTTCCATCCCGTCTGCCGTCGACCCACACACCGTGGAGCGGGCGTGGTTCAGGGCGTCAAGGTGGAGCGCGCCACTGTACGAACGACCTTGACGCCCTGGGCCGCGTCCGCTCGGCTTTGCCTGGGTCGATGGCGGACGGGATGGAAGCTCCCCACGCGAACCCCATCCGGTCGGCACTCGCAAGCGGCGCCCCCGCCATCCCAGAGTCAGAGCGCCCCCGCCGGAGGCATGTCCTTGACGGGGACCGCCGTGGGTCCGGTGTTCGCCTTATAGCCCTGGCCCTATCCGTGTGTGGGCGGGCGTTGGCGCAGCCGGGGCGGAGCGGGCCGAAGGCAGGAGCGGCGCCCCGAGCGGAGCCGTGAGCCCGCCCGGCGGCGCGGAGCGGCGCCGGGACTTGAACCAGTAGAGAAAGTTGTAACTCAGTCTGTCTGCCGGGGCTTGAAGTCGAGGGCGCACGCTGGGAGTTCTGCCGCCTGACGGTGTGCGAACGGCAGGAAGAGGACTGGTCGTATCGTCCAGGTGATGCGTGTGTCCGCGTGAGTCACTGAGACCGTGCAGGGCTGCATCTGGAGAAGGGCTCTGCGGGTGCGGACGCGGCCCTCGTATAGCCACTCCCAGGCTTCGACTGAAGCGTGAGTGTTCAGTGCCGGGGAGATCGTCCGGAGGGCCACCGCTACCCACCGATCCGCCTGTGGCGCCGAGTAGGCGTCGAACGACGCTCGTAGCTGCGGCCCCGCTTGGCCGTCCGTGGCGGTGGACTCCGTCCAGCACTCGCACCAGTAGCCGCGTCGGGGTCCGCTCATCCGCATAGTTGGCCTCCCTTGCCGGCCTCGGTGAAGAAAGCCGCGGTGACCGTGTGGCCGTGGTCGCTGTCGTTGACGACGACGCGGTGTGCGATGGCGCTGACCATGTCCAGGCCCCGGCCGTGTTCCGCCTCCTCGTCCTGGTGCTCGACCTTGGGGGCGGTTCCCGTGCCTCCGCCGTCGGTGACCGACAGGGTGACCATCTGCGGGGATACCTCGATGGCCAGGGAGAAGCTGCCCGACTGACGCCCGCTGGCCGTGTGCAGGATCGCGTTTGTGCTCAGCTCGCTCACGATGAGTTCGGCGTCGTCCGCGAGTGGTGAGCCGCGCAGGATGTCCCGCGTCCAGCGCCGGGCCCGGCTGATCTCTTCGGGGAAACCTGGGCAAGTGAGGCCCCAGACTCGGGCGGTGCTCGTATACTCGTGCATACAAGTTCCTTCGTGCTGATAGGCCGCCATGTGCAGCGGGTGCGAGCTAGACGAGTTTGATGCCGTCGTGGGCGCGGATGGCCGGCGGGGAAACCGCGTCGAGTGCGTCCAGGACGCGGATCGCGTAAGCCTCGTCGGCGAGTTCGGTGACTTCGTCGCGGGTGGCCCAGCGCAGAGCTCGGGTCTCGTCGCCGGTGGTGGGCGTGCCGTCAGCGGCCTCACAACGGAAGACCATGGAGACGATCAAGCCCGTCATGTTCTTGTAGATGCCGGTGAGGGTCGCCGGAAGCGCGATCTTGATTCCGGTCTCTTCGAGGACTTCGCGTTGCAGAGCCTCGGGGATGGTCTCCTCGCGTTCGAGGACGCCGCCCGGGGGTTCCCACTTGCCGTTGTCGCGGCGCTTGATCAGGAGGGCCCGGTCCTGGTCGTCGACGATGACTCCGGCGACGCTCACGGAGTGCGGACGGTCAGTGCTCACGGTCCTCGACCCTCTCGGATGGCTAGGCTCTCCACCGTAGCAACAACACTCGCCCACTCGTCTAGATACCTAAAGGAGTACACGTGACGTCCCTTCCCGGCCTGCTCGGTGCTGTTGACCCCACGAGTGATCGTGCGGTCTTCCGGCAGATCGCTGACCAGCTGCGCGAGTCCATCGACCGCGGGCGATTCAAGGAGGGCGAGAAGCTGCCTTCCGAGGCGGAACTCGTCGAGCACTACGGCGTCTCACGGATGACCGTTCGGAATTCCTTCTCGATTTTGCAGGGTGAGGGCCTGGTCCATGCCGAGCATGGCAAGGGCGTCTTCGTGCGACCACGGCCACCAGTGAGGCGTCTGGCCTCCGACCGCTTCGCCCGGCGCCATCGCGAACAGGGTAAGTCCGCCTTCATCGTGGAGGCCGACGCTGCGGGCAGTCACCCTCAGGTCGACAGTCTGGAGGTCAAGGAAGAGAAGGCCACGCAGGACATCGCCACCCGCCTTGGGTCTGTGCGGCGCGTGCTCGCCCGTCGGCGTCGGTATCTGCTCGATGGCCGGCCGGTCGAGTTCGCCACTTCGTACCTTCCGCTCGACATTGCGCGCGGTACGCAGATCGCCGAGCCCAACCCCGGCCCCGGCGGCATCTACGCCCGCCTCGAAGAGCTGGGCCACCACCTCGACCACTTCGAGGAGGAGATCCGGGCGCGGATGCCCGCGCCGTCCGAGGTCAAGACGCTGCGGCTGGCCTCCGGCGTGCCCGTGATCCATCTGATCCGCACTGCGTACGACACGGAAGGGCGGGCCGTGGAGGTCTGCGACACCGTCATGGCGGCGGACGCCTACGTCCTGTCGTACCAGCTCCCGGCCACGTGAGGGCCTGACGGCCGTGGCGCGCGGTGGTCCGCACCCCGAACTCGTATACGCCAACAGGCCTACTCGTATAGACGAGTTGGCAAGTTGTGTGGCACAGTGGTCGGCGTTCCCGGAGATCGGGTTCGAACGCTGCATCTTGTATAGACGAGTAGATGGGAAAAACCTTGCGAACCATTCGCGTGGAGACCTCGGCCGCGACGATCCTGCTCACCGAGGCGCCCGAGCCCAAGGTCCGCGACCGTCAGACCGGCGAGATCGCCAAGGACGCCACCAGCGGTGAATCGCTGATGACGATCGGCGTCGTCTACATCGAGGAGGGCGAGTCGTCCCTGATCAAGGTGACCATCCCGGAGAGCGGAGTGTCCGAGGGGCTGACGCTCGGTGCGCCGGTCTCGCTGCCGGGACTCGTCGCCCGACCGTGGGAGAGCGTGTTCAACGGCCAGCAGCGGCACGGCATCGCCTACCGCTGCGCCGCCGTCACTCCGGCCGCCTTCCCGGCCGCCATGGGGGCCTCGGCCTGATGACGGACCTGATGACGCTCCTGGAGGTGGGTGGTCCTGTCGCCGCGATCGGCGGCGGGGCTGCCTACACCCGGGCCAAGCACCCGGGGGCTTACTGGTCTGCGGTCGGCCTGCCGACGTCCACGGCCCGACTGTTCAGCTCGTACGGCTCAGTCATGGAGGCCTGCGGCCTGACCGTGACGCCGTCCCGGCTGCGGGCCCTGGCGGTCAAGGCCACCCGTGGGGAGGTCCGGCCCGTACCGCCTCGTCGCGGGATCATCCGCCCGACCACGACCGGGTTACGGCTCCGTCTGCGGCTGGCACCGGGCCAGGAACCTGCCGACGTGGCCGCCTCCGCCGAACGCCTGCGGCACGCCTGGGGAGTGCACGCCGTCTACGTGACGACGGTCAAGCCTGGCGTGATCGAACTGCGACTCGTCGGCTACGACGTGCTGCGCAAGGTCCGTATGCCGCGCAAAGCGGTGGGCGGGTTCCTGCAAGTGCCCGTAGCGCTGCGGGAGGACGCGACGCCCTTCATACGTGACTACCGCGTCGTTCCGCACGGCCTCAGCCTCGGCGCCACCCTGTCGGGCAAGTCCATGTACCTGCGACACCTCGTTGCCGGGCTCGCGCCACAGCCTGTCGCCCTGGTCGGCATCGACTGCAAGCGCGGTGTGGAGCTGGCGCCCTTCGCCCCGCGGCTGTCGGCGCTGGCCACCGACCCCGAGCAGGCCGCCGAGTTGCTGCCCGTGCTCATCAAGGAGATGGAGGACCGGTACGACCTGATCAAGGCACGTCAGAGGATCGCACCGGGCACGCCGAACGAGGAGATCACCTCCGACATCTGGGGGCTTCCCGAGCAGCAACGGCCCGTTCCCGTGGTGCTGTTCGTCGATGAGGTGGCGGAACTCTTCCTCGTAGCTTCGAGGAAGGAGGAAGAGCGGCGGGACGAGATGGTCACTCAGCTCATCCGGCTTGCCCAACTCGGCCGCGCGGCCGGTATCTACCTTGAGGTGTGCGGGCAGCGATTCGGCGCCGAGCTCGGCAAGGGCGCCACGATGCTCCGAGCCCAGTTGACCGGTCGTGTCTGCCACCGCGTGAACGACGAAGCCTCCGCGAAAATGGCGCTCGGAGACATCGCCCCCGAAGCGGTCTCCGCCGCCTGCGCCATCCCTGCCGAACAGCCCGGTCTCGCCGTCGCCGGTGACTCCTCCGGTGGCTGGTCCCGTATCCGTACGCCGTATCTCTCGCTGACAGACGCCGCCGAGACCTGCCGCGCGTCGGCGCACCTGGTCCCCGACCTTCCGGCGCTGAAGTCTTTCCGGCCTTCCGTTCCCGTGCAGCCGGTCGAGCCCTCGGCCCCGGTCGTGCAGCCGCGACCGATCACCAGCTGAGCCGTACCTTCCCGCCCCAGTCGGCGTGACCGTCTCGCGCCACGTCCCTACCCCTGCCATGCCTGAATCCGGAAGGAGCCGCGGCATGCGCGCCCAACTGGCCCGTATCGATGCGGTACTCGTACAGGCCGTCATCGCCGCCGCCTTGTCCTTCGCCCACCTGCATGACGTCGCCTCGGCGGCCGGACAGGACGGGTGGAAAGCGTGGGCCTATCCGGTCTCGGTGGACCTGTTGCTCGTCGCCGCCTGGCGTCGACTGCGGACCGGTGACAGCAAAGCCGCGGGCTGGTGCTGGTTCGTCATCGCGCTTGCGGCCTCCCTCGGCGCGAACGTCGCTACCGCCGGACTGCTGGACATGGGCCATGTGCCGGCCTGGCTCCGCATCCTCGTCGCGGGCTGGCCTGCGGTCGCCTTCCTCGGCGGGACGCTCCTTGCTCACTCGGCGTCATCTCGGCGCGAGTTGGCCGAGGAGAACGGTCGAGAGCCCGTGCCCGTCGACGAGCAAGAGGGCGACCAGGAGGACGCGCCCGATCCCGTACCGGAGCTCCCGTCACCATCGGCCACGGCGTCCGCCTCGACTCCTCCGACTCCCGTCTCGGTCCCGGCTGCCCTGGTCGACCACGCCCGCAAAGTCGCCACCGAACACCATGCCCGCACCGGCACTGCCATCGACACCACGACCCTGCGCGCCCGCCTCGGCATCCCGATGCCCATGGCCGACGCCATCGCCGCTCAGCTCTGAAAGCCCGAAACGTCCTGAAGGGAGATCCACATGAGCGCCAACCGTCACTTCCGCTCGGTCATCCGTATCGGTCCCGTCCAGGTCGGCACGGCGTACAACGGCCGTGGCCGCGAGAAGCACACCGCCGCCTGCACGGCCCCTCGCTGCGGCTTCTCCGCCGACTACGACAGCCGCGCCGCCGCCGAACTGGCCGCCCGCACCCACCGCTGCCCCGTCCGCTGAAAGGACCCGCCTCCGTGACCGTCAGCCTGCCGCTCGTGTTCGTCCTCGGCCTCTTCGCCTGGGGAGCGGTCAAGTTCCTCGGCGTCCGTACGTGGATCGTCGTGGTGATCGCTCTGTTCGGCTTCTGGCTCTCGCACACCTTCATGGCTCCGGCCATCGAATCCGGTACGCGCTCCGGCGTGGACGTCGTAAACGGCTCACATGACTAGACGAGTAGATAAGGAGAGCTTCGCCGTGTTCCTGCCCAAGTACCCCCACAGCCCGACGCCGCCGCCCGTCCACCACCACACGGTGGCCGACTCGACGCCCGTGCGGCGGCCCGCGCCTCAGATCTCCATCACGAGCGGGGCGGTCGTGGCCATCCTCGTCGGCGGCGTCGTACTGACCGCGCTCTTGGCCGCCGTCGCCGTCACGGCCATCTCCGTCGCGGTGTGCGCCGTCGTCATCCGCTCGATGCTCCGCGACCAGCGGCGGCGCTAGTCGCCAGCACTGCCAGACCCCCGGGGCGGCTCTGATACCGCCAAGCATCCGCCGCCCCGGGGGCCCTGTCCCTCCTGACCGAAGCCAGAAGGAGAAGCCATCATTACCCGCACCACCCCGCCCCCGCTCAGCGAACTCGGTCAACTGGCCGCAACCGGCACCATGCCCGCGCTCCTGCGTCAGCTCTCCGGCCTCGGCGGCTGCACGCATCCGGTCCGCCTCGACGGCCACCGCACCGAGCACGCCGTCGACACCCGTACCGGAGTGATCGGCAACGTCCTCCACCACCTCGACTCGACCGCCCTCCCGGCCGGTCACCTCCTCGTCCGCTGCAACAACCGACGCACGACCCGCTGCCCGGCCTGCGCGGAGGTCTACCGCCGCGACACCTTCCACCTGATCACCTCCGGCCTGCGCGGGGGCAAGGGCGTCCCCGAACGCGTCGCCGCCCACCCCCGCGTGTTCGCCACCTTCACCGCCCCCGGCTTCGGCCCGGTCCACAACCGCCCCAGCGGCCCGGCCCGAACCGTCCGTCCCTGCCGCTGCGGTGTCCTCCACGACCAGGACGACCCCGCCCTCGGCACCCCGCTCGACCCGGACACCTACGACTACGAAGCAGCCGTGCTCTGGAACGCGCACGCGGGCCTGCTCTGGCGCCGCTTCTCCATTTACCTCCGCCGCGAGGTCGCCAAGCGCGCCGGCCTCACCCAACGCGCCCTCCGCGACTACGCCCGCGTCTCCTTCGCCAAGGTCGCCGAGTACCAGAAACGCGGTGCGGTCCACTTCCACGCGGTCATCCGCATCGACGGCCCCGGGGGCGGCGACACCCCGCCCCCGGCCTGGGCAACCCCCGAGCTGCTGACCGACGCCATCCGAGCTGCCGCGACCGCCGCCCGCGTGGATGGCCCGGTCATCGACAACCGCGCGCACACCTTCGCCTTCGGCCGCCAACTCGACGTACGCACCATCCGTTCCGTCGACTTCGACGGCGGCCAGGAGCTGACCGAGCGGGCCGTCGCCGCGTACATCGCCAAGTACGCCACCAAGGGAGCGGAGACTGCCACGGGTGCGCTGGACCGGCCCCTCAAGTTCCTCGCCGAACTCGCCCAGCTCGACATCAGCGAGCACGCCCGCCGCATGATCCGTACCGCATGGACTCTCGGTGCACGAAAGGAACTCGCAGACCTCCGGCTTCGGTCCTGGGCCCACATGCTCGGCTTCCGCGGCCACTTCTCCACCAAAAGTCGCCGCTACTCCACCACCCTCGGCGCCCTCCGCGACGCCCGAGCCGAATGGCGCCGCGCGCAAGCCACCGTCGACCAGACCGGCCCGGACGAAACCCTCGTCCTCGCCCACTGGAGCTACGCCGGAACCGGCCTCACCGACGCCGAAGCCTGGCTTGCCGAAACCCTCGAACCCGCCCCCGGAACGGAAGGGGAACCCACCCGTGGCTGAGCGGCATCTCTCCGTCGACCAGGTCGCCGAGCTGCTCGGCACGACGGCCCGCTTCCCGCGTCGGCTCATCGAGGAGCGACGCATCCGGTACGTGAAGGTCGGCCGCCACGTGCGCATCCCGCAGAGCGCGGTCGAGGAGTTCATCACCTCCCACACCGTCGAGCCGATCAAGCGGTCCCGCGCTCGCTACGGGAGGGCCGCCTGATGGCGAACAGCAGGGGGAGGCGTCGCCGCTTCGGCGCGATCAGGCGGCTGCCGTCCGGGCGATACCAGGCGCGGTATCCGGGGCCGGACGGCGTGATGCGCCCAGCGCCGTTCACCTTCGAGACGACCGCCGATGCTGACGACTGGCTGGCCGAGAAGCAGACCGAGATCCGCAGAGGTGATTGGCGGGACCCGGAGGCCGGGGCCGTCAACTTCCGCGCGTACGCCGACAAGTGGGTCGAGGAACGCGAACTCAGCGTGCTCACGCGCGACCTGTACCGGTACCTCCTGGACCGCCACATCCTCCCGACCTTCGGTGATGACGACCTCGACGAGATCACCGCGCCCCGCGTTCGCACCTGGCGCACCGAGCGTCTCCGCACTGGCGCCAAGACGGCGACCGCCAAGGCGTACCGCCTCCTCAAGGCCATCATGGAGACCGCTGTCGACGACGACCTGATCCGCCGCAATCCGTGCCGGATCAAAGGCGCCGGTGCGGAGAAGGCAGAGGAGCGGCCCACGGCCACCGTGGCCCAGGTCGATGCCCTCGCCGACGCGATCGGCATGCGGTGGCGCCTGATGGTCTTCCTCGGAGCGTACGGTCCGACCCGGCCCGAAGAGCTGGCCGGGCTTCGCCGCCGGGACGTCGACTTGGAAGCGCTGAAGATCACGGTGCGGATCGCCGAACCGGAGCGGACCAACGGCCGACGTGCACCCGGCGCCACGAAGTCGGAAGCCGGTACCCGCACGATCTACTTGCCCGCGTTCCTGGAGCGTGAGATCCGGTGGCACATGGAGTCATACGCCGAAGAGGGACCGGACGGCCTCGTCTTCGTCGGTGAGCGCGGTGCCCCGTTCCGCCGGAGCACCTTCGGCAAGTACTGGCGCAAGGCCCGCGCCGTCGTCGGCCTGCCCAGCAACTTCCGCTTCTACGATCTCCGGCACACCGGGCACACCCTGACGACCCGGTCGGGAGCGACCCTGAAGGACACGATGGTCCGCGCCGGGCAGTCCTCCGAGAAGGCCGCGATGGGCTATCAGCACTCCGAAGAGGAGCGGCAACAGGAGGTCGCGGGCATGCTCCATCGGAGCGTTCGCAAGGCTCGTAGGTCGGCCGCGCGGAAGCGAAAAGATCAAGCATCTGGCACGGATGTGGCACGCGGAGACTGACCAAGATCGCACAGCAAAAAGGCCCGGGTCGATGACCTGGGCCTTCTTCGTGGAGCGGGTGACGAGAATCGAACTCGCACTCTCAGCTTGGGAAGCTGATGTTCTACCACTAAACTACACCCGCGAAAACGCACCGCCAGAAGCGGTTGCGTAGCGTCGCACAGTCTACCTCATCATGGGCCCCCGGCGTCCCCGCCGCGGGGCCCGCGTGCTGTCCGGGACGTGGATGCGCCGTGCGGCGGGAGGGAGTTGGGGCGTACCGTAGGCGCACCGCCGAGGTGTCGTGTCTGTGGCCGTGCCGCTTGAAGTGGCGTCCCTTTCATACCGTAATGTGGGCTTTCGTCGTCGGCTCGGAAACGGGCCTCAGGCGTACGAGTTCACACACGGCTTTGGGGAAGGGACTCGAGGACTTGATGGAGCGCACCGTCGTCCGATGTGCCGAAGGGCACGTGTTCAGCACCGCGTCGTTCCCGATGCAGCAGGCCGGCCGGCTCGGGCCCGGCCGGCTCATCCGGTGCCCGCGCTGCGCCCGGCTCCGGCACGCCGTGCCGGTGGCCTTGCAGAAGCAGTAGAAGCAGTAGAAGCAGTAGGGGCAGTGGCCGCGGCACGGACACACCCCGGTACCGGCGCGCGGGATCGTCACCGTCCACGAGATTGTGGCGGGCCCGCGCGCTCTGCGTATCCTCGGTGCGTGCTTCTCTCAGACAAGGACATCCGGGCCGAGATCGACTCCGGACGGGTGCGGATCGATCCGTACGACGAATCCATGGTGCAGCCCTCGAGCATCGACGTGCGGCTGGACCGCTACTTCCGGGTGTTCGAGAATCACCGCTACCCCCACATCGACCCCTCCGTGGAGCAGGCCGACCTGACGCGGCTCGTGGAGCCGGAGGGGGACGAACCGTTCATCCTCCACCCCGGCGAGTTCGTCCTCGCCTCCACGTACGAGGTCGTCAGCCTGCCCGATGATCTCGCCAGCCGGCTGGAGGGCAAGTCCAGCCTCGGGCGGCTCGGGCTCGTCACGCACTCCACCGCCGGGTTCATCGACCCCGGCTTCTCGGGGCACGTGACCCTGGAGCTGTCGAATCTGGCGACCCTGCCGATCAAGCTCTGGCCGGGCATGAAGATCGGGCAGCTCTGCCTGTTCCGGCTGACCTCCTCCGCCGAGGAGCCCTACGGCTCGGCGCGGTACGGGTCGCGTTACCAGGGGCAGCGCGGGCCGACCGCCTCCCGGTCCTTCCTCAATTTCCATCGGACACAGGTGTGACATCCAGCATGAGTGACGTACGCGAGAACCTGACGTACGAGAAGTTCGGCGGCGCCGTGCGCGAGCTCGCGCAGGCCATCGCCGACGACGGGTACCGGCCCGACATCATCATCTCCATCGCCCGCGGCGGCGTCTTCGTCGCCGGCGGTCTCGCGTACGCGCTCGACTGCAAGAACATCCACCTGGTGAACGTGGAGTTCTACACAGGCGTCGGGACCACGCTGGAGATGCCCGTCATGCTGGCGCCCGTGCCCAACGCCATCGACTTCACCGACAAGAAGGTGCTCATCGCCGATGACGTCGCCGACACCGGCAAGACGCTGAAGCTGGTGCACGACTTCTGCCTCGACCACGTCGCCGAGGTGCGGTCCGCCGTCATCTACGAGAAGTCGCACTCGCTCGTGAAGTGCGAGTACGTGTGGAAGCGCACCGATGAGTGGATCAACTTCCCCTGGAGCGTCGAGCCGCCCGTCGTGAAGCGGGCCGGTCAGGTTCTCGACGCCTGACCGGTCAGGTTCTCGACGCCTGAGGGACCGGCCGGCAGCCGCCCGCGTGCGGAAGGGCCCGGTGGACGGTGACGTCCGCCGGGCCCTTCCGCGTGGTCGCGGCCGTCCCGGCCGCTAGAACGTGCCCAGTTTGATGATCGACAGGATCGCGAGCAGCTGGATCGAGGCCGCGCCGAGCGCCTTCGGCCACGGCAGGTCGTGGGACTTGCTCACCATGGTGGTCAGGAGCGCGCCCGCCGCGAGCCACGTCGCCCAGCCAAGGAGCTGCACGAAGGACTGGCCGCCGCCGAAGAACATCGCCACGATCACGCGCGGCGCGTCCGTCAGGGACATGATCAGCATGGAGAGGCCGACCGTCGGCTGCCACGCGCCGTCACCGCCGAGCTGGCGGGCCAGCGTGTGCGTGACCACGCCGAGGATGAAGGCACTGATGGTGATCGCGACGCCCGTGGTGAGGACGTACGGGACCACTGCCGACAGCGTGGCGTTGATCGCGTCGGTGCGGGCGTCGTCGAAGCCGAAGATCGCGAGCAGGCCGTAGAGGAACGTGACGACGAGGGCCGGGCCCCACATCGCGTAGTCCCGCATCTGGAGGAAGGTCGGGCCCGGCCGCAGCACGATGCCGCGCAGCAGGTCCTTCCAGTGCAGGCGCGGTCCGATCGGCGCCGCGGCGGGCTGGCCCGCGCGGTAGGTGTCGCCCTGCTGGTAGGGGTCCTCGCCGATGGAGAAGGCCTGGGTGTGCCCGGGGTTGTTGGCCGCGTACGGGTCGTACCCGCCCTGGGGGCCGTGGCCCTGGCCGTCCGGGCCGCCGAAGTACTCCGGCTCGCCGTGGCCGCCGTCGGCCTGCGGCCACTGCTGGCCGCCTCTGCCGGGCTGCGGCCCGCCGCCCCCGTACTGCGGTCCGCCGCCCCCGTACCGGGGGCCGCCACCGCCGTACTGCTGCGGGTTCGGAGGCGCGGGCGGGTAGCCGTACGACTGCTGCTGCCCCTGGGGGGCCTGCTGCCCGTACGGCTGCTGCCGCGGTTGTTGTTGCGGTCGCGCGGCGCGGTTGTCCCGGCCGCGTCCGATCCTGAATCCAGCCACGAATCGAACGTACCTGGTCTCACGGGGTGAGGTCGTCCCTCCTTGGGAGGAGAGAGCCTTTGCGGCCGACCTGTGACAACCCCTAGGGGGACCCTGAGGGGCCCCCGAGGCTCCCGGGTTCCCCTGCGTTCCGCGGGGTTCTCCGGCGTTCACCGGGGTTCTCCACCGGTGCGTACGGGGCCGAAGAGGCGGGCACTCCAGGGAGTTCGGGGTGAGGGCCCGCGCTCGCAAGAGCGGGGGCCCGGCGGGCGCGGCGGGGAGGGGGAGGTCAGTCCGCGAAGTTGTGGCCGAAGCGCGGGGTGCCCGCGGCGGAGATGCCCACCGTGGAGGTGTAGACGCCCGCGCCGCCGGACAGCGTGCCGTCCGCCTTGGAGTCCACGAGGTAGAGCGCGCCGTTCTGGCCGTTCTCCCCGGCCGCGCCCACCGCGAGGTCGCCGCGGCCGTCGTCGTCGAGGTCGTCGACGTGGACGTCCGAGCCGAAGAAGTCGTCCTTCTCGTTGCTGTTGGCGACGCCCGGGGTGTTCTGGCTGAGCAGGACGGAGCCCGCCGTGGAGAGGCCGGAGCCGTCCGCGGCGCCGTAGACGACGGTGACGGAGCCCGCGTCGGAGACGCCCTCCAGGTCCTCGCCCGGGGTGCCGACGACCAGGTCGAGGTGGCCGTCGCCGTTGATGTCGCCGAGGTCGAGTTCGGAGCCGAACGCGTCGCCGTTCTCGGCGCTGCCGGGCACGCCCTCGGTGTCCTGGGTGATGACCTGGCTGCCGCCGTACGGGCCGGTGGACTTGCCCTTCACGACGTACACGGTGCCGCCCTTGTGCGCGCCGGAGATGCCGTCGTCCCAGGTCAGGCCGATGATGATGTCGCCGTAGCCGTCGCTGTCGGTGTCGCCGACATCGGTGATGATGCCGCCGGGGAGCCGCTGCACGCCGGTCGTGGTGACGCCGTTCGCGCTGCCGGGCAGCCACAGGTTCGCGTTCTCGCCGCCCGCGACGGAGAAGCCGTCGACGATCAGGTCGTCCTTGCCGTCGCCGTTGACGTCACCGGAGTGCAGGTTGAACGGCCCCGCGCCCTCGCCGCTCATGATGGGCGGCGCGACGGTGTAGTGCTTGCCGGTGCCGCCGGCGCGGGTGAAGCCGCCCTCGTACACGTCGATGGTGGCCGCGCCCGAGCCGGCGCCGATGGCGAGGTCGTCCTTGCCGTCGCCGTCGAAGTCACCCGCCTGGAGGGGGCCGCCGAAGAGGTCGTGCCTGGTGGGACGCGGGTCCTTGAGCGTGGTGCCCCCGGACAGGCCGTTCTTCGAGCCCCACAGGATCTGTACGGTGCCGCCGTCGACGTCCGAGCCGACGTCCTCGCCCGCCGCGCTCACCGCGAGGTCGTCGTACCCGTCGCGGTTGAAGTCGCCGTACGCGCTGTCGGCGCCGAAGCCGTCGCCCTTCTCGGCGGAGCCGGGCACGCCCGCGCTGTTCTGGCTGTACGTGGTGTGGTGCCGCTCGGCGCCGCCGTACGTCACGGTGATCTGCCCGGCCGCGGCCTTGCCCGCGACGTGGGCGCCCGCGGCGGAGGTGGCGAGGTCGGCGGCGCCGTCGCCGTTGAAGTCGGCGTCGGGCTGAGTGGCGGGGACGGGCGCGGCCGACGCGGTGGTCGCCGTGGCGGCGAGCAGCCCGCCGGACATCGCGGCGGCGACGGCGGTGGCCGCCGTGAGGCGTATGCGTCCGGGGCCGGCGGCGGTGGTGCGCTTGTGCTTGGCCATGCGGTTCTCCTGCGGCATGCGGGGATGCCTGGCGGGCACCCGCGGTCAAATGGGCTGCGGAACCGGCGCGTTCACCGGGCATTGGCCCTGGCGTCACGCCGTGGTCGGCGAAGGGGAGACCCTCGACGTGGGCCAAGGGTTGTACGGGAGACGGGAGTTGCCGGGCCGGAAGGCCCGGCAGGACCTACTTCCCCAGTACCGCGCCGTACTGCGTCACACCCGAGAGCCCCAGCTTGCCCGGCGTCACCGAGGTGACCGGCGGGTTCGGGCCGTCCTTCGGGGTCCGGGCGTACCAGACGCCGCCCTTGCCGTCCTCGCCGGGCGCGCCGACCGCGAGGTCCGGGTAGCCGTCGCCGTTGTAGTCGCCGGTGCTGACGTCCGCGCCGAGGCGGTCGTCGGCCTCGGCCGTGCCCGCCACGTCCGTGGAGTCCTGGTTGAAGGAGGGACCCACGAGCGGCTCACCGGTGCCGGGTGAGGCGAGGACCCAGTAGGCGCCCGCGTTCTTCGCGGTGCCGATGGCCTCCGTGTCGGCGCCGACGATCAGCTCGCCGATGCCGTCCTGGTCGGCGTCGGCGGACGCGAGGTGGGCGCCGAAGTTGTCGTCGGCCTCCGCGTCACCGGCGACCGAGGGGCTGTCCTGCGTGGTGCAGGAGCCGCCGCCGTCGCCGAGCCTGCCGTCCTTCTTGTTGTAGACGGTGAGGACGGCGCCGCCGAGCCGGTCCTCGCAGGCGGTCCCGTCGGCCTCGGGGTTGGGCTGGACGTTGCCGATGGCGAGGTCGGTGGAGCCGTCGCCGTCGAAGTCGCCGGCGGCGAGGGCGGTGCTGGTGGTGTCACCGGTGCTCCAGAGCGACGTCCACTCGCCGGACGCCCGGCTGAGCACCCTGGTGCCCTTGGTCTCCATGCCGCTGTACGCCAGGGCGATGTCGTCGCCGCCGTCGCCGTCGAAGTCGCCGCTGGTGACGACGGTCGGGCCGGCGAAGTGCCAGCCCTCGATGCGGGACAGGGTGGCGGGCGAGTCCGCCGTGAACGGACCCGGCCGCATCGCGAGTCGGCTGGTCTCGTCGCCGTGGGTGTTGAGGGCGATGTCCTTGTCGCCGTCCTTGTCGAAGTCGCCGGTGGTGAGGAGCCTGCCGAAGCCGCGGGACTCGTCGTTCCCGGAGGCCGCGGTGAAGCCGCCCTTGAAGCCGCTCGCGGAGCCCCACACGATCGCGACGCTGCCCGCGTCCAGGGCCGTGCCCATGTCCTCGCCGGGGGCGCCGACGACCAGGTCGGCGTAGCCGTCGCCGTTCATGTCTTTCGAGTCGACGGCCTTGCCGAACGTGTCGCCCGCCTCGGCGGTGCCGGGCACGCCCGCGGTGGTCTGGCTGACCGTCGTCGAGCCGTGGGCGCCGAGGCCGTTCGCGCCGCCCCAGACCACATTGACGTAGCCGGCCTTGGCCTGGCCGCCGACGGTGGCGCCGGGCACGCCGACCGCGAGGTCCGCGTAGCCGTCGCCGTTGTAGTCCGTCCGCGGCTTCGCGGGGGCGGCGGCCGCGCTGCCCGCTGTCAGGCCGGTCAGGCCGAGGGTGGTGGCGGCGCAGAGGGCGCCCGCCGCGAGGAGCTTGTTGCGCGTGGACGTGCGCACGTACTGAGTCACTGAGAGGTCTCCAGCTGAGTGAGAGGCGAAGGCGAGTGAGAGGCAAGGCGAGTGAGAGGCGAAGGCGGGGACGAGGCGAAGGCGGGGGAGAGGGGAGCGTCAGCGCAGTGTGCGGCCGAAGCCCGCGTCCACGCCGCCGACGCCGAAGTCCCCGCCGTTGAAGGAGGCGGCGTACGACGAGGTCAGCCCCGTCGGCGTGCCCCGCAGGACCCAGACGGCGCCGACGTCCCGGGTCGTGCCGATGTCCTCGCCGGTGGCGCCGGTGGCCAGGTCCGCGCGGCCGTTCTTGTTGATGTCCTTGAGGCGTACGGACGTACCGAAGCGGTCGTCCGGCTCGGCGGCGCCGGGCACGCCCGCGGTCTCCTGGTGCCAGGCCCTGCCCGAGGTGAAGGAGCCGCCGGAGTTCTTCAGCAGAGTGACGCTGCCGGTGCCCGGCACCCCGTCGACGTCCTCGCCGGGCGCGCCCACCGCGAGGTCGGGCACGCCGTCGCCGGTCACGTCACCCGCCGAGACGGACGCGCCGAAGCCGTCGCCCGCCTCATCGGTGCCGGGGACGCCCGGACTGTCCTGGTGGTACGTCACCGGAGCGCCGAACGCGCGCTCGCCACCGAACCGCACGGTGACCGAACCGCCGGTACCGGCACGGGAGTTGCCGGTGATCAGGTCGTCGAAGCCGTCGCCGTCGAGGTCAGCGGCGGTGGCCGTGTCGCGCGTGGCGGTCGGGTCGTCGCCCTCGGCGAGGACCTGGGCCCCGGAGCCGTGGCCGTCCGCGCCGCCGCTCAGGTGGGCGGTCCAGGCGCCGCCGTCCGCGCGCTCGCCGAACACGACGATGTCGGGGTCCCGGTGCAGGAAGCCGCCGGCGACCATGCCCTCCAGGCGGACGCCCTCGGGGAAGAAGCCGGCCGCCAGGCCGAACGGCCGGTCGAAGTCGCCGCCGTCGCCGTAGTACCACCAGTTGTCACCGCTGACCACGGCCAGCTGCGCGTAACCGTCGCCGTCGACGTCGGCCCAGGTGGTGGCCTCGCCGAAGCGGCCCGCGGTGTCGGCGGGGGAGTGCACGACACGGCCCCCGGAGGCGAAGCCGCCCTTGCCGCCCCAGACGACCGTCACCGCGCCGGAGGGCCTGCCCTCGGCCTTCTCGCCCGGGGCGCCGACGATCAGGTCGGCGTAGCCGTCCCGGTTCACGTCCCCGGTGGTGACGTTCTCGCCGAACTCGTCCTCGGCCTCGGTCACGCCGGGCATCCCGGTGGAGTCCTGGGTGAGGGTGGTGGCCCGCGCGGCGTCCACGCCGGAGGCCGAACCGTAGGTGACCGTCACGGAGTTGGTGCGCGGCGAGCCGATCGCGAGGTCCCGGTAGCCGTCGCCGTTGAAGTCGTCCTTCAGGGCGGAGGCGGCGCTCGCCGGACCCGCCAGCGGCAGGGTCAGACCCGTCACCGCGAGGGCCGCGGCGGTGGCGGCGACCGCCAGGTTTCTTACGCGCACATGAACTCCCGGAAGTGGTGCGGGCCAGGACGACCGCGGGCTCGGAGTGAACCTTTGGGCAAGGCTTAGGGTTCCGGGTGTGTGACTCATGAGGCGTACGAAGGGTTGTGCGCCGGAAGCGGCACGGTGGCCCCCAGGTGAACGGGCGGCTGACACACGGACCCCCCTCAGCGGCGGCCGACCCGCACCCTCCTCGGCGGCGGCCGACCCGCACCCCCACGTCGGAGCGGACGATCACGTCCCGGCGGCTGTCGCCGTCGAAGCCGCCCGGCGCGGGGTCCTCGGCGGCCTTGCCCGCGGGCGGACGCCCGGACCTCGGCCCGTGGGGGGGGGAGGAGAGAGAAGGGCGACAAGGGCACCCCTCCGCGTCGGCAACGCGTCAGGCCGGCCCCGCCCGAAGGGCGGAACCGGCCTGAGCGGGGTACTGCGGCGGTTACTTGACCGGCTCGGGCTCCGGCGCGTCCGCCGACTCCTCGTCACCGGCCGGGTCGACCGGCGTCTTCACCGAGTCGAGCAGCAGCTGCGCGACGTCGACGACCTGGAGGGACTCCTTCGCCTGGCCGCCCGCGGCGGAGCCGCCGTCGGATTCGGCCTTCTTGCCGTTGACCGAGTCCGTCAGCATGACCAGGCAGAACGGACAGGCGGTGGAAATGATGTCCGGGTTCAAGGACAGCGCCTCGTCGACCCGCTCCGTGTTGATGCGCTTGCCGATCCGCTCCTCCATCCACATCCGGGCACCACCGGCGCCGCAGCAGAAGCCGCGCTCCTTGTGGCGGTGCATCTCCTGCTGGCGCAGGCCGGGGACGGCGGTCATGATCTCGCGCGGCGGCGTGTAGACCTTGTTGTGACGGCCCAGGTAGCAGGGGTCGTGGTACGTGATCAGACCCTCGACCGGCGTCACCGGGATCAGCTTGCCCTCGTCGATGAGGTGCTGGAGCAGCTGCGTGTGGTGGATGACCTCGAACTCGCCGCCCAGCTGCGGGTACTCGTTCGCGATGGTGTTGAAACAGTGCGGGCAGGTCGCGACGATCTTCTTCGCCGACTTCGGCTTCTTGGTCTCCGGGTCGTCGTCGTCCTCGCCGTACGCCATGTTCAGCATCGCGACGTTCTCCTGGCCGAGCTGCTGGAACAGCGGCTCGTTGCCCAGGCGGCGGGCGGAGTCACCGGTGCACTTCTCGTCGCCGCCCATGATGGCGAACTTGACGCCCGCGATGTGCAGCAGCTCCGCGAAGGCCTTGGTGGTCTTCTTGGCCCGGTCCTCCAGGGCGCCCGCGCAGCCGACCCAGTACAGGTAGTCGACCTCGGTGAGGTCCTCGACGTCCTTGCCGACGATCGGGACCTCGAAGTCGACCTCCTTGGTCCACTCCACGCGCTGCTTCTTGGCGAGCCCCCAGGGGTTGCCCTTCTTCTCCAGGTTCTTGAGCATCGTGCCCGCCTCCGACGGGAACGCGCTCTCGATCATCACCTGGTAGCGGCGCATGTCGACGATGTGGTCGATGTGCTCGATGTCGACCGGGCACTGCTCGACGCAGGCGCCGCAGGTGGTGCAGGACCACAGGACGTCCGGGTCGATGACGCCGTTCTCCTCCAGGGTGCCCACCAGCGGACGCTCGGCCTCCGCGAGGGCGGCGGCGGGGACGTCGGCGAGCTGCTCCGCCGACGCCTTCTCCTCGCCCTCCATGGACTTGCCGCCACCCGCGAGCAGGTACGGAGCCTTGGCGTGCGCGTGGTCGCGCAGCGACATGATGAGGAGCTTCGGGGAGAGCGGCTTGCCGGTGTTCCAGGCGGGGCACTGCGACTGGCAGCGGCCGCACTCGGTGCACGTGGAGAAGTCCAGCAGGCCCTTCCAGGAGAACTGCTCGACCTGGGAGACGCCGAAGGTGTCGTCCTCGCCCGGGTCCTCCCAGTCGATCGGCTTGCCGCCGGAGGTCATCGGCTGGAGCTCGCCGAGGGCGGTGGAGCCGTCGGCGTCCCGCTTGAACCAGATGTTGGGGAAGGCGAGGAAGCGGTGCCAGGCCACGCCCATGTTGATGTTCAGGCTCACCGTGATCATCCAGATCATGGTGGTGCTGAGCTTGATCATGGCGGCGAGGTAGACGAGCGTCTGGAGCGTCGTGACGCTGAGCCCCTTGAAGAGCAGGATCAGCGGGTACGAGGCGAAGTACGCGGCCTCGTAGTGGTCGACGTGGTGCAGGGCGCCTTCGAGGCCCCGCAGGACGTAGATCGCCAGGCCGATGGTGAGGATGACGTACTCGACGAAGTACGCCTGGCCCATCTTGGAGCCCGCGAAGCGGGACTTGCGGCCCGGCCGCGAGGGCAGGTTCAGCAGCCGGATGACCATCAGCACGGCGATGCCGAGGGTGGTCATGGCGCCGATGAACTCGATGTACATCTCGTACGGCAGGAAGCCGCCGATGACGGGCAGCGTCCAGTCGGCCTGGAACAGCTGGCCGTACGCCGTGACGATGGTCGGCGGCAGCGTCAGGAAGCCGACGGCCACGAACCAGTGGGCGAAGCCGACGATGCCCCACCGGTTCATCCGCGTATGACCGAGGAACTCCCTCACCAGCGTCACGCTGCGCTGATACGGGTTGTCGGTCCGGTGGCCGGCGGGCACGGGCTGTCCGAGTCGGAAGAACCGGACGAACTGGCCGATGGCGCGAGCGAGCAGCGCTACGCCGACCACGGTCAGGACCAGCGACACGATGATCGCGGCGAGTTGCATTCGGGGGCTCCTCGGGCCTGCGAGGTGGTGATTACTAAGCGGTAACTTATGCAGTCCGTCTGAGACTACCCACTTACTCCGCCGCACTGTAGCCAGCAAGGCGGTGATCTGCGTCGCTCAGGCAACCCTTGCCGTGTGGCCGTGCCCCGTAAGGGGCGCGGGGAACTGCGCGACCAGCCCCAATGGACCCGCAGACAACGACGAGCCCCCGGAAGGCCCGGCCTTGCGCGTAAGCCCCGGATAAGAGTTGAGCCTCCCCGACTCACATCTGTTGACGCCAGCGCAGCGCTCATGCATCCTTGAGCCAGATCCACTCAAGATGTACCTCTGGAGGAACCGAAATGGCACGTGCGGTCGGCATCGACCTGGGCACGACTAACTCCGTCGTCAGCGTTCTCGAAGGCGGCGAGCCCACCGTCATCACCAACGCCGAGGGCGCCAGGACCACGCCGTCCGTCGTCGCCTTCGCGAAGAACGGCGAGGTGCTGGTCGGCGAGGTGGCCAAGCGCCAGGCCGTCACCAACGTCGACAGGACCATCCGGTCGGTCAAGCGCCACATGGGCACCGACTGGAAGGTGGACATCGACGACAAGGGGTTCAACCCCCAGCAGATCTCCGCGTTCATCCTCCAGAAGCTGAAGCGTGACGCCGAGGCCTACCTGGGCGAGAAGGTCGCCGACGCGGTCATCACCGTCCCGGCGTACTTCAACGACTCCGAGCGGCAGGCCACCAAGGAGGCCGGCGAGATCGCGGGCCTGAACGTCCTGCGCATCGTCAACGAGCCCACCGCCGCCGCCCTGGCCTACGGCCTCGACAAGGACGACCAGACCATTCTGGTCTTCGACCTCGGTGGCGGCACCTTCGACGTCTCGCTCCTGGAGATCGGCGACGGCGTCGTCGAGGTGAAGGCCACGAACGGCGACAACCACCTCGGTGGTGACGACTGGGACCAGCGTGTCGTCGACTACCTGGTCAAGCAGTTCAACAACGGCCACGGCGTGGACCTCTCCAAGGACAAGATGGCGCTCCAGCGCCTGCGCGAGGCGGCCGAGAAGGCCAAGATCGAGCTGTCCTCCTCCACGGAGACCACGATCAACCTCCCGTACATCACGGCCTCCGCCGAGGGCCCGCTGCACTTGGACGAGAAGCTCACGCGCGCCCAGTTCCAGCAGCTCACGTCCGACCTCCTGGAGCGCTGCAAGACGCCGTTCCACAACGTCATCAAGGACGCGGGCATCCAGCTCTCCGAGATCGACCACGTCGTTCTCGTCGGTGGCTCCACCCGCATGCCGGCCGTCGCCGAGCTCGTCAAGGAGCTGACCGGCGGCAAGGACGCCAACAAGGGCGTGAACCCGGACGAGGTCGTCGCCATCGGCGCCTCGCTCCAGGCCGGTGTCCTCAAGGGTGAGGTCAAGGACGTCCTGCTCCTCGACGTGACCCCG
Source organism: Streptomyces sp. G44 (assembly GCF_016905445.1). Taxonomy (GTDB): domain Bacteria; phylum Actinomycetota; class Actinomycetes; order Streptomycetales; family Streptomycetaceae; genus Streptomyces. The sequence goes on from NZ_JAFEXF010000011.1 coordinate 67,896, forward strand.
CTGTCCCTCGGCATCGAGACCAAGGGCGGCATCATGACGAAGCTCATCGAGCGCAACACGACCATCCCGACCAAGCGGTCGGAGATCTTCACGACGGCCGAGGACAACCAGCCGTCGGTGCAGATCCAGGTCTACCAGGGCGAGCGCGAGATCGCGGCGTACAACAAGAAGCTCGGCATGTTCGAGCTGACCGGCCTGCCGCCGGCCCCGCGTGGCGTCCCGCAGATCGAGGTCTCCTTCGACATCGACGCCAACGGCATCATGCACGTGACCGCGAAGGACCTCGGCACGGGCAAGGAGCAGAAGATGACCGTCACCGGCGGCTCCTCGCTGCCGAAGGACGAGGTCGACCGCATGCGCCAGGAGGCCGAGCAGTACGCGGACGAGGACCACAAGCGCCGCGAGGCCGCCGAGTCCCGCAACCAGGGCGAGCAGCTCGTCTACCAGACCGAGAAGTTCCTCAAGGACAACGAGGACAAGGTCCCCGGTGAGGTCAGGACCGAGGTCGAGGAAGCCGTCAACGAGCTGAAGGAGAAGCTCAAGGGCGAGGACACGGCCGAGATCCGCACCGCCACCGAGAAGGTCGCCGCCGTCTCGCAGAAGCTGGGCCAGGCCATGTACGCCGACGCCCAGGGCGCGCAGGCCGCGGGCGGCGCCGAGGGCGCGGCTCCCGGCGGCGAGCAGGCCAAGGAGGACGACGGAGTCGTCGACGCCGAGATCGTCGACGACGAGAAGGACCAGAAGGGTGGCGCCGCCTGATGACCGAGGAGACCCCGGGTTTCGGCGAGAGCGCCGACAAGCCTGACGTCCCCTCTGGCGCCACCCCTGATGACGCGGCGCCGAAGGCCGCCGAGCCCTCCACCGAGGAGGGCCCGGCGGCCCCGGCCGGGGACACGGACGGCAAGACGTCCGCCCAGGACACGGGTCTGGCCGGCCTGACCGCCCAGCTGGACCAGGTGCGCACCGCGCTCAACGAGCGCACGGCGGACCTCCAGCGGCTTCAGGCCGAGTACCAGAACTACCGCCGTCGGGTGGAGCGGGACAAGGTGACGGTGAAGGAGATCGCCTCGGCGAACCTCCTCTCCGAGCTCCTGCCGACCCTCGACGACATCGGCCGCGCCCGTGAGCACGGCGAGCTGGTCGGCGGCTTCAAGTCGGTCGCCGAGGCGCTGGAGACCGTCGTCGCCAAGATGGGCCTCCAGCAGTTCGGCAAGGAGGGCGAGCCCTTCGACCCGACGATCCACGAGGCCCTGATGCACAGCTACGCACCGGACGTCACCGAGACGACGTGCGTCGCGATCCTCCAGCCGGGGTATCGCATCGGCGAGCGCACCATCCGCCCCGCGCGGGTGGCCGTCGCCGAACCGCAGCCCGGCGCGCAGACGGTCAAGGGCGACGAGTCCGCCGAGACCGCTCCGGAGGGCTCGGACGAGAAGGAGACCGGTGGCCCGGACGAGGGCTGACGGCATCGAGATGAGTGAGGAGGGACGTCGGGGATGAGCACCAAGGACTTCATCGAGAAGGACTACTACAAGGTCCTCGGCGTCCCCAAGGACGCCACCGAGGCCGAGATCAAGAAGGCGTACCGGAAGCTCGCCCGCGAGAACCACCCGGACGCCAACAAGGGCAACGCCAAGGCGGAGGAGCGCTTCAAGGAGATCTCCGAGGCGAACGACATCCTCGGTGACCCCAAGAAGCGCAAGGAGTACGACGAAGCGCGTGCCCTCTTCGGCAACGGCGGATTCCGGTCGGGTCCCGGAGCCGGCGGCGGTTCGTTCAACTTCGACCTGGGCGACCTCTTCGGAGGCGCCCAGGGCGGGGGCGGAGCGGCCGGCGGCGGCTTCGGGGGCGGCCTCGGTGACGTCTTCGGGGGCCTGTTCAACCGCGGCGGCGCGGGTGCCGGTTCCGGCACGCGGACGCAGCCGAGGCGCGGCCAGGACATCGAGTCCGAGGTCACGCTGAGCTTCACGGAGGCGGTGGACGGCGCGACGGTGCCGCTGCGCATGTCCTCCCAGGCCGCCTGCAAGGCCTGTTCCGGCACCGGCGACAAGAACGGCACGCCGCGCGTGTGCCCGACCTGCGTCGGCACGGGCCAGGTCTCGCGAGGCGGTGGCGGCGGCTTCTCGCTGACCGATCCGTGCGTGGACTGCAAGGGCCGGGGCCTGATCGCCCAGGACCCGTGCGAGGTCTGCCACGGCTCGGGGCGCGCGAAGTCGTCCCGCACCATGCAGGTGCGGATCCCGGCCGGGGTCAGCGACGGCCAGCGGATCAGGCTCCGCGGCAAGGGCGCCCCCGGCGAGCGCGGCGGCCCGGCCGGTGACCTGTACGTGGTCGTCCACGTCGACAGCCACCCGGTCTTCGGCCGCAAGGGCGACAACCTCACGGTCACGGTGCCGGTGACGTACCCCGAGGCGGTGCTGGGCGGCGAGGTCAAGGTCCCGACCCTGGGCGGTCCCGCCGTCACCCTGAAGCTGCCGCCGGGCACGCCCAACGGCCGCACCATGCGCGCCCGCGGCAAGGGCGCCGTCCGCAAGGACGGTACGCGCGGCGACCTGCTGGTGACGGTGGAGGTGTCGGTCCCGGCATCCCTGTCGGACTCGGCGAAGGAAGCCCTGGAGTCCTACCGCAAGGCGACTGCGGGCGTCGACCCGCGGGAAGAACTGTTCCAGGCCGCGAAGGGAGCGTGACCCATGGAGAGGGTCGGCCGTCGTCGCAATCCGTACCAACTCACCGACGATACGCCGGTGTACGTCATCTCGGTGGCCGCCCAGCTGAGCGGCCTCCACCCGCAGACCCTGCGCCAGTACGACCGCCTCGGCCTGGTCTCCCCGGACCGCACCGCGGGCCGGGGCCGCCGCTACTCCGCGCGCGACATCGAACTGCTGCGCACCGTGCAGCAGTTGTCGCAGGAGGAGGGCATCAACCTCGCCGGCATCAAGCGGATCATCGAGCTGGAGAACCAGGTCGCGGCGCTCCAGTCGCGGGTCGCGGAGCTCTCCTCGGCCGTGGAGTCGGCCGCCGCCGCCATGCAGCAGCGTGAAGCGGCGGTGCACGCCTCGTACCGCCGCGACCTCGTCCCGTACCAGGACGTGCAGCAGGCGAGCGCGCTGGTGGTCTGGCGGCCGAAGAGGACGACGGAGCAGTAGCGGGGCCACCCGCGCATGGGTGCGGAAGGGGCCGGGAGGGGAACCTCCCGGCCCCTTCGCGCGTTGCGGTGGACGACCTGACGTATGTCCTGGCGTACGTCCTGACGTGTGGTGTCGCGGGGAAGTGGATTCTCATGGCCATGGTGGGGCTGTTCTGGATCGCCGAGGGCGATGTGTACGTGGGCGCGAAGCCGTCCGGGCTCGCCGCCGGCGTGCGCCTGACCCCGGAGGGCGTGATGGCCCTCGGCGACCGGCAGTCGGGCCTGTGGCCGTGGGAGGACGTGCGGGCCCTGACGGTCGAGAACGCCCCCGTGCGGACGCTGAAGCGGCAGATGGGCGCCTTGGTGGACATGGCCCTCACGGTCGGCCTCGGCGGCGGGGACGAGGCGCCGACGATGACCGTACGGATCACCGACGTGCGGGGCGCCGACCACGAACTGACCGTGTACACCGCCGCGGCGACGGGCTACTCCCCGGCGGAACACGACCTCTCCCGCGACCTCCTCGCCCACCTGACGCGGGGCGCGGGCACGCTCCTGACGACGCTGGCGGCGATGGCGGAGTGGGGGCGCCGCCGGGAGGGGGGCACGCCGAGGGCGGCCGAGCGGGAGGAGCTGCTGCGGGAGTGGCTCGGGGCGGGCGGACTCTGACGCGTGCGGCGGCCGGCCGGCCCTTCACCGGTTGCGCTCACCGGTTGCGCTCACCGGTTGCGCTCACCGGTTGCGTTCACTGGTTGCGTTCGAGAAGTCCCGACTGCCCTATGAGGTAGCCGAGTTGGGCGCGGCTCTCGCTGCCGAGGGTGGCGGCGAGCTTGGCGATGTGGACGCGGGCCGTGCGGATGTTCATGCCGAGGCGGTCGGCGATCTCGGCGTCGGTGAGGCCTTCGACGAGCAGGCCCGCGATGGCGCGCTGGCGCGGGGTGACGCCGCCCTCGGAGATCTGCGGGGCGGCCTGCGGCCACATGGGCGTGGCCAGGCGCCACAGCCGCCAGAAGGTGGTGGCGAAGTACTCGACGAGGGCCGGGTGGCGCAGCTCCAGGGCGACGGTGCGGTCCTTGCTGGCCGGGATGAACGCCACGGTCCGGTCGAAGACGAAGAGGCGGTCGGTGACCTCGTCCAGGGTGCGGGCCTCGGTGTCGCCGTCGAGCTGCTCGAAGTAGGCGAGCACGGGCAGGGAATGGCGCGTCGTGTGCTGGTAGAGGGTCCGCATCCGGCAGCCCCGGCTGAGGATCGCCTGGTCCCGGGGGAAGACCTCGGCCAGCGTCTCGGGCGGGCGGGTGCCGCCGGGCTGGATGGCGAGGAACTCCCGCGCGACGTCGGCCATGGCGCGGTCGATGGCCGCGTTGATCCGGTCGAGGCCGTCGAGGACGGTGATGGCGGGGAGGGGGGCCCGAGCGGCGTCCTCACCCGAGGTGCGGCCCTCGCCCGGGATGCGGCCCTCGCCCGGGATGCGGCCCTCACCCGGGATGCGGCCCTCCCCGGAGACGCGGCCCTCCCCGGGGATCCGGCCCTTGCCGGGGACGCGGCCGGTGCGGAGGGCGCGCGGGTGGAGGGCCGCACCTGCCTCGCGGAGTTCCTCCACGCCGTGTGGCACGTGCTCCGTGTTCATATGTGCTCCCTCCCGCTCGGTTGAAGCGCCGCGATTCTATGCAGAGGTCACGAAGGAGGAGCGCGGGGCTCTGATTGAAGTGTCCACTTTCGTACAGAGGTCACATGGGCCTGGTGCGGGGCGGGTTCACCGCGGCGGCCCGATGAGGTGAGGCGGCCGGACGGGCGGCGGCCCTTCGGCGGCGCGGCTCAGCGGCGGCGGGTGCCCGTCGTCACTTCGGTCGGTCCTGGTCCAGGATTCCCGACTGGGCGATGAGGTAGCCGAGCTGGGCGCGGCTCCCGCTGCCGAGGGCGGCGGCGATCTTGGCGATGTGGGCACGGCAGGTGCGGACGTTCATGCCGAGGCGCCGGGCGATGGCCTCGTCGACGTGGCCCTCGATGAGGAGCCTGGCGATGGAGCGCTGGACGCCGGTGATGCCGTCCGTGGAGGGGGCGTACGGCACTTCGTCGAGCAGCGGGGTCGCCCTGCTCCACTGGTGTTCGAAGACCTTGGCGAGATACTCGACGATGCCGGGGTGGCGCAGCTCCAGGGCGACTTGGCGGTCCTCGCGGGCGGGAATGAGCGCGACCGTGCGATCGAAGATCATCAATCGGTCGATCAGCTCTTCCAGGGTCCTGATGTGCACATTGCCCGCGGCCATGCGCGCCGCGTAGGCGAGGGTTCCCTGACTGTGCCGGACGGTGTGCTGGTAGAGGGTGCGCATGGTGATGCCGCGTTCGAGTACCGTCTGGCCGCGTTGCAGCGCCACGGTGAGAGAGTCCTCGCTCCGGCCGCCGCCCGGCTGGGCGGTGAGTATCTCGGAACGGCATTCGGACGTGGCCCGCTCGATGGCGGCGTCGATGTGCTCCACGTCCTCCAGGACGGTGATCGAGTGCGCCGTCGGCTCGGTCCGGGCCGTGATGGCCATAAATGGCTCGAAGAGGTCGGTGAGCTGCACGGCGAGTCGCCGCCGGTCCTGAATTTCCCGTTCGATGGGGTTGATCCGCCGGGCGAGCGCGGCGGCCGGGGAGATCGGACGGAACCAGTCGCCGTCGTCCGGGTCCGGCCGCAGCAGGCTCGACTCCAGGAGGCAGGGCGCGTTCTCGGCCTCGGAGCGTGCCAGACGGCCGTTGCTCAGTGCGCTGGCGTAAAGCCTCGCACCCTCCTCACAAAGTGGGGTCGCGGGGTGAGGATGTGTCGGTTTGGCGTCTCTTGTGAGCAAATCTCCACCCCCCAGGGTCCTGAACGTGCAGGAACATGATGCATCGACCCTGTGGCTTTGACGTGCTCGATTGAGACATCGTCTTGTTGAGCCGGGGGAGAGGAACCTACCAAGTGAGGACGAAGCCGACCATGTTTAAGCGCATGCTTCGCTCGGTGCTTGTCACCACCTTCTCCGTCGGGCTGGCCCTGGGCGCGGTGACCACTCTGGATCTCTCCTGGAACAGTGAGCCGGCCGGCGGATCGGCGACAGCCGCCCCGCAGTCGGACCTGTCCTGGAATTTCCTTCCGGAGGGTGGCGCGGCATGAGCACCCCACCCGACGACCGCACCTTCCGCCGCGAAATGGCCACGGCCTACCGCTCGGGCTGGCACTTCATCGACCTGGTGACCGCGATCCCCCACCGCGGTGACTCGTTGATGGTGACCCTGCTCGGTGAGCCGATCGTCGTCACGCGTGACGACGAGGAGGAGATCCGCGCCTACCGGTGCCTCCGGCGGCCGCGAGGCGCGCCGCAGCCCGTGCGGTGCGCCGTCCGGTACGGGATGGTCTTCGTCAATCTCGACCGGCGCGACCACCAGCTCGTCGGAGAGCAGCAGCAGGACCCGGGCGCGATGACAGGCGCCTCGGACAACGTCACAGCCACCCCCCGCAGTGCCTGACGCGATTCCCCCGTCGTTGTAAATCGCGCGGGCACTTCCCCCAGCAGCGGCGCCACCGTGGACCTGAACACGGTGGCGCCGCTGTGGCGTGTCCTCAGGCGCCCGGCGTCCCTCCCGCCTTCCCCAGCGCCCGCGTCACCTTGATCTCGATCAGCACCCGGTCCGGATTGGGCGACGGGCGCCGTTCGTAGCGCTCCTCGTAGCGCAGCTCCGCCTCCTCGATCGCCGCGGGCTCCGTCCTGATCGTCGCGCGGCCCTCCAGCGTCGCCCAGCGCCGCCCCGCGAACTGGCACACCGCCACCCGCGCCCCGGCGGCCCCGCCGCCGTCCGCCGCCGCCAGGATGTGCGCCACCTTCCGGCTCGTCTTCCGCGCGAGGACGCGGGCCACCCCCGCCTCCGGGTCGTACGTCACGCCGACCGGCACCACGTGCGGAGTGCCGTCGGGCCGCAGGGTCGTCAAGGTGCACAGGTGCCGTTCACGCCAGAAGCTGAGGTAGGGCTCGGGCGGCCGGCGGGGGTCTATCCGGGCGGAGGGCGGGTCGGGGCGCTGGCTCGGGGTCATGGGACGGAACATAGCCGCCCGCCCTTCCGGTGTTTGCCTTGAGTGGAATAGACTCAACTTTGTGTACGTTGATGAAGTCACGTGAGGGGAACACGACCCCTGGCCGAGGGGACGACCCCGGCCGACGGATGGACCCGTAAGGAGGGAAAGCGCACGTGGACGCCGAGCTGACCAACAGGAGCCGGGCCGCGATCAACGCGGCCGGTGACCGGGCCGTACAGGACGGCCACCCTGACCTGACCCCCGGCCACCTGCTGCTGGCGCTGCTGGAGGGGCAGGACAACGAGAACATCACCGACCTGCTCGCCGCGGTCGACGCCGACCAGGCGGCCGTGCGCGCGGACGCCGAGCGGGTCCTCGCCGCGCTGCCCAGCGTGACCGGGTCGACCGTCGCGCCGCCGCAGCCCAACCGCGAGCTGCTGGCCGTCATCGCCGACGCCGCGCAGCGCGCGAGAGAGCTCGGCGACGAGTACCTCTCCACCGAGCACCTGCTCATCGGCGTCGCCGCCAAGGGCGGCCGGGCCGGGGAGGCCCTCGCCAGGCACGGGGCCACCGACAAGAAGCTGCTGGACGCATTCGAGACGACAAGGGGAGGGCGCCGGGTGACCACACCCGACCCCGAGGGTCAGTACAAGGCACTGGAGAAGTTCGGCACCGATTTCACCGCCGCGGCCCGCGAGGGGCGGCTCGATCCCGTCATCGGGCGGGACCAGGAGATCCGGCGGGTCGTGCAGGTGCTGTCCCGGCGCACGAAGAACAATCCCGTGCTCATCGGCGAGCCCGGCGTCGGCAAGACGGCCGTCGTCGAGGGCCTCGCCCAGCGGATCGTGAAGGGCGACGTCCCCGAGTCGCTCAAGAACAAGCGGCTGGTCTCCCTGGACCTCGGCGCCATGGTCGCCGGCGCGAAGTACCGCGGCGAGTTCGAGGAGCGGCTCAAGACCGTCCTCTCCGAGATCAAGGAGAGCGACGGGCAGATCATCACGTTCATCGACGAGCTGCACACCGTCGTCGGCGCGGGCGCGGGCGGCGACTCCGCCATGGACGCGGGCAACATGCTCAAGCCGATGCTGGCCCGCGGCGAGCTGCGCATGGTCGGCGCGACGACCCTGGACGAGTACCGCGAGCGGATCGAGAAGGACCCCGCCCTGGAGCGCCGCTTCCAGCAGGTCCTGGTGGCCGAGCCGAGCGTCGAGGACTCCATCGCGATCCTGCGCGGCCTCAAGGGGCGCTACGAGGCGCACCACAAGGTCCAGATCGCCGACAGCGCGCTGGTGGCCGCCGCCACCCTCTCCGACCGGTACATCACCTCCCGCTTCCTGCCCGACAAGGCCATCGACCTCGTCGACGAGGCCGCGTCCCGGCTCCGCATGGAGATCGACTCCTCGCCCGTCGAGATCGACGAGCTCCAGCGCGCCGTCGACCGGCTGCGGATGGAGGAGCTCGCGCTCGGCAAGGAGACCGACCCGGCGAGCAAGCAGCGCCTGGAGAAGCTGCGGCGCGACCTCGCCGACAAGGAGGAGGAGCTGCGCGGTCTCACCGCACGCTGGGAGAAGGAGAAGCAGTCCCTCAACCGCGTCGGTGAGCTGAAGGAGAAGCTGGACGAGCTGCGCGGCCAGGCCGAGCGCGCCCAGCGCGACGGCGACTTCGACACCGCCTCCAAGCTGCTCTACGGCGAGATCCCGACCCTGGAGCGCGACCTCGAAGCCGCCTCCGAGGCCGAGGAGGAGGCCGTCCAGTCCAAGGACACCATGGTCAAGGAGGAGGTCGGCCCCGACGACATCGCCGACGTGGTGGGCGCCTGGACCGGCATCCCCGCCGGGCGCCTCCTGGAGGGCGAGACGCAGAAGCTGCTGCGCATGGAGGACGAGCTGGGCAAGCGGCTCATCGGCCAGGGTGAGGCCGTGCGGGCCGTCTCCGACGCGGTGCGGCGCACCCGCGCCGGGATCGCCGACCCCGACCGCCCCACCGGTTCGTTCCTCTTCCTCGGCCCGACCGGTGTCGGCAAGACGGAGCTGGCCAAGGCCCTCGCGGACTTCCTCTTCGACGACGAGCGGGCCATGGTCCGCATCGACATGAGCGAGTACGGCGAGAAGCACAGCGTGGCGCGGCTCGTCGGCGCCCCGCCCGGCTACGTCGGCTACGAGGAGGGCGGCCAGCTCACCGAGGCGGTGCGGCGGCGCCCGTACTCGGTCGTCCTGCTCGACGAGGTCGAGAAGGCGCACCCGGAGGTCTTCGACGTCCTGCTCCAGGTCCTCGACGACGGCCGCCTCACCGACGGCCAGGGCCGCACGGTGGACTTCCGCAACACCATCCTGGTGCTCACCTCCAACCTCGGCAGCCAGTACCTGGTCGAGCCGCTGACCAGCGAGGAGGAGAAGAAGCAGCAGGTTCTCGAGGTGGTCCGGGCGTCCTTCAAGCCCGAGTTCCTCAACCGGCTCGACGACCTCGTCGTCTTCTCCGCGCTCACCAAGGACGAGCTGGCGCGCATCGCCGAGCTCCAGATCGACCGCCTCGCCAAGCGGCTGGCCGAGCGCAGGCTCACGCTGGACGTCTCCCCCGAGGCGCTGGACTGGCTGGCCCTGGAGGGCAACGACCCGGCGTACGGCGCGCGGCCCCTGCGGCGCCTCATCCAGACGGCGATCGGTGACCGGCTCGCCAAGGAGATCCTGGCGGGCGAGGTCAAGGACGGCGACGTGGTCCGCGTGGACCGCGCGGCGGACGGCCTCCTGGTGGGCCCGGCGACGGGCAAGTCGTTGTAGCGGCGTCCCGTCTGCCCCGGTCGGTTGTTCGCCGGGTGCGGCGGGTCTGTTGGTTGCGCGCGCAGTTCCCCGCGCCCCTAAAGGGGCGACGGCGAGCCCCGTCAGGGGCGCGGGGAACTGCGCGAGGACGGACCACGATCCGCTGTCGGCGGACGACGGAAACCGGGCAGACGCTGTGCCGGGGTTGCGATCGGGGCCCCCTTCTGAGAGAGGATGGCGGAATCCGTACGAAGGGAAATACACGGTGAGCATCGACCCGTCCTCGATTCCGAATTTCGGGGGACAGCCCGAACCGCAGCAGGGCGCAGGACCGGCGGGCCCCGTCGTCCCCGACCAGGACCTGGTGAAGCAGCTCCTGGACCAGATGGAGCTCAAGCACGTCGTCGACGACGAGGGCGACCTCGCGGCGCCGTGGGAGGAGTTCCGCACGTATTTCATGTTCCGTGGCGAGGACGACCAGCAGGTCTTCTCGGTACGGACGTTCTACGACCGGCCCCACCAGATCGAGCAGAAGCAGCAGCTTCTGGAGTCGATCGACGACTGGAACCGCCGCACGCTGTGGCCGAAGGTCTACAGCCACACGCACGACGACGGCACGGTCCGCCTCATCGGTGAGGCCCAGATGCTGATCGGCACCGGAGTCTCCCTGGAGCACTTCGTGTCGTCGACGGTCAGCTGGGTGCGCGCCGCGATCGAGTTCGACCGCTGGCTCGTCGAGCAGCTCGGCCTGGAGTCCGAGGTGGACTCCGCCGAGGGCGAGAAGCCGGGCGACGACGAGGCCTGAGGGCCCGTACGCGCGCAAGGGCCCGGCCGGGGTGGCGTCCACCCCGGCCGGGCCCTTCTTCGCCTACCGGCCCGGCGGGGCCCCCCCCCCCCCGCCCCCCAGGGCCCCCCCCCCCACCCGGGCCGGCGGCCGGCCCCCCCGGTCCTCGTCGAGAAGCCGCTCGCCGGGGCACTCGCGACCGGCGCCGCGCTGGACGCCACCGGGCCGTGCGCGGGCGTCGCCTACTACCGCAGGCTCGCGCCCGCCGTACGACGGCTGCGCGCC
>NZ_JAFEXF010000120.1 GCF_016905445.1 Streptomyces sp. G44
GCAGGAGCCGGGCGCGGTCGGCGGGTTCGGCGGCGGCGAGGAGTTCGCCGTACCGCCCGATGACGGCGAAGTGGTGGCGGCCCGGCGTGGTGGAGAAGCTGCCGCCGCGCCGCTCGCGCCAGCGCACGCAGGTCCGGTCGACGGCGGCGAGGCGCTCGCCCGCGCGCAGGGTCGCGGTGTGGACGGGCACCACGTCCTCGTAGGCGCCGTCGGAGAAGGCGAGCCGCTGCGCGCGCCAGAAGTCGCGGCGGAAGAGGCGGTTCCAGGCGGCCGGGGCGGCGGCCAGCGGATCGTCCGCGCGGGGGGCGGCGGGGCGGACGGTCTCCCACCAGTCGACGCGGTCGTGTCCGAAGAGCAGGACGTCCGGTTCGCCGTGCTCGGTCAGGGCGGCGTCGAGGGCTTCGAGGGCGCCCGGCAGGAGCAGGTCGTCGCCGTCGAGGAAGAGGAGGTGGCCGCCGGTGGCGCGGTCGGCGCCGATGTTGCGGGCGGGTCCGGTGCCCGCCCGGACGGGGAGGCGGATCAGGCGCACGCGCGGGTCGCGCTCCGCGTACTCCGCGGCGATCGCGGCGCAGGCGTCGGGCGAGGCGTCGTCGACGACGGTCAGTTCGAGGTCGCCGAAGGACTGGGCGAGCACCGAGTCCAGACAGGCGCGCAGGTAGCCCTGGACGCGGTGGACGGGGACGACAACCGAGAAGCGCGACATGCCAACCGACCGTAGCCAGCCGGACACGGCCTGTCGAAGACCTCACCTCACTCATTGGGGTGACACACGCCGGAGAAACTGACCGGCGCGGACCGCGAGCGGGCAAAGGGGGCTAAATATGCCCGTACTCCCATGAAAGGCCGGTCGCCGTGCAGCCCCGTCTCAGCGTCGTCGTGCCCATCTACAACGTCGAGGAGTTTCTGGAGGAGTGCCTGGAATCGATCGCCCGGCAGACCGTCAACGGCGTGGCCGGCCCCGGGCACGGCGGTCCCGGCGGCCCCGGTGGTCTGGAGTGCGTCATGGTCGACGACGGCTCGACCGACGGCAGCCCGCTCATCGCCCGCGAGTTCGCCGCCCGCGACCCCCGCTTCGTCTACGTCCGCCAGCGCAACGCCGGACTGAGCGCCGCCCGCAACACGGGCGTGCGCAAGGCGTCACCCACCGCCGAGTTCCTGACCTTCGTCGACAGCGACGACGTCGTGCCGCACGACGCGTACGAGCGGATGATCGCGAGCCTGGACGAGACCGGCTCCGACTTCGCGAGCGGCAACGTCTGGCGGCTGACCGAGCGCGGCCGCTCCCAGGCCTGGCAGTACAAGTGGCTGACGGAGCCGCGCACCCGTACGCACATCTCCCGCGACCTGGACCTGCTCTCCGACCGCGTGGCCTGGAACAAGGTCTTCCGCCGCTCCTTCTGGGACCGGCACCGCTTCACCTTCCCCGAGGGCAAGCTCTACGAGGACACGCCCGTGATGATCCCGGCGCACTTCCTCGCCCACTCCGTGGACGTGCTCAGCGACCACGTCTACTACTGGCGGATCCGCGAGGGCTCCATCACGCGGCGGCGCACCGACGTCAAGGGCGTCCGCGACCGGATCGCGGCGTGCGCGCACGTCAGCGCCTTCCTCGCGCGGCACGCGCCGGAGATGAAGAAGACGTACGACGCCTCCTGCCTGCGCGACGACTTCGTGTACTTCCTGGAGGGGCTGCCGATGGGCGGCCCGGAGTACCGCGCGGCCTTCATGACGGACACCGCCGCCTTCCTGCGCCACGCCGACCCGTCCGTCGTCGCCGGGCTCCCGGTCGACCTGCGCGTCAAGTGGCACCTGGTCCGCGAGGGGCGCACCGCCGAACTCATCGACCTGCTCGCCTTCGAGCGGGCCAACGGCACCGCCTTCCACGTGCGCGGCGCGCTGCGCCGCCGGGCCGCCTACCCGGGCATCGGCCGCGTCCCGGAGAAGCTGACGCGCGTCGGGCGGGACGAACTGCCCGTCGTGGCGCGGGTCGGCGAGCTCCGGTGGGACGCCGACGGCACGCTGCGGATCAGCGGATACGCGTACGTCCGCAACCTGGAGGCGACCCGGCCCGCGCACTCCGTCAAGGCCGGGCTGCTGCGGTCGACGCGGAGCAGGGGCCGCTTCCGCCGCGTGCCGACGAGGACGGTCGCCGCCCCGCAGGCCACCGAGCAGTCACGGCAGCGCCTGCACTGCTACGACCTGGCCGGCTTCGAGATGGCCGTCGACCCGGAGCAGTTGCAGACCGGCGGGGTGTGGCAGCCGGGGAACTGGCTGCTCGGCGTGGTCGTCGCGGGCCACGGCACGGTGCGGCGCGCGGCCGTGCGCGCCGCCGACGGGCCGTCCGCGCAGTCCCTGGTGCGCGAGCTGGGCGACGGGCTGCGCCTGGCCGTCGGGTACAGCAAGGGCCGCCTGGTGCTGCGGATCAAGGAGTACGCGGCGCGCGTCGAGGCCCACCGGCGCGACGGCGGCGACGTGGTGCTGAGCGGCAGCCTGCCCGGCCGGGTCCGCCCCCGGTCCCTGCGGCTCACCCACCCGCACTCGGGGACGGACGTCGACTGCCCGGTGGCGCTCGCCGACGACCGCTTCGAGGTGCGGGTACGGCTCGCGGACCTGACGGGGGTGGCGCCCACGCCGCACCTCGCGCCGAAGGAGGTCGAGCCGCCGCACGGCGAGCGCTGGCAGGCCAACCTCGTGCTGCCCGACGGCACGCTGAAGTCGCTGGCCGCGAGCCTCGGCCTGGCTCCGGGGCGGTACGCCTCGGACGACGGCCGCGAGCTGTGCGCCACCGCCAACGACCGGGGCGAGCTGGTCGTCGAGGTGACGCGGCAGCCGGTCGCCGACCGCGTCGCGTGGGGCGCGGACGGCACGCTCACCGTGGAGATGCTCGCCTCCCAGGCCGCCTGGCCCGCCGCCGAGCTGGTCCTGCGGCACAGTGGCCGCGACGAGGAACTGACGGTCCCGGCCGAGCGCGTCGGTGAGCGGCTGCGCGCGGTGGTCGCGCCGGGCGGCGGGGCCCTGCGCGAGGGGCGGTGGTACGCGTTCCTGCGGGACACGAACGCCTCTCCGGGGCAGGCAGGGCGCGCCGACGACGGCATGCCGGTGCGGCTGCTCGCCTCCGTGGCGGCCGGGCTGCCGCTCCACCACAGCGTGCGGGGCCGGGAGTTCACCCTCGACCGGCGGTTCGGGGACCGCCTCCTCGTCGAGGCGGGCTCCGTGCTCGCGCGCACCGAACGCGGCGCCTACCGGCAGCACCGGCTGCGCTCCGCCCACTATCCGCGCCACCGGAAGCAGCCGCTGACCGACGCCGTGCTGTATCTCGACGGGGACTCGCCGCGCGCCGTCCACGAGGAGCTGGTGCGGCGCGGCGCCGACGTCGAGCACCTGTGGGTCACGCACGACCAGCAGACCCGCGTGCCCGCCGGGGCCAAGGGCGTGGAGGAGCACAGCGCCGCCTGGTACGAGGCGCTGGCCCGCTGCCGCCGCATCGTCACCGCGGGCCATCTGCCGGAGTTCTTCGAGCGCCGCGAGGGCCAGACCGTCGTCCAGACCTGGCACGGCGCGCCGCTCAAGCGCATCGGCACCGACCTCACCGACTCCCTCTACGCCGACCACGGCCATCTCGACGCCCTGCCGGGACTCTCCCGCCAGTGGGACGTCCTGGTCTCGCCGAATCGCTTCTCCACCCCGCACCTGGGCCGCGCCCTCGCCTACGAAGGCGAGGTGCTGGAGGCCGGCTCGCCCCGCAACGACGTGCTGTTCGGCGACGACCGCCAGAAGGTCGCCGAGCGGGTGCGCCACGAGCTGGGCGTCACGCCGGACAAGCGGGTCGTGCTGTACGCGCCGACGTACCGGGACCATCTCGCGTACGCCCCGGGCCGGTTCCGCTACGAACCGGCACTGGACTTCCGCGCCGCCGAGTCGGTCCTCGGCGACGACCACGTCCTGCTGGTGCGCAAGCACCCGCTGACGGCGGGCCGGCTGCCGGGCGCCCGCGCGCCCTTCGTGCGCGATGTGACGGCGCACCCGCGCGCCGCCGAACTCCTGCTGATCGCCGACGTGCTGGTGACCGACTACTCCTCGCTGATGTTCGACTTCGCGCACACCGGGCGCCCGATGCTCTTCCACGCCTACGACCTGGAGCACTACCGCGACACCGTGCGCGGCTTCTACCTCGACTTCGAGACGAGCGCGCCGGGGCCGCTGCTCGCCTCCACCGGGGAGGTCGTCGAGGCGCTGCGCGACCTGGATGCGATCGCGGCCCGGCACACGGACGCGTACACGGCCTTCCGTGAGGCGTACTGCGACCTGGACGACGGCCGGGCCGCGGCCCGCGTCGCGGAGAGGCTGATGCGGTGAGCGGCACGCTCCTCGTGCGCAGGACCGTCCATGGCGCGACGGCCCTGGGGGGCGGCCCCCGGTGGCGCCCCTCCCCCTACGCGGTCTTCGGCGGGCTGTTCTGGCTGGTGATGTCGCTGGCGTTCTGGCGGGTGCCGATGTGCTGCGACTTCGGGCAGCACGCGGCGGTCGTGGAGCGCCTCAAGGACGATCTCCTGCACCCGGCGCACCCGATGGCCGACCTGCCGGGCGACGGCAGCGCGTACTACTCGCCGTACGCGGTCCTCCAGGGCCTGTTCGCCCAGGTGACGGACCTCGCCGGATGGCAGGTCGTCAAGGTCTCGGGCCCGCTGAACCTCCTCGTCCTGCTCACCGGCGTCGGCCGGTTCGTGCGGGTCCTGACGCCCCGCCCGTGGGCGCCGGTGCTCGCGCTGTGCGCGATGGTGCTGCTGTGGGGCACGCGCATGGCGTGGTGGAGCGGCTATCTGGGCCTGATGTCGATGACGGGGAACCTCGGCTACCCGTCGACGTTCGCGATCGGCCTGGCGTTCTGGGCCTGGGCGTGGGCCGGTTCACTGGCGCGCGGTCCACGGCGAAGGGGCTTCGGGGCCTACGTCGGCCTGGGCGCCCTGTGCGGAGTCGTCCTGCTCGTCCACCCGATCTCGTCGGTGGCGGCGGTGATCGGCGTGGTCGCGTTCGCGGTGTCCGGCCGGAAGGTCTGGGCGTGGGCGGCGACCGCCGCGACCGCGGCCCTGATCGCGTCGCTCTGGCCGTACTACAGCGTCTTCTCGCTGGTCGGCGACGCGAGCGTCGACTGGATCCACCGCCAGCTCTACAGCGAGATGCCGCAGCGGTTCTGGCTGGCGCTGCTCGGTCTGCCCGCCCTGTGGCTGCGCTTCCGCAGGGACCGCGCGGACCCGCTGGTGGTGATGTTCGCCCTGGAGTGCGCGGTCGTCGCGTACGGCTGGGTCAGCGGCCACTACACCTACGGCCGCATCCTCGGACTGACGCTCGTGCCCCTCCAGTTCGCCCTCGCCATCGAGCTGGCGGCGCCGCGGCCCTGGGGGGCGCGGCGGGGGGCGCTCGCGGGGGCGGCGGCGCTCGGGGCCTGCGTGGGGTTCTTCCAGATCCAGGCGGGCGCGGTGGTGCCGCGGGCGCTGGACCCCATCGGCTTCGACCAGCCGCCGCGCTGGCCGGACTACGGCTGGGCGGTGGGGCACATGCGGCGCGGCGACGTCGTGCTGACCGACGGCTACCGGCCCACGCGGTCCGTGCCCGCGTACGGGGTCAACCTCGTCGCCCCGGCATGGCCGGACGCCTCGCTCGACGAGGACGTGCGGGGCCGCCGCCTGGCCGCCGTGCGCGCCTACCTCGCGCCGGACTCCACCCGTCGGGAGCGCGCGGCGATCGCGCACCGCTACGACGTGCGGTGGCTGCTGCTCTCCCCCGGCCAGAAGGCGCCGCGCGAGGCGGTGGTCGTCGACTGGAGCCGACGCACCGGCGAGGTGCTCGCGCGGGTCGGCGGTCCGAAGGGCCCGAACCGGCACGATGCCGCACCCGGGAATACCCCCCTAATCGGATAATTACGAGAAACCACTAACATTTCCCCCGTGGACCGCATCCCGCCTCACCCGACTGCCCAGAACACACCCGCCCCTAACCCGTCCGCCGCCCAGGTCTCCGTCGTCGTGATCGGCTACGACGACGCCGCCCATGTCGCGGACGCGGTGCGCTCCGCGCTGGCCCAGGGCCCCGTCGTCCGCGAGGTGATCGCCGTCGACGACTGTTCGACGGACGGCAGCGACGCGCTCCTCGCCGAGCTCGCGCGGCGGGACCGGCGCGTGCGGGTGATCCGCCGCGCGAGCAACAGCGGCGGCTGCGGCACCCCCCGCAACGACGGGATCGACGCCGCGTCCGCGCCGTACGTGATGTTCCTCGACAGCGACGACGTGCTGCCGCCCGGCGCGGCGGGCGCGCTGCTCGCCGCCGCCGAACGGCACGGCGCCCAGGTCGCCTCCGGGCTGTGCGTGCGCCGCGAACTGCCCTCGGGGCGCGAGGTGCCCTGGCAGCCTGAGCTGTACGCCAAGGCCCGGCTCGTCGCCCGGCCCGCGCTGCGCACCCGCCTCGTCCACGACACGTTGTGCGTCAACAAGCTCTACCGCACGGACTTCCTGCGCGAGCACGGCATCCGCTTCCCCGAAGGCCGCTTCGTCTACGAGGACTTCGTCTTCACCGCGCGCGTGCTGGCCGCGGGGCCGCGCATCGCGCTCGTCCCCCACACGGTGTACGTGTGGCACGTGCGGCGCGCCGCAGCCAAGCTCTCCATCTCCCTGGACCGCTCGGGCATCGCCAACTGGCGGGCCCGCATGGAGGCCCACCGCCAGTCCGTGGAGATCCTGCGGGACGCGCCGGGGCCCGGCGGCAAGCGGCTGGCGCGGGCCGCCCGCGCCAAGTTCATCGACCACGGGCTGCGCATGTACGCCCGCGAACTGACCGCGCGCGGCGAGGAGTACCGGCGCGAGTGGTGGGCGCTCACGCGCGCGTACCTGGAGACGTTCGACGCCGCCGACCTCGACGCCGCGCCCGCCCCGGGCCGCGTCATCGCGCGCGTCGTCCTCGCCTCGGAACAGCCGCGCGACCTGACGCGGCTGAAGCAGGTGGCGGCGCGCCCGGCGCGCCTCGCGCCGCCGTACCCGAGGGCGGCCGACGGAACGCCCGTCTGGGCCGACGATCTGCCCCAGGTCACCCTGGAGCACCTGCTCGTACGCCCCATGCGGCTGCTCCCCCTCGCGGTCGAGGGCGAGCTGCGCCCCCGCTCGGGCGGCAGCCGCCTCACGCTGCGGCTGCGCGAGCTGTACGGGCGGGTCGCGGCGGCGGGCCCCGCCACCGTCGACGTCGAGCTGATCGACCGGCACAGCGGCCTGCCGGGCCTGCGCCGGACGGCGGCGTTCGGCGCCGAGCGGCCCGGCGGGACCTGGACCGCCGAGATCCTGCTCGACCTCGGGTCGCTGGCCGGTGGCGTCTGGGACCTGCGGCTGCGGCTCCACTTCGACGACGGGACGGCCCGCGAGGCCACCGCCCACGCCGTCGCGGGCCCCGGGCTGCTGCGCCGCACGGTGGTGCCGAACGGCTGGCGCGGGGTCCTGCTCGTCCAGCCCTACGCCACCCAGGCGGGGAACCTCTCGGTGCGGCTCGCGCCCGGGGTGCGGGGGGTGGCCGGGGTGGCGAAGCGGCGCCTCACGCGCCTGGCCCGTTCGCTCCGGGGCTCCCTCGGGGGCGCTTCCGGGCGCTGACGCGACCCGTACACCGGCTCTGCGACACTGCACGTCCAGGGAAGATCCGCACGACAAGACAGGACAAGACGACCATGACCTGGCTGATCACCGGCGGCGCCGGATACATCGGGGCGCACGTCGTCCGCGCCATGACGGAGGCGGGCGAGCGGGCCGTGGTCTACGACGACCTGTCCACGGGCATCGCCGAGCGCCTCCCCGCGGGCGTCCCGCTCGTGACCGGTTCGACGCTGGACGCGGAGCTGGTCGCCCGCACCCTGAAGGACCACGCGGTCACCGGGGTCGTCCACCTCGCGGCGAAGAAGCAGGTCGGCGAGTCGGTGGAGCAGCCCCTGCGGTACTACCACGAGAACATGGAGGGCCTGCGGGTCCTGCTCGAAGCGGTGGTGGAGGCCGGCGTCCCGTCCTTCGTCTTCTCCTCCTCCGCCGCGGTGTACGGCATGCCCGACGTCGACCTCGTCACCGAGGAGACGCCGTGCCTGCCGATGAGCCCCTACGGCGAGACGAAGCTGGCGGGCGAGTGGCTGGTGCGGGCCACCGGGCGCGCGTACGGCCTGGCGACGGCCTCCTTGCGCTACTTCAACGTGGCGGGCGCGGCCTCGCCGGAGCTGGCCGACACCGGCGTCCACAACCTCGTCCCAATGGTCTTCGAGAAGCTCACCTCGGGTGCGGCCCCCCGCGTCTTCGGCGCGGACTACGCCACCCCGGACGGCACCTGCGTACGCGACTACATCCACGTCGCCGACGTGGCCGAGGCCCATGTGGCGACGGCCCGCAGGCTCGCGGCGGCGGCGCCCGGCACGGACCTGACCCTCAACGTCGGCCGGGGCGAGGGCGTTTCGGTGCGCGAGATGATCGACCTCATCAACGACGTGACGGGGTACGACGCCCCCGCCGAGGTCACCGGCCGCCGCCCCGGCGACCCGGCCCGCGTGGTGGCCGCGGCGGACCGCGTCGGCACGGAACTGGGCTGGACGGCCAAGCGCGACGTGCGCGAGATGGTCGCCTCGGCGTGGGCGGGGTGGGCGCGGCTGCGTCCGGGGGCGGATTCCCGCCGGGGGGTGTAGCGGGCGGCGGCTCCTGATCAGCCGCTTCGCAGGCCGGCGTCGCTCAGAGCGCCCGCAGTCCGGCGGCCGTGGCCGCCGCGAGCCGGCCCAGGTATCCCTTGGGCAGCTGGGCCCGCACCACCACCGAGCGCCAGTAGAGCGGCCCCGACACCAGGTCGAGGGCCAGCTCCTGGTCGGCACCCTCCCGCAGCTCGCCCCGCTCGACGGCGGCCCGCACGATGCCGCTCGCCACCCCGTGCTGCCCTTCGCGCAGTGCCTTCTGGAGCGCCTCGGCGATCTCGGGGTTGCGGGCCGCCTCCGCCTGGAGGTCGGGGATGATCTGCGAGGCCACGGGGTGCCGCAGGGCCCGCGAGGTCACCTCGTACAGCAGCCGCAGGTCGCCCTCCAGGGAGCCGGTGTCCGGCGCGGGGAGCCCCTGGACCGCTATGGCCGACACCAGGTCGAGCACGAGGTGCAGCTTGGAGCGCCAGCGGCGGTAGACGGCGGTCTTGCCGACGCCCGCGCGGCGGGCGATGCCCTCGATGGACATGCGGGCGTACCCGACGGAGGCCAGCTCCTCGAAGACGGCGTCGCGGATGGCCTGGGTCACGTCCTCGCGGAGCACGGCGGCTCCGGCGGGGGCCCTGCGGCGCGGCCGTGCCCCCGTCGGCGCGCCTCGCTGCCCGCCCTCCGGCCCGCCCGCCCGTTCACCCTGTGGCCCGCTCGTCGTCATACGGACAGCATAAGCAGGGGCGTGCGTCACGACGATACGGTTGCGTTCCGACGTGGCGAGGTCCTACGCTCGGCGTTGCGACGATACGGGCCCGTCCCGACGTACGCCGCAGCCCTCCGCAGCCTCCCCCGAGCGAAAGCGACGGACGTGAGCCAGGTCCTCGACGCATCCCCGTCCGCACCCCCCGGCGCGGCGGACCCCCTCTCCCCCGCCGAGCTCGCCGCCCGGCACGGCCTGACCGTCAGCGGCGCCCGCCCCTCCCTGCCCGCGTACGTCCGGCAGCTGTGGCGGCGACGCCACTTCATCACCGCCTTCGCGACGGCCAAGCTGACGGCGCAGTACAGCCAGGCCAAGCTCGGCCAGCTCTGGCAGGTGATGACCCCGCTGCTGAACGCGGCGGTCTACTACTTCATCTTCGGCGTCCTGATGAACACCAAGCGGGACGTGGAGGACTACGTCCCGTTCCTGGTCACCGGCGTCTTCGTCTTCACGTTCACGCAGGCGTCCGTCATGGCCGGCACCCGCGCCATATCGGGCAGCCTCGGCCTGGTGCGCGCCCTGCACTTCCCGCGCGCCTCGCTGCCCATCTCGTACTGCCTGCAACAGCTCCAGCAGCTGCTGTTCTCCATGGGCGCGCTGGTGGTGATCCTGCTCTGCTTCGGCGTCCCGCCCACCGCGTCGTGGCTCCTGGTGGTGCCGGTCCTCGTCCTCCAGTTCACGTTCAACACGGGCCTCGCGCTCGTCATGGCCAGGCTCGGCAGCAGGACGCCGGACATCGCGCAGCTGATGCCGTTCGTGCTGCGGACGTGGATGTACGCGTCCGGGGTGATGTGGAGCATCGACGCGGTCCTGAAGGACCGGGGCCTGCCGCACGCCGTCCAGGTCCTCCTGGAATGCAATCCGGCGGCCGTCTACATCGACCTGATGCGCTTCGCCCTGATCGACACCTTCCGCGCGGACCAGCTCCCGCACCTCGCGTGGGCGTGGGCGCTGGGCTGGGCGCTGCTGGCCGGAGTCGGCGGGTTCATCTACTTCTGGAAGGCAGAGGAGACGTACGGCCGTGGTTGAGACAGACACCACCCCCGCCCCCACCGTCATCGTCGACCAGGTCGACATCGTCTACCGCGTGCACGGCACCGGCGCGGGCCGCGGCACCGCCACCGCCGCCCTCAACCGCATCATCGGCGGCCGCGGGAGGACCGAGGCGCGGGCGGGCGTGCGCACGGTGCACGCCGTCAAGAACGTGTCGTTCACCGCCCGCAAGGGCGAGGCGATCGGCCTGATCGGCACCAACGGATCAGGCAAGTCGACGCTGCTCAAGGCGATCGCGGGCCTGCTTCCGGTGGAGCGGGGCCGCATCTTCACCGACGGCCAGCCCTCCCTGCTCGGCGTGAACGCGGCGATGATGAACGACCTGACGGGCGAGCGCAACGTACGCCTCGGCGGTCTCGCCATGGG
Source organism: Streptomyces sp. G44 (assembly GCF_016905445.1). Lineage (GTDB taxonomy): Bacteria > Actinomycetota > Actinomycetes > Streptomycetales > Streptomycetaceae > Streptomyces. The sequence goes on from NZ_JAFEXF010000120.1 coordinate 10,866, forward strand.
CATGAGCCGCGAGCAGGTGGCGGAGCGCTACGACGACATCGTCGAGTTCTCCGGCATCAACGAGAAGGGCGACTTCATCACGCTGCCGATGCGCACGTACTCCTCCGGCATGGCGGCCCGCCTGCGCTTCTCCATCGCCGCCGCCAAGGACCACGACGTCCTGCTCGTCGACGAGGCGCTGGCCACCGGCGACCGCTCCTTCCAGAAGCGCTCCGAGGCCCGCATCCGCGAGCTGCGCGAGCGCGCGGGCACGGTCTTCCTGGTCAGCCACAACAACAAGTCGATCCGCGACACCTGCGACCGGGTGCTGTGGCTGGAGCGCGGCGAGCTGCGGATGGACGGGCCGACGGCGGACGTACTGAAGGAGTACGAACGGTTCTCCTGACCGAGGGTTCCAAAACCGGACAGGTAGCCCTTTTGTCGCATCAATACGCGCATCCTTACACTATGGGAGCGTTTAGCAACAGAAGGAGTGCGCGTGCAGCCACGGCTGAGTGTTGTCGTCCCCGTCTACAACGTCGAGCTCTACCTCGACGAGTGCCTGGAGTCCCTGGCGGCCCAGACCTTCACGGACTTCGAAGTGGTCATGGTCGACGACGGGTCGACGGACGGCAGCGCGGCGATCGCCGGGCGCTTCGCGGCGGCCGACCCCCGCTTCCGCCTCATATCCCAGGAGAACAAGGGCCTGGGCGCGGCGCGGAACACGGGCGTACGGGAGATGTCCCCGCACAGCGAGTACCTGGCGTTCGTCGACAGTGACGACACGCTGCCCGCGACGGCGTACGCGCTGCTCATCGAGACGCTCGACGAGACCGGCTCCGACTTCGCGGCGGGCAACGTCACCCGCTTCCGCTCCGCCGGGTACGTCCAGTCGCCCGTGCACCGCGTGCCGTTCGCGGCGACCCGGCTGCGGACGCACGTCTCGAAGTTCCGCCCGCTGCTGACCGACCGCACCGCGTGGAACAAGGTGTACCGCCGCTCCTTCTGGGAGGAGCACCGGCTCGCGTACCCGGAGGCCATGCTCTACGAGGACGCCCCCGTCAGCGTCCCCGCGCACTACCTCGCGGACGCCGTGGACGTGCTGAGCGAGCCGATCTACAACTGGCGCGAGCGCGAGATCGGCGAGCGCTCCATCACGCAGAACCGCACCAACCCGCAGGGCCTGATCGACCGCGTGAAGTCGATCCGCATGGTGCGCGAGTTCCTGCTCGCCCGCGTCGACGACGACCCGATGTACGCCGAGCACCTGCGGGTCTACGACAACAACGCGCTCGCCGAGGAGATCCCGCTCTTCTGGCGGGTGCTGCCCGGCTCCGACGCCGCGTACCAGGAGGCGTTCCTGGAGCACGTGGGCCGCCTCGTCCGCGAGATCGGGCAGGACGCGGTGCGCGCGCTGCACGTGCCGCACAAGCTGAAGCTGTACCTGACCGTGCACCGGCGCCTGGACGAGCTGATCGCGCAGCTGGAGTTCGAGAAGGAGCACGGCGGCTCGATCCCCGTCTCCGGGACGCTGCACCCCAAGGCGGACTACCCCTTCCTCGACCCGACCGCCCCGGTGCCGGACGCGGTGCTGCGCCTCGGCCCCGAACTGCGGCTGCGCAGCCGCCTCGACGAGGCCGCCTGGCACGACGGCAAGCTGTGGCTGTCCGGCTGGGCGTTCCCGCGCCAGCTCGGCGCCGAGTCGCGGAGCAAGGCCCTCAAGTCGCTGATCCTGAAGGAGAAGGGCAGCCGCCGCACGGTGCTGGTGCCTGCCCGCAGCCACCTGGACCCGGAGGCCACCGTGGCCTCGGGGGCGGAGTTCCGGCACGCCGACTGGGCGGGTTTCGGCGCGCTGGTGAACCCGGCGCGGCTGCGGCACCGCGGCAGGTGGGTGGACGGCCTGTGGTACGTGCGGGTCGCCGTGGCGGGCACGGGTTCGACACCGCGGCGCGGGCCGCTGTACGGCGCGGGCACGGGCTCCGGGCAGACGCCGCCCGCGCACTGGGTCACCGAGGACGTCCGTGTCGCCCCGCAGATCCAGGACGGCGAGCTGGCCATCCGCGTGGAGACGGCGCACGCGCGTGCCCTGGAGGTCCGCGCCGAGGGCACCGGTCTCCTCGTACGCGGTGTGCTGCGCACGGCGCCCGAGGGCGCGGCCCGGCTGCGCATGCGCCACCGCGAGTCCGGCACGATCCGCACGGTCCCGCTGGACCTCGGGGTCCCGCGCGAGGGCCGCGTCCCGTTCACCGCCCAGGTGGACACGGCGGCCCTGACGGAGGTCCGCGAGGACCACGAGCGCCTGCGGCCGACGCAGGCGGAGCGGTCGATCGGCCGGTGGGACATGTCGGTGGAGATCGTCACCGGGAACGAGGCCGGGACGGGGGCCGGGGCCGAAGCCGGGGCTGAGGCCGGGGCCAAGTCGACCCGCCTCGCCCTCATCCTGGACGACCGCGAAGGCTTCTCCGGCGCCCAGTTCCCGCACGGCGACCGCGCGATGTACGCCCGCCGCAGCCCCGGCGGCTACCTCCAGCTCTGCGACCAGCCCGCGCAGCCGCTGGTCGACCGCGTCTCCGTGGCCCCCGACGGCACCGTCACCCTCACCGGCAGCTACCCCGCGCAGGGCGCCTGCGACCTCGAACTGGTCCTGCGCCAGACCTGGTCGGGCCACGAGTACACGTTCCCCGCCCGCGCCAGGGGCGGCCGCTTCGAGGCGAGCTTCGTGCCCGCCCCCACTCACCGCCACGCCGGCGGCACCCCGCTGCGGGCCGGCTTCTGGTGGCCGTCCGTGCAGAAGCCGGACGGCTCCCGCACCGCCGTCCAGCTCGCCCCGCCCGTCCACGCGCAGCTGCCCCTGGAGGTCGTGGCGCACGGCAAGCGCGTCGAGCTCCAGGTCCGGCAGTACGACCAGCTGGCGCTGATGGCCCACTCCGAGCTGCGCCCCGACGAGCGCAGCCGCTACCGCCAGACCCGCCTGCGCACCGAGGCCTACCCCGCCGCCCGCCACGAGCCGCTGCGCGAGGCCGTCCTGTACGACGTCTTCGGCGGCCGCATGTACGGCGACTCGCCGCGCGCGATCCACGAGGAGATGGTCCGCCGCGGCCTGCCCCTCGAACACCTGTGGGTCGTCAAGGACGGCCAGTGCGAGGTCCCGCCGACCGCGAAGGCGGTGCGCGTGCACAGCCCCGAGTACTACGAGGCGATGGCCCGCTCCCGCTACATCGTCGGCAACACGCACTTCCCGCGCTGGCTGGAGCGGCGCGAGGGCCAGCAGATCGTCCAGACCTGGCACGGCACCCCGCTGAAGCGGATCGGCTTCGACTTCGACAACGACCACTTCGCGAGCACCCAGTACCTGCTGGACCTGGACCGCGAGCGCCACCAGTGGACGATGCTGCTCTCCCCGAACCGGTTCAGCACGCCGATCATGCGCAGCGCCTTCCGGTTCGGCGACGACGGTGACGCCGCGGCCGGCGAACTCCTGGAGGCGGGCTACCCCCGCAACGACGTCCTGCTCGCCCCCGACCGCGCCGAGCGCGCCGCCCGCGTGCGCCGCGCCCTCGGCCTGCCCGACGGCAAGAAGGTGATCCTCTACGCCCCCACCTGGCGCGAGGACAAGCAGCGCCACCGCGGCGGCTTCCTCCTCGACCTGCGCGTCGACCTGGAGAAGGCGCGCCACGAACTGGGCGACGACCACGTGCTCCTGATCCGGCCGCACGCGCACATCGTGGAGCCGGTGCCGGGCGCGGGCGACGGCTTCGTGTGGGACGTCGCGAGCTACCCGGACATCATGGACCTGCTCCTGATCGCCGACGTCCTGGTCACCGACTACTCATCGGTGATGTTCGACTTCGCCGTGACGGGCCGTCCGATGCTGTTCTTCACGTACGACCTGGAGCACTACCGCGACCGCCTCCGCGGCTTCTACTTCGACTTCGAGAAGCGCGCGCCGGGCCCGCTGGTCACCACCTCCGACGAGCTGATCGCGGCGCTGCGGGACGTGGACGCGGTGCGCGAGCCGTACGGACAGGCGTACGAGGAGTTCCGCGCCGCGTTCTGCGACCTGGACGACGGGCAGGCCGCGCGCCGCGTGGTGGACCGGATGCTGGCCCACCGAGGGACGACGACCGCATGAGCACGGAAGAGGGGGGCACCGCCATGCCCGAGGAACAGCAGGACACCACCGCCGGGCCGCCCGTGCTGAGCGTGGTCGTGTACGGCCGCGACATCCAGGGCCACCTGGCCGCCGGCCTCGACGCCCTCGCCGCGCAGGCCTCGCCCGGCGTCGAGGTGATCGTCGCCGCGGTGGGCGCCTCGGCGCGGGCCGCCGCCTCGGACCGGCCCGGCGTCACCGTCGTCCCGCTGCCCGAGGGCACGGCCGACGCGGCGGCGCGGGCGGCGGGCGCCGGGCGGGCGGGCGGCCGGTGGCTGCACTTCGTGCACAGCAAGGACACCGTGCCGACGGGCGCGCCGCGCACGGTGGGGGACCGCGTGGCCGACCTCGGGGAGGGCGTCGACGTACTCGTGGTCGACCACGTCCGCTCCACATGGCGGCACCAGGGCATGCCGAGCCCGGACGGCAAGCACCTCGCCCGGCAGGGCCGCCGCGACCTGCCGCTCGCGGACTGCCCGGACCTGCTGCGGGTCACGCCGCTGCTCGGCAACCGTGTGCTGCGGGCGGACTTCTGGCGGGAGCACGCGGAACACCTGGCGGGGGACGACGAGACGTACGCCGCGTACGCCGCGCTGCTCCTCGCGGGCCGCATCGCGACGCTCGACCAAGTGGCGCTGAACGTACGCGAGTTGCGCGCCGAAAGCCTGCCGAGCGGCCGCCCCGAGGAGCGCTTCGGCGTCATCGGCCGCCATGAGTCGCTGCTGACCCTCGCCGCGGACCTCGGCCTGCCTCCCGCGCCCCGGGCCGCGCTCTACGACGTGATGGTCGGCGACTGCCTGCGGATCATCGCCCGCGAGAAGCTGCCGGACGCCGTGCGCAAGGAGTTCTTCCACCGCGCCTCCCGGGCGGCCGTCGCGTGGCGCCCCGAGGGGTACCAGCGGCCGGGCGGCCCGGAGGGCGTGCGGCGCCGCATCCTCGAAGAGGACGCGTACACGAAGTACCGCGCGTTCCAGACCGCCAACCAGCAGCGCCGCAAGCTGCGTTCGGCGGTCGTGGCGCGCAAGCACAAGGTGGGCCTGAAGGTCCGCGACCTGCGCTACCGCAGAGACCTGGAACGCCCCGTCGACCCGAACCTCGCCGTCTTCACGGCCTACTGGGACCGGGGCGTGGCCTGCAACCCGGCCGCCATCGCGGCGAAGCTCGCCGAACTCGCCCCGCACATCCACCCGGTGTGGGTCGTCACGGCGGCGAACGTCCCGCTGCTGCCGCCCGGCACCGACCACATCGTGCCCGGCACACCCCGCTACTGGGAGGTGATGGCGCGCGCCAAGTACCTGGTCAACAACGTCAACTTCCCCAACGCGATCGTCAAGCGCCCGGACGCCATCCACGTCCAGACCCACCACGGCACGCCGCTCAAGCGGATGGGCCTGGACCAGCTCGACTACCCGGCCGCGTCCAAGGGCCTGAACTTCCACAGCCTGCTGGCCCGCGTCGACAAGTGGACGTACAGCGTCTCCGCGAACAGCCACTCGACGCGGATGTGGGAACGCGCGTACCCGTCGCGGTACGAATCCCTCGACTACGGCTATCCGCGCAACGACGTCTTCTACCGCGCGACGGCCGCCGACATCCGCGCGATCCGCGACCGGCTCGGCATCGCGCCGGGCAAGCGGGCGATCCTCTACGCGCCGACCCACCGCGACTACGAGGCCGCCTGGACCCCGCGCCTGGACCTGGCGACACTCGCGGACCGCCTCGGCGAGGACACGGTCCTGCTCGTGCGCGGCCACTACTTCTACGGCGGCGCGACCTCGCCGCTGGCGGGCCTGCGCAAGAGCGGCCGGATCATCGACGTCTCCTCCTACGACCCGGTGGAGGACCTCTCCCTCGCGGCGGACGCGCTGATCACGGACTACTCGTCGATCATGTTCGACTACGCCAACCTGGACCGCCCGATCGTCGTCTACGCCGACGACTGGGAGACGTACGCGAAAACGCGCGGCGTCTACTTCGACCTGATGATCCAGGCGCCGGGCAAGGTCGCGCGCACGCAGGAGGAGCTGACGGAGACCTTCACCTCGGACGCGTGGCGCGACGGGGAAGCGGCCAAGGCCCGCAAGGTGTTCCGCGAGCGCTTCTGCGAGTACGACGACGGGCGCGCCGCCGAGCGGGTCGTACGCCGCGTCTTCCTCGGCGAGAGCGAGGAGTCCCTGCCGCCCGTGACCCCGGTCGACCAGCGCACGCCGGCCCCGACGCCCGAGGAGGCGACGACCCGATGACGCGGATACCCGACGTCACCGTGACGGTGATCGTCTACAACGACGCGGAGCGGCTGCCGCGCGCGGTGGCCTCCCTGCGCCGCCAGACGCACGCGGACATCGAGATCATCATCAGCGACGACCACTCCACGGACAACACCCCTGAAGTGGCCCGCCGGCTGGCGGCGGAGGACGCCCGCATCACGTACCTGCGCCTGCCGGAGAACAGCGGCGGGTGCAGCGCGCCCCGCAACCGCGCCCTGGAGATCGCGCGCGCCCCGTACCTGATGTTCCTGGACAGCGACGACGAACTCCCGGAGAGGGCGGTGGAGTTGCTGCTCACGGCGCACCGCGAGCGCGAGGTGGACTTCGCGATGGGGGCGGTGGAGCGGGTCCGGGTGGACACGGGCCGCACGTCGACGTGGATGCCGCACCTGGTGGCGGAACGCCGCACGGTGGGGGGCATCGAGGCGGAACCGGCGCTGCTTTTCGAGCACTTGTCCACGAGCAAGATGTACCGCCGGGAGTTCCTGGACCGCAACGAGCTGCGCTTCCCGGAGGGCATCCACTACGAGGACCAGCTGTTCTCGGCTCAGGCGTACTGCCTGGCGCGGGCCTTCACGGTGATCCCGGACCCGGTCTACCGCTGGTACATAGCGCCCTACGAGGCGGCGGAGTCGGCGTCGATCTCGAACCAGCGCCACAAGCTGTCGAACGTGCGGGACCGCATCCACGTACAACGCCTGATAGACGCCTTCTTGCAGGACAGCGGCCACGAGGGCATCAAGGAAGCAAAAGACTACAAATTCCTGAAGCACGACTTCCGGATGTACGCGGGGGACCTGCCGTTCCGTGACGAGGAGTGGCTGACGGGCTTCGCGGAGCTCGTCAACCCGTACCTGGCGGAACTGTCCCCCGGCGCGTACGCCCGCCTGCCCCGCGCCGAGCGGGTCGTCCTCCAGCTGATCCGCGACGCCCGCCTGACGGACGCGCGACTGGCGGCGCGGGGCCTGGGCCACGGGGTGGCGCCACGGGAGACGTCGATGGACGCGGAGGGCCGGGTGTACTGGGGCGCGTACGTCCCGGAGTCGGAGAGGTCCCGCGCCGAACTGGACCTGACGGACCTGGGCCTGGACTCCCGCCCCTTCCCCAGCGCGCAGTTCCGCCACGAGATCACGCGGGTGGACCGTGGCCCGGGAGCCACGGTCGTCCTCACGATCCGCACGTACGACCCGGGCCTGCGGCTCCCGGTGGGCCCCCAGGTGGCGACGCTCCTGCTGGCCCCCGGCCGGCGCCGCATGAAAACCCCCTTCCGCCTCACCCCGGTCCGCCCCGGCGTCTTCGAGGGCACGGCCCACCTGGACCTGACCCTGGCCCCCCTCCCCCTCAACGGCTTCGAGGGCACCCGTCACCCGGTCCTGCAACTGACCTCGGGCACCCTGCGCAACACGTCCCTGCTCCTGGCCCCCCTCACCTTCCCGCCCCTGCGGGCCCGCATCGACTACCGGGGCGGCGCGCTCCCCCACGAGGTCACGGTGGAACCGGAGGGCCGTGCCACGGGCCGCCTCCAGCTCCGCTGGACCCCGGTGGGCGTGACGGCAAAGGTCGTACGTCCGCTGGCGCGCAGGGCGGGGAGGAAGGCGGGGGCGCGGGTGAGGGGGATTGCGCGGTTGGTGGCGAGTGTGGCGCGGTGACTACTCCGCGGGTGCGGCGACAGAGCCGGTTTTGAAGACCGCCCACACGGTTTTACCCGGGACGCGCGAGGTGACCCCGAAGTCGTCGCTCAGAGCGCTCGTGAGGAAGAGTCCACGACCACCGGTGTCCTCGGCGTTCTGGTCAAGCACCCGCGGCTGCCCGTCGCCGCTGTCCACCACCTCGACACGGACGAACGGGACGTCGAGGACAAGGCACAGACAGAACTCCCGCCCAGGCGGGACACCATGCAGCACGGCATTCGTGGCGAGTTCGGAGACACAGAGCCGGATGTCGTCCAGCCGTTCCTCGATGCCCCACTCCGTGAGGATCTCGACGGCGAAGGAGCGTGCGGTGCTCACAGATCTGCGAGCACGGGGAAACCGTCGTTGCCGTGACAGGGGCACGCCGAACCACCGCCTTGTTCCTGGACTGCACGATGATGAGGAACGTACTACTCTTCGCGAAAAGCAGCAAGGTTGGGCCAAGGCGGGCACCCGGCGTGATTTCCTTACCGTGTAGGCGAGCAAGGTCGCCGCCCATCGGTCAGCAGGAGGACGCCGTGAGTGACAGCGCGTGGGTCAGTACCTCGATGCCGTACCTGGCGCCCCGGGAGAAGGGGCAGCCCGACGCCTGGGGCGAGGAGGCCGCCTCCCAGGGCGGCAAGGGCAGCCAGCGCATCGTGTATGCCGGTGAGGTGCCCGCGCCGGAGGAGGCCGCCGCCCTGCTCGGCGTAACCGCCGGGGAACCAGTCGTCGTACGCCGCAGGGTCATCGAACTCGACGACCTACCCAGCGAGTTGACGGACACCTACTACCCCGTGGAGATCGCCCGCGGCACCCGCCTCGCCGTGACAGGCAAGATCCGCGGTGGAGCCGTCACGCTCCTCGCCGAACTCGGGCACGTCGGCGTATGCGTCCGTGAAGATGTCACCGCCCGCATGCCCACGGCGGACGAGCGCGAGGCCTTGCGCCTGGACGGCGACGAACCGGTCCTCCGGCTGAGCAGGGTCACCCTGGACGGTGACGACCGGCCGATTCAGGCCGACTTGATGGTCATGCCGGCGCACCGTCAGCGGCTCCGCTACGAGATCAGGATCGGATGACAGTGCCCCACACCGACGACGGCACGGCGGACCACCGCCCCCTGCACGAGCGGATCGCCGCCGATCTCCGGGACGAGATCATGAGCGGCGACCTCGCCCCGGGCTCGAAGCTGCCCTCCACGAACCAGCTCAAAGAACGGTTCGACGCGTCCAATGCCACCATCCAGAAGGCGTTGCACCTCCTGAAGGACGAGCGACTCGTCATCGGCCGTGCCGGGGCGGCGGTCACCGTACGAGAGCACCGGCAACGAACCATGCGGCCCGCCTCCTACATGGCCCCGGCGCCTCCAGGAGAGCCTTACCGCTGGCTCACCGAGGCGGCCCAGCACGGCGCCCGGGCACACAGCACGCTGCTGGACGTGGCGGAGTCGCGACCTCCGGCCGACGTCTCGGCGGCCCTGAACCTCTCCCACGGCGAAACGGCGGTCCTCCGCAGCCAGATCCTCTTCCTGGACGACGAACCGGTCGAACTGGTCGCGTCCTACTACCCGCTGAGCCTGGCCCACAGCACCCCCATCATGGGCAAGCAGAAGATCCGGGGCGGCACCCCGGCCCTCCTCGCCGAACTGGGCTTCCCACCCCGCTTGAGCGTGGACCGGGTCTCCGCCAGAGTCCCCACCCAGGAGCAGTACCAGGCGCTGCGCCTCCCGAGCGACCTGCCCGTGCTGCGCACCCTGCGCGTCGTCTACAGCGACGAGGACCGGCCCATCGAAGCCACGGTCATGGTCAAGGCGGGCCACCTCTACGAGCTGCAGTACGAATTCACGCCCGAGTGAGGCCTCGCCCAGCACCAGCCTCCTGGCACTCGCCTCGGACCGCCCCGCCTCACCCCACTACCTCGTACAACACCTGCCCCCGCGGACCGACAGACGTCCTCCGCAGCGCCGGGTCATCCGCGCGCAACCCCCCGTCCCCCGGATACGCCACAACCCACCGCACCCCATACCGCCGCAGAATCCCCAGCCGCTCCGCCCGCGCCGTGCCCGGCGCGAAGTACTTCCGTACCGCCTCCCCCCGCTCCCCTTCGTCCGGCAGGAAGAAGTCCGGATAGCCGGGGGCGACCGTGTACGGCCCGTACGCCGGGATCTGGCGGGCAGGGAACGTCTTCGCCATGACCACGTCGCCGTAACGCACCCGCACCCGCGACGACGTCAGCCAGTGGTAACCCGTCCACGGCGGCCGGTACTTCGCGGCCACCGGGCCCGGCAGCGCCCCCCGCGGCACCACATACCCCACCGTTCCCGCCTGCGTCCACGCGCCCAGCAGCAGCGCCGCGCCCAGCAGGGCGGCGAAGGCCCTGCGTGCGGCGCCCGCCTCGAAGACCTCCAGTGCCGCCGCCACCTGCGCCGGGATCAGGGCGGCGGGCAGCACCCTGCCCCACGAGTAGTGGCCGGTCAGGCCGCCCGCCGCGAACATCGCCGCGCCGAGGGCGAAGAAGATCACCAGGGGGTCGCGGCGGTCCCTGCGCCACCGCACCGCCAGCGCCGCGACGCCCAGCAGCGCCAGGCCGAAGTGCGGCAGCAGGTTCCGGTACAGGGAGCGGTGGATCTCCTCCAGGCCGCCCGCGCCGAGCAGGTCGAAGAAGGAGTAGTACGGCCAGAGCGCCAACACCCCGAACCCGAGCGCCAGGCCGCCCGCCACCCGCAGCAGCACCGCCCGCCCCGGCCACGGCCGCGCCCCGAGCACCATCGCCAGCGCCCCGAACGACGCGACCACGCCCGTGAACTGGTGGGACAGGAGGATCACCGCCCACAGCACCCCGAGCCCCAGGAACACCCGCCACCCCGCGGCCGGGCCCAACGCCTTCCGCAGCAGCGCCCAGAAGTGGAAGGAGAGCCCGAGCGCGAACGTACTCGGGTAGGAAATCGTCAGCGCCAGGGAGTTCAGGCCCAGGAAACCGCTCCAGTTGAACAGCCCCGGGCCCCAGAGCAGCAGCAGGCACAGCACCGCCAGCGGCATCACCCCGCGGCGCGTACTGAACGTACGTACGAAGTGCCCGACGCCCGTCACCAGCAGCGCTACGCCTGCCAGCGCGGCCACCCGCAGCACCACGAACGTGCCGAGCCCGGTCGCCTTCGCCAGGCAGCCGAGCAGCAGCGTCCAGGGCGAGTAGTAGGGGCTCGGGGTGTCCGCGTCGACCAGGGGATTGCCAGGGTGCAGCGGATCGTGCCGCAAGCGTTCGATCGTCGCCGCGTGGATGCCGAGGTCGCCCGCCCAGGGCAGCCGGACGATCACCAGGAGGAGCAGGGCGACACAGAGCAGGGCGAAGGCGTGCGGTACGAAAGCACGCGGCGGGGTCCGTATGACCCCCTTAGTGGCGACGCGCATCGTGCTGGAAGACCCACGTCCGGTAGACCAGGAAGCGGAACGCCGACGCCAGGACGATCGACAGCGCCTTGGCGATGTTCGAGCCGATCGGTCCGCTCATGTCCGCGCCGTGGTACGCCGCGTAGAACAGGACGCTCTCCATCGCGACGCCGATCCCGCTGAAGACGAAGAACAGGGCGATCTGCCGCTTGGTGCGCGAGGCGCGGTCGCGGTACGCGAAGAAGCGGAAGCCCAGGTAGTTGGTGCCCATGGCCACGCAGCTGGCCAGGACCGTCGCGGTCATCGGGGGCGAACCGAAGCCGTGCAGAAGGAGGTTGAAGACGAGGAGGTTGACGGCGACCCCGCTGCCGCCGACCACACCGAACTTCACGAGCTCCAGGGCCAGCCTGCGCAGCCG
>NZ_JAFEXF010000121.1 GCF_016905445.1 Streptomyces sp. G44
GGGTGTTGGCGGGCGGGGGGGTGGGGTGGTGGCGGGGTGCCGGGGGGCCGGGGGGGGGGGGTGGGTGGCCGGGTGGTCTTCGCTGCGGGTGGGTTGTGGTGGCTCCGGCGGTTCCCCGCGCCCCTGGGGGGTGGGGGGGGGTGGCCGTGGTGTCCTCGCTGCGGGTGGGTTGTGGTTGCTCGCGCAGTTCCCCGCGCCCCTGAGGGGCGGGTGGGGGTGGCCGTGGTGTCCAGAGTGCGGGGGCGTGAGGGTTGCTCGCGCAGTTCCCCGCGGCCCTTTGGGGCGCTGTGCCTCGCCGGGGGAGGCCACGAGCCCCTTCCGCCCCGCCCCTTCAGGGGCGCGGGGAACTGCGCGGCCGGCCCCCACCGGACCCCCAGCAGACCCCGAAACCCCAACCCCCACCGCCCCCTCAGGGGCGCGGGGAACTGCGCGGCCAGCCCCCACCGGACCCCCAGCAGACGACACGCCGACAGCCGAGCCACGCCCCCACCGCCCCGCCCCCGGAAGGCTAATGCGCTGCTGATTCCCAGTTCGGGCCCACGCCCACCGAGACGTCCAGCGGCGCCCGGAGGGCCACCGCGCCGGCCATTTCCCGGCGGACCAGCTCCTCCACCTTCTTCCGCTCCCCCGGAGCGATCTCCAGGACGATTTCGTCGTGGACCTGGAGCAGCATCCGGGACTCCAGCTTCGCCTCCGTCAGCGCCCCGTGGACGTTCAGCATGGCGATCTTGACGATGTCCGCGGCCGTGCCCTGGATCGGGGCGTTCAACGCCATCCGCTCGGCCATCTCGCGGCGCTGGCGGTTGTCGCTGTTGAGGTCCGGCAGATACCGCCGGCGGCCCAGCATCGTCTCCGTGTACCCCGTGGCGCGGGCCTCGTCGACCGCGCGGCGCAGATAGTCCCGTACGCCTCCGAACCGCTCGAAGTACGTGTCCATCAGGGCACGCGCCTCACCCGCGTCGATGTTCAGCTGCTGGGAGAGGCCGAACGCCGAAAGGCCGTACGCCAAGCCGTACGACATGGCCTTGATCTTGCGCCGCATCTCCGCGTCGACCTTCGAACGGTCCACGGAGAACACCTGCGAGGCGACGGTGGTGTGCAGGTCCTCGCCGGAGCTGAATGCCTCCAGGAGGCCTTCGTCCTCGGAGAGGTGCGCCATCACGCGCAGCTCGATCTGGCTGTAGTCCGCCGTCATCAGCGACTCGAAGCCCTCACCGACGACGAAGCCGCGGCGGATCGCGCGGCCCTCGTCCGTGCGGACCGGGATGTTCTGGAGGTTGGGGTCCGTCGAGGAGAGACGGCCCGTCGCGGCCACCGTCTGGTTGAACGTGGTGTGGATGCGGCCGTCCGCGGCGATCGACTTGATCAGCCCCTCGACGGTGACGCGCAGCTTCGCCTGCTCGCGGTGGCGGAGCATGATGACCGGCAGTTCGTTCTCCGTCTGGACGGCGAGCCAGGCCAGGGCGTCCGCGTCCGTGGTGTAGCCGGTCTTGGTCTTCTTCGTCTTGGGGAGGTTCAGCTCGCCGAAGAGGACTTCCTGGAGCTGCTTGGGCGAGCCGAGGTTGAACTCGTGCCCCGCCGCGGCGTGCGCCTCCTTCACCGCCTGCTGCACGGCGCCAGCGAACTGCTGCTCCATCGCCTCCAGATGGGCGCGGTCGGCCGCGATGCCGTGCCGCTCCAGGCGGGCCAGGAGCGTGGACGTGGGCAGCTCGACGTCCTGCATGAGGTCGCTCGCGCCGACCTCCCGCAGCTTCTCGCCGAAGGCGGTGCCGAGGTCCAGGACGGTGCGGGCCTGCGACATCAGGAAGTCCGCCTCGGCCCGCTCGTCCTCCTCCGTACCGAAGGCGAGCTGTCCGTCGGCGGCGGATGCGGGCGCCAGCTCACGGCCCAGGTACTCCAGGGAGAGGGCGTCCAGCGCGAAGGAGCGGCGGCCCGGCTTGACGAGATAGGCGGCCAGGGCGGTGTCCATGGTGACGCCGTCCACCGACCAGCCGTGCTCGGGGAAGACCCGCATGACGGCCTTGGCGTTGTGCATCACCTTGGGCTTGGCGGGGTCGGCGATCCAGGTCGCGAACGCGTTCTCGTCGGCCTCGTCCAGGGCCGTCGGGTCGAACCAGGCGGCCGCTCCCCCGGCCGCGGCGAGCGCGACCTCGGTGACCGTGCCCGAACCGAGCTGCCAGGTGTCGACCGTGGCGACGCCGAGGACCGCCTTGCCGTGCTCGGCCAGCCAGGGGGCGAGCTCGCCCGCGCCGAGGACCGCGCCGTCCAGCTCGACGCCGGGCGCGACAGGGGTCTGCTCGGCCTCCTCGGCGCCCGGGTCGACGGCCAGCAGACGCTCGCGCAGCGAGGGGTTACGGATCTCCAGGGTGTCCAGGACCATGGCGAGCGCCGTGCGGTCGTACGGAGCGCGCTCCAGGTCGGCGACCGTCTTCGGCAGCTCGACGTCACGCACCATCTCGGTCAGGCGGCGGTTGAGCTTGACCGCCTCCAGGTGGTCGCGGAAGTTCTGCCCGGCCTTGCCCTTGACCTCCTCTGCGCGCTCGACGAGGTCGGCGAACGAACCGAACTGGTTGATCCACTTCGCGGCGGTCTTCTCGCCGACACCGGGGATGCCCGGGAGGTTGTCCGACGGGTCGCCGCGCAGCGCCGCGAAGTCCGGGTACTGGCTCGGGGTGAGGCCGTACTTCTCCGCGACCTTCTCCGGCGTGAAGCGGGTCAGCTCCGAGACGCCCTTGGTCGGGTAGAGCACGGTGACGTGGTCGGTGATCAGCTGGAAGGAGTCGCGGTCGCCCGTGACGATCAGCACGTCGAAGCCGGCCGCCTCCGCCTGCGTGGCGAGCGTCGCGATGACGTCGTCCGCCTCATAGCCGTCCACGGCGAAGCGCACCGCGTGCATCGCGTCGAGCATCTCGCCGATCAGCTCGACCTGGCCCTTGAACTCGTCCGGCGTCTTGGAACGGTTCGCCTTGTAGTCGGGGAACTCCTGGGAGCGCCACGTCTTGCGCGAGACGTCGAAGGCCACCGCGAAGTGCGTGGGCGCCTCGTCGCGCAGTGTGTTCGCCAGCATCGACGCGAAGCCGTAGATCGCGTTCGTCGGCTGGCCCGTGGCGGTCGTGAAATTCTCCGCGGGCAGCGCGAAGAACGCCCGGTACGCCAGGGAGTGCCCGTCCATGAGGAGCAGGCGCGGGCGCTGCTCACCGCCCGCTTTCGGGGCCTTGGCCGCCACGGACTCGGACTTCTTCTTCGATGCTGTTTCTGCCACGTCCCCGATCCTGCCACGCCCCACTGACAGTCCCGGCCGCTCCCGCCCCTGAGCCCGGCATTGTCACCGGTGCGTGGGAGGATCGGAGACGTAGCTCACGCAGGTGCTCGAAGGGGAGCCGACCATGGCAAGCAAGCCGCCCAAGGGCGATCCGGTCCAGGACGCGCCGCAGGTCGAGCAGGCGCAGCACGCCGCCGCCGGGCTGCCCGCCATCGGCCACACGATGCGGGTCGCGCAGCAGCAGATGGGCGTGCGCCGCACCGCGCTTACCCTGCTGCGCGTCAATCAGAAGGACGGCTTCGACTGCCCCGGCTGCGCCTGGCCCGAGCCCGAGCACCGGCACAAGGCGGAGTTCTGCGAGAACGGCGCGAAGGCGGTCGCCGAGGAGGCCACGCTGCGCCGGGTGACCCCCGGCTTCTTCGCCGCGCACCCCGTCGCAGACCTCGCCACCCGCAGTGGGTACTGGCTGGGGCAGCAGGGCCGCCTCACCCACCCCATGTATCTGGCGGAGGGCGCGGACACGTACGAACCCGTCTCCTGGGAGCGCGCCTTCGACATCGTCGCCGAGGAGCTCGCCGCCCTCGACAGCCCGGACGAGGCCGTCTTCTACACCTCGGGCCGCACGAGCAACGAAGCGGCGTTCCTCTACCAGCTGTTCGCCCGCGAGCTGGGCACGAACAACCTGCCGGACTGCTCCAACATGTGCCACGAGTCGTCGGGCTCCGCGCTGACGGAGACGATCGGCATCGGCAAGGGCAGTGTCCTGCTGGAGGACCTCTACCAGTCGGATCTGATCATCGTCGCCGGGCAGAACCCGGGCACGAACCACCCGCGCATGCTCTCCGCCCTGGAGAAGGCCAAGAACAACGGCGCGAAGATCATCACGGTCAATCCGCTGCCCGAAGCGGGCATGGAGCGCTTCAAGAACCCCCAGACCCCGCAGGGCATGCTCAAGGGCACCGCCCTGACCGACCTCTTCCTCCAGATCCGCCTCGGCGGCGACCAGGCCCTCTTCCGCCTCCTGAACAAGCTGATCCTGGAGACCGACGGCGCGGTCGACGAGGAGTTCGTCCGCGAACACACCCATGGGTACGAGGAGTTCGCCGCCGCCGCGCGGGACGCCGACTGGGACGAGACCCTGGAGGCCACGGGCCTGGACCGTGCGCGCATCGAGGAAGCCCTCGCCATGGTGCTCGCCTCCCGGCGCACGGTCGTGTGCTGGGCGATGGGCCTCACCCAGCACAAGCACTCCGTGCCGACGATCCGCGAGGTGGTCAACTTCCTGCTGCTGCGCGGCAACATCGGCCGCCCCGGCGCGGGCGTCTGCCCCGTGCGCGGCCACTCCAACGTGCAGGGCGACCGCACGATGGGCATCTTCGAGCGGCCCGCGCCCGCCTTCCTCGACGCCCTGGAGAAGGAGTTCGGCTTCGCGCCGCCCCGCCACCACGGCCTGGACGTCGTCCGCGCCATCCGCGCTCTGCGCGACGGCGAGGCAAAGGTCTTCTTCGCCATGGGCGGCAACTTCGTGTCGGCCTCCCCCGACACCGACGTCACCGAGGCGGCGATGCGCAAGGCCCGCCTCACCGTCCACGTCTCCACCAAGCTGAACCGCTCGCACGCCGTCACGGGCGCCCGCGCCCTGATCCTACCGACGCTCGGCCGCACCGAACGCGACCGCCAAGCGGGCGGCGAGCAGTTCGTGACCGTCGAGGACTCCATGGGCATGGTGCACGCCTCCCGCGGCCGCCTGGCGCCCGCGAGCGACCAGCTGCTCTCCGAACCCGCCATCGTGTGCCGCCTGGCCCGCCGCGTCCTCGGCCCCGCCTCCCGCACCCCCTGGGAGGAGTTCGAGAAGGACTACGCCACCGTGCGCGACCGCATCGCGCGCGTCGTCCCCGGCTTCGAGGACTTCAACGCGCGCGTGGCGCGCCCCGGCGGCTTCGCCCTGCCGCACGCCCCGCGCGACGAGCGCCGCTTCCCCACCGCCACCGGCAAGGCCAACTTCACGGCCGCCCCCGTGGAGTACCCCACCCTCCCGAAGGGCCGGCTGCTGCTCCAGACGCTGCGCTCCCACGACCAGTACAACACCACCGTCTACGGCCTCGACGACCGCTACCGCGGCATCAAGAACGGGCGCCGCGTCGTCCTGGTCAACCCCGAGGACGCCGCGGAGCTGGGCCTCGCCGACGGCACGTACGCCGACCTGGTCGGCGAGTGGCGGGACGGCGTGGAGCGCCGGGCGCCGGGCTTCCGCGTCGTGCACTACCCGACGGCCCGGGGCTGCGCCGCCGCGTACTACCCGGAGACCAACGTCCTGGTGCCGCTGGACGCCACCGCCGACACCAGCAACACCCCTGCCAGCAAGTCCGTCGTCGTACGCCTGGAACAATCGGCGCTCGACTGAGCGTTTGCTCAGCGACAGGCAGCGACAGCTGATGAGTGTGTCGACGGACGAACGAACGGAGCCGGGCCCCATGGGTGAGCAGCACAGCGTGAAGTTCCCGCAAGAGGTCATCGACGAGTACGCGGCGCTCGGTGTCGACCTGGCCGCCCTGTTCTCCGCGGGGCACCTCGGCACCCGCATGGGTGTGCAGATCCGGGAGGCCTCGGCGGAACGCGTCGTCGGCACCATGCCGGTCGAGGGCAACACCCAGCCGTACGGCCTGCTGCACGGCGGCGCGTCCGCCGTGCTCGCGGAGACCCTCGGATCGGTCGGCGCGATGCTGCACGGCGGCGTCGGCAAGCTCGCCGTCGGCGTCGACCTGAACTGCACGCACCACCGCGGCGCCCGCTCCGGCCTGGTCACCGGCGTCGCGACGCCGGTGCACCGGGGCCGCTCCACGGCCACGTACGAGATCGTGATCAGTGACGAGCAGGACAGGCGGGTGTGCAGCGCGCGCCTGACGTGCATGCTGCGGGACGCCCCCGCGGGCGGCGCGGACGGCGCGACCGGCTGACCCGACGCGCGGTGCGGGGGCGGGGCGCACACGCCTGGTCGGAGGGTGTGGCTCCGGTCCAGCATCGAGGCATGAGGCACCGGACACGGCTCTGGACGCGGCGGCACCGGCGCCGGACACGGATCTGTGCGCTCGCCCTCACCCTCGCCCTCCCGCTCACCCTCGGCACCGGCTGTGGCACGCCGGACACCACCGGCCCCGCCCCCGCCTCACGCACCACCTCTCCCGCCGGCCTCTGCACCACGATCATCACCAAGTGGGCCCGGCAGATCTACGACGCGGACGGAACCGCCCGCGCGGACGACTCGACCTACGGCGACTACCAGTCGATGGGCCTGTCGAACGGCCAGTACCAGATCCTGCGCGAGATCCTGGACGCCGCCCGCACCGCACGACGGCGCGAAACGACGGACGCGGGACGGGAGTTGATCACCCGCCAGGCCCGTGAGCGCTGCGCCGAGCGCCACCGCGACGGCGGACCGAGCGGCGGACCGTGGACGTGAACGCCACCGGCCCGGCCAAGCCGGGGCGAGCACGCCCGGCCGACACCCAGCGGACGTCTACGGGCGCGAGAACACCCCCTGCCGGGAAGCCGCCGCCCCAGGGCTGCACGCCTCCGCGGGCTGTGCCCACCCCGCGCAGCCCTCGCCACCGCCGCCGACGTACCCCTCGGCACGGCCGGGCCGAACCTCCGCCTGACCGGCCGCCCATCCGGCTCAGTGACGTGGACGTCCTGACGGAGGCCGAACGTGCGCGGCTGGTCGAGCACTGGGACGGCTCCCGCCTGCCGGTGCCGCCCTCGACGGTCGTCGGCCTCTTCGAGGAGCGAGCGGCCCGACCGCCGCACGCGGTGGTCGTCGTATCGGGCGAACACACCATCGGCTGCGCCGCATTGGCGGAGCGGGCGACGCGGCCCAAGCCGCCGCCCGCGCCCTGGCCGCCGCAACCGCACCCGTACCCGCACCCGCACCCGCACCCGCACCCGCACCCGCCGCAACGTACGGCGATGTCGTACGCCGATGGGACGGCACCCCCGAAGGCCCCACAAAGCCGAACCCCGGCGTCCGCGCCCCGGGTCACCCAGCCCCCGGTGGCGCTTTCGGTACGCGTGTCCCCTGCCGCCCCTTTCACGTTGAAATCGGGAACACCCGTCACCCGAAGTCGATCATCGCGATGCGCATACGCGAATGCGGAGAAGTGCCATGGAATGCCGGGCTCCCTTTCCTGGAAGTAACGGTGCGTAATGCGCGTGCAAACGAGCGGCCGACGCCGCATCCGGCGTCCGGAATACGCGAATGATCTTTCTGGAGCGACGGCCACCGCACGCCCACGAACACGCATGTCATGACCCAAACGCCTTTACGCTCCTGCCGGTTGTCCTGGAGATTCTCGGCATGCGGATACGTCGAGATCCACCGACCAGGGTCAAATTCCGCCCCAATCACCCCCCGCGTTCCAGCTCGGAATACTCCGTGGCATAACAAGAGCGTCACAGCCTTGGTCCGACCACTCCACCTGGCACAAAGGCGCCCTTAGAGTCACGGCCAGTCACCGCGCCCACCGGATTCCCGTCAGTTCGGTTCCGCGCTCGACTCGGCATCCCAACAGGGGACAGCCGTGCCAGGGGAAAGGACTGTTCGTGCGTCAACGTTCGCTCATAGCCATCACCGCCGCACTCACCGCGGGGGCCCTCACCCTCACGGCCTGTGGTTCGCGTGACGACAAGGACAAGGGAAACGCCGACGGCGGCGGCACCACCGTGGTCATCGGCGTCGACGCGCCGCTGACCGGTGACCTCTCCGCGCTCGGCCTCGGCATCCGCAACTCCGTCGACCTCGCCGTCAAGCAGGCCAACGACAAGAAGTACGTCGACGGCATCACCTTCAAGATCCAGGCCACCGACGACCAGGGACAGCCCTCCTCCGGCCAGGCGAACGCCACCAAGTTCGTCGCCAACAAGGAGCTCCTGGGCGCCGTCGGGCCCCTGAACTCCTCCGTCGGCGAATCCATGCAGAAGGTCTTCGACGACGCCAAGCTCGTCCTGGTCTCCCCCGCCAACACCAACCCGGCCATGACCCAGGGCCCGGACTGGAACGGCGGCAAGAAGGTCCGCCCCTACAAGGCCTACTTCCGCACGGCCACCACGGACGCCATCCAGGGCCCCTTCGCCGCGCAGTACCTGTACAAGAAGGCCAAGAAGAAGAAGGTCTTCGTCGTCGACGACAAGAAGACCTACGGCGCAGGCCTCGCCGCCACCTTCAAGGACGAGTTCACCAAACTCGGCGGCAAGGTCGCGGGCACCGAGCACATCAACCCCGACACCAAGGACTTCGGCGCCGTCGCCACCAAGATCCGTAACTCGGACGCCGACGTCGTCTACTACGGCGGTGAATACCCGGCCGCCGGCCCCTTGAGCAAGCAGATGAAGAAGGCCGGCGCCAAGATCCCGCTCGTCGGCGGAGACGGCATCTACAGCGCCGACTACATCAAACTCTCCGGCAAGGACGGCAAGGGCGACTACGCCACCTCCGTCGGCCAGCCCGTCGAACAACTCCCCTCCGCCAAGGAATTCATCGCCAACTACAAGAAGGCCGGCTACAAAGAGGCCTACGAAGCCTACGGCGGCTACTCCTACGACTCCGCCTGGGCGATCATCGAGGCCGTCAAAAAGGTCGTCGAGGACAACGACGGAGAACTCCCCTCCGACGCCCGCGCCAAGATCGTCGAAGCCATGCAGAACGTCTCCTTCGACGGCGTGACCGGCAAGGTCTCCTTCGACGAATACGGCGACGCCACGAACAAGCAGCTCACGGTCTACCAGGTCAAGGACACCACCGACCCGGCCAAGGGCTGGAAGCCCGTCGAGTCCGGCACCTACACCGGCTGACCCGCCACCCGCAGCACGACACCGCCGCGCGGGGCGCTGCCCGACAGCGCCCCGCGCGGCGTCGCACCCGACACCGTGACGGCCCGGCCGTCACAGCGGTGCCGTGTCCGTCGCGTCCGTGGCACACGAAATCCGTCGCTCGAAAGACTCGGAGGACCTGCGGTGCACGAACTGCCGCAACAGCTGGTCAACGGCCTGCTCCTGGGATCCATGTACGGCCTGATCGCCATCGGCTACACAATGGTCTACGGCATCGTCCAGCTCATCAACTTCGCCCACGGCGAGATCTTCATGGTCGGCGGGTTCGGCGCCCTCACCGTCTGGCTCTGGCTCCCCGGCGGCACCACCATGTGGGTGGCCATCCCCCTCATGATCATCGGCGCCGTCATCGTCTCCACGACCATCGCCATCGGCGCCGAACGCTTCGCCTACCGGCCCCTGCGCGACGCACCCCGACTCGCACCCCTCATCACCGCCATCGGCCTCTCCCTCGCCCTCCAACAGGCGATCTGGGCCTGGTACCCGCACGCCAAGTCCTCCCGCACCTTCCCCGAGATCCCCGGCGACTCCATCCACATCGGCAGCGTCACCATCCAGCCCGGCGACCTCTTCCTCGTCGTCGCCGCCCCCATCTGCATGTTCGCCCTCGGCTGGTTCGTCATGAAGACCCGCGTCGGCCGCGGCATGCAAGCCACCGCGCAGGACCCCGACACCGCCAAACTCATGGGCGTCAACACCGACCGCGTCATCGTCGTCGCCTTCGCCCTCGGAGCCGCCTTCGCCGGCATCGCCGCCATCGCCTACGGCTTCCGCTACGGCGAGGTCAACTTCCGCATGGGCTTCCTCTGGGGCCTCAAAGCCTTCACCGCCGCCGTCCTCGGCGGCATCGGCAACATCTACGGCGCCATGATCGGCGGCCTCGTCCTCGGCGTCGCCGAAGCCATGGCCACCGCCTACATCAACGACATCCCCGGCATGGACAAGCTCGGCGGCCAGTCCTGGGCCGACGTCTGGGCGTTCGTACTCCTCATCGTCGTCCTCCTCGTCAGGCCCCAGGGCCTCCTCGGCGAGCGCGTCGCGGACAGGGCGTGACCACCATGACCACACACACCACCACGACCGACAACACCCGCCCGCACAAGGAAGACGCCCCCACGGGCCTCCTCCCCATCCCCACCGGCCCCGCCCGCGCCATGGCCGCCGGCGGCGGCGCCCTCACCGTCGTCTCCGCCTTCCTCGCCTGGACCTGGACCGCCACCTTCCCCGGCGACCTCACCGTCTACGGCTACCCCGGCGGCCTCCAATGGCTCGTCCTCATCACCGGCGCCCTCACCACCCTCTTCGCCCTCGCCTCCTACGGCGTCAAAGGCATCCGCGCCCTCACTCCCGGCAACGCCGACGCCGCCCTCAAGTACGCCGCCCTGGCCGCCTTCGCCACCGCCTGGTACACGATCCTCGCGATCAGCACCAAACTCGGCGGCCTCGCCAACCTCGAACCCGGTGGCTGGATCGTCGCCCTCGCCACCCTCACCGCCCTCACCGGCGCCCTCGCCCTGCCCTTCCAGCGCCCCCAGACCTACCCCGTCGACCCCGAGGACAGCGGCTGGGAGCAGTACAAACACCGCCTCCGCAACGGCCTGACCACCCTCAAGGGAGCCTTCGCCGCCGAAGCGCCCCCCACCCCCCGCAAGCTCCCCGGATACGTCGAGATCCTCGTCGTCGTCGCCGCGCTCGCCACCGGACTCCTCGTCTTCACCTACGGCATCGGCACCGAGTACGACGAACTCTTCATCGGCTTCCTCATCTCCGTCGCCCTCGGCTTCGCCGCACTCGCCAAAGCCGGACTCGTCGCCCACGTCTCCGTCTACACCGCACGCCACCGCAACGTCACCCTCCTCGGCGCGTTCCTCGCGGCAGCCGCCTTCCCCTTCACCCAGAGCGACGACCAGTACGCCACCATCGGCGTCTACATCCTCATCTTCGCCACCGTCGCCCTCGGCCTGAACATCGTCGTCGGCCTCGCCGGACTCCTCGACCTCGGATACGTCGCCTTCCTCGGCGTCGGCGCCTACGCCGCATCCATGGTCTCCGGCTCCCCCTCCTCCCCCTTCGACCTCCACCTCCCCTTCTGGGCCGCCATCCTCGTCGGCGCGAGCGCGTCCCTCGTCTTCGGCGTCCTCATCGGCGCCCCCACCCTGCGACTGCGCGGCGACTACCTCGCCATCGTCACCCTCGGCTTCGGCGAGATCTTCCGCCTCGTCGCCATGAACTCCGACGGCGCCTCCGGACCCGACATCACCAACGGCTCCAACGGCATCTCCTCCATCCCCAACCTCAAGATCTTCGGCTTCGACTTCGGCATCGAGCACAGCATCGGCGGCTTCACCATCGGCCGCTTCGCCAACTACTTCTTCCTGATGCTGCTCATCACCCTCGTCGTCGTCCTCGTCTTCCGCCGCAGCGGCGACTCCCGCATCGGCCGCGCCTGGGTCGCCATCCGCGAAGACGAAACCGCCGCGCTCGCCATGGGCATCAACGGCTTCCGCGTCAAACTCATCGCCTTCGCCCTCGGCGCCACCCTCGCCGGCCTCGCCGGCACCGTCCAAGCACACGTGACCTACACCGTCACACCCGAGCAATACCAATTCGCCAACACCGTCCCGCCCAACTCCGCCTTCCTCCTCGCCGCCGTCGTCCTCGGCGGCATGGGCACCATCAGCGGACCCCTCGTCGGCGCCGCACTCCTCTACCTCATCCCCAACAAACTCGCCTTCCTCGGCGACTACCAGCTCTTCGCCTTCGGCCTCGCACTCGTCCTCCTCATGCGCTTCCGCCCCGAAGGCCTCATCCCCAACCGCCGGCGCCAACTCGAATTCCACGAAGCCGAACTCGAACCCGGCGAAACACCACCACCCACAGTCCTCAGCAAGACAGGGGCCTGACCCATGACCACCAACACCCACGAAAAGGGCCACGCCCCCACCGCCCCCGCAGGACAGACCGTCCTCGACGCCCGCGGCGTCACCATGCGCTTCGGCGGCCTCACCGCCGTCCACTCCGTCGACCTCACCGTCAACAGCGGCGAGATCGTCGGACTCATCGGCCCCAACGGCGCCGGCAAGACCACCTTCTTCAACTGCCTCACCGGCCTCTACGTCCCCACAGAAGGCGAAGTCCGGTACAAGGGCGACATCCTGCCCGCCAAATCCTTCAAGGTCACCGCCGCGGGCATCGCCCGCACCTTCCAGAACATCCGGCTCTTCGCCAACATGACCGTCCTGGAGAACGTCCTCGTCGGCCGCCACACCCGCACCAAGGAAGGCCTCTGGTCAGCCCTCCTCCGCGGCCCCGCGTTCCACCGCGCCGAAGCGGCCTCCAAAGCACGCGCCATGGAACTCCTGGAATTCGTCGGCCTCGCCGACAAGGCGGAACACCTCTCGCGCAACCTCCCCTACGGAGAACAACGCAAGCTGGAGATCGCACGCGCCCTCGCCAGCGAACCCGGCCTGCTCCTCCTGGACGAGCCCACCGCCGGCATGAACCCCCAGGAAACCCGCGCCACCGAAGAACTCGTCTTCGCCATCCGCGACATGGGCATCGCCGTCCTCGTCATCGAGCACGACATGCGCTTCATCTTCAACCTCTGCGACCGCGTCGCCGTCCTCGTCCAGGGCGAGAAACTCGTCGAAGGAACCAGCGAAACGGTCCGGCAGGACGACCGCGTCATCGCCGCCTACCTCGGCGAACCCTTCGAGGAGACCAACTGATGACCGCACTCCTTGAGGTCGAGGACCTCCGCGTCGCCTACGGCAAGATCGAAGCCGTCAAAGGCATCTCCTTCACCGTCGAGGCCGGCAGAGTCGTCACCCTCATCGGCACCAACGGCGCGGGAAAGACCACCACACTCCGCACCCTGTCAGGCCTGCTCAAGCCGGTCGGCGGCTCCATCAGGTTCAACGGAAAAACCCTGCGCAAATACCGCGCCGACCAGATCGTCGCCCTCGGACTCGCCCACTCCCCCGAAGGCCGCCACATCTTCCCCCGCATGACCATCGAGGACAACCTCCGCCTCGGCGCCTACCTCCGCTCCGACAAAGCGGGCATCGAGAAAGACATCAAACGCGCCTACGACCTCTTCCCCATCCTCGGAGAACGCAGCAAACAAGCAGCAGGCACCCTCTCCGGCGGCGAACAGCAGATGCTCGCCATGGGCCGCGCCCTGATGTCCCGGCCCAAACTCCTCATGCTCGACGAACCCTCCATGGGGCTCTCCCCGATCATGATGCAGAAGATCATGGCCACCATCGCCGAACTGAAGGCCCAGGGCACGACCATCCTCCTCGTCGAACAGAACGCCCAGGCGGCGCTCTCCCTCGCCGACGAGGGCCACGTCATGGAAGTCGGCAGAATCGTCCTCTCCGGCACGGGCGGCGACCTGCTCCACGACGAGTCCGTCCGCAAGGCGTACCTGGGCGAGGACTGACGCCCGTCCGTCCCCCGTCCCCGCACACGACAGGGCCCGCACCCCCGGCTTCCGGGTGCGGGCCCTGTCGTACGTACGCGCGTACGCCGGCTCCGGGGCTAGCCCTTCGCCGCCTTCTTCTCCTCGGCGTCCTCGATCACGGCCTCCGCGACCTGCTGCATCGACAGCCGTCGGTCCATCGACGTCTTCTGGATCCACCGGAACGCGGCGGGCTCCGTCAGGCCGTACTCCGTCTGAAGGATCGACTTCGCGCGGTCCACCAGCTTCCGCGTCTCCAGCCGCTGCGAGAGGTCCGCGACCTCCTTCTCCAGCGCCTTCAGCTCCGTGAACCGCGAGACGGCCATCTCGATCGCCGGGACGACGTCGCTCTTGCTGAAGGGCTTCACCAGGTACGCCATCGCACCCGCGTCCCTCGCCCGCTCGACCAGGTCGCGCTGCGAGAACGCGGTCAGCATCAGCACGGGGGCGATGGACTCCTCCGCGATCTTCTCGGCCGCGGAGATGCCGTCCAGGACGGGCATCTTGACGTCCAGGATCACCAGGTCGGGCTTGTGCTCACGGGCGAGCTCGACGGCCTTCTCGCCGTCGCCCGCCTCGCCGACGACGCTGTAGCCCTCTTCCTCCAGCATCTCTTTGAGGTCGAGCCGGATCAGGGCCTCGTCCTCGGCGATGACGACGCGGGTCGTCAGCGGAGGGACGTGCGACTGGTCGTCGCCGGACACGTCGTCTACGGGCTGGGGCGACTCGGGGGCGGTCACGGGGGCTCCTTGATGCGGGGCAGGCTACTGCTTGCCCTGAGCCTACCTAGCTCCTGTATGTTTAGGGCACGGCGGATCCCCGCTAGCCTTCGTTCTGAAGGACGCCCCGGTAGCCCAGCGGTAGAGGCAGTGGTCTCAAACACCATCCAGCGTGGGTTCGAATCCCACCCGGGGCACTTTTCCTTAGTTTCCAAGGTCACGCGAGAATCGCTCCGCGTCACTTGATCGTGTACGTCATGCCCCGTTGATGCCCCTCGCGGCAGCCTCCCGCCGCATTCTCGAGCCCATGTACGACATGGGCACACGCAACCGAACACTGACGCTGGTCGGCCAGGGCCGCAGCCTCAACTCCGTCAGCAGAGAGACCGGCATCTCGCGAGCCGCGATCCGCTCCTGGCAGACCCGCCCGGAGCCGCTCAGCCGGAGCCGAGGCAGGCCCTGCCCGAGGTGCTCCGCCACACCGGTCAGGCCTGACGACCTCTCCGGCTACTCCTACCTGCTCGGGCTCTACCTCGGCGACGGCTGCATCAGCCGCCAGCGGAGCGGGGTCTACTCGCTCCGGATCGCCTGCGCCGACACCTGGCCCGGCCTCATCGACGCCTGCGCCGATGCCATTCAGGCCGTACGCCCGGACAACAAGGTGTGCCGGGTTCAGAGCGTCGGTTGCCAGTACGTCACCTCGTGGTCAAAGCACTGGCCCTGCCTCTTCCCCCAGCACGGCCCCGGCAAGAAGCACGACCGCGCGATCGTCCTCGAACCCTGGCAGCAGGAGATCGTCGACGCGCACCCCTGGGAGTTCGTCCGGGGGCTCATCCACTCCGACGGGTGCCGTATCACCAACTGGACGACCCGTCTCGTACGCGGCGAGCGCAAGCGCTATGAGTACCCCCGGTACTTCTTCACCAACAAGTCGGACGACATCAGGGAACTCTTCACCGGCACCCTCGACAAGCTCGGCATCACCTGGACGCACTGCACCCGCAACGGCAACCCGTACAACATCTCCGTCGCCCGCAAAGCCGATGTCGCCCTGATGGACGCCCACATCGGCCTCAAGTACTGACCGACCGCCGGGGGCTACTCGTGGTCCTCGCTCTCGCCGATGCGATGGACGCGGACCAGGTTCGTCGAGCCCGACACCCCCGGCGGGGAGCCGGCCGTGATCACGACCACGTCGCCCTTCCGGCAGCGGCCGATCTTCAGGAGCAGCTCGTCGACCTGGTCGACCATCGCGTCGGTGGAGTCGACGTGCGGGCCGAGGAAGGTCTCCACACCCCACGTGAGGTTGAGCTGGGAGCGGGTGGCCGGGTCGGGGGTGAAGGCGAGGAGGGGGATGGGTGAGCGGTAGCGGGAGAGGCGGCGGACGGTGTCGCCGGACTGGGTGAAGGCGACGAGGAACTTGGCGCCGAGGAAGTCGCCGATCTCGGCGGCGGCGCGGGCGACGGCGCCGCCCTGGGTGCGGGGCTTGCTCCGCTCGGTGAGCGGGGGCAGGCCCTTGGCGAGGATGTCCTCTTCGGCGGCTTCGACGATGCGGCCCATGGTCTTGACGGTTTCGACGGGGTATTTGCCGACGCTGGTCTCTCCGGAGAGCATGACCGCGTCGGTGCCGTCGATGACGGCGTTGGCGACGTCGGAGGCTTCCGCGCGGGTGGGGCGGGAGTTGTCGATCATCGAGTCGAGCATCTGCGTGGCGACGATGACCGGTTTGGCGTTGCGCTTGGCGAGCTTGACGGCGCGCTTTTGGACGATGGGGACTTGTTCGAGTGGCATTTCGACGCCGAGGTCGCCGCGGGCGACCATGATGCCGTCGAAGGCGGCGACGATGTCCTCGATGTTGTCGACGGCCTGCGGTTTCTCGACCTTGGCGATGACGGGGAGGCGGCGGCCTTCGTCGTCCATGATGCGGTGGACGTCCTCGATGTCGCGTCCGCTGCGCACGAAGGAGAGGGCGATGACGTCGAAGCCGGTGCGCAGGGCCCAGCGGAGGTCTTCCTCGTCCTTGTCGGAGAGTGCGGGGACGGAGACGGCCACGCCGGGGAGGTTGAGGCCTTTGTGGTCGGAGACCATGCCGCCTTCGAGGACGGTGGTGGCGACGCGGGGGCCGATGACGCGGGTGACCTGGAGGGTCACTTTGCCGTCGTCGACGAGGATGCGTTCGCCGGAGGTGACGTCCTGGGCGAGGCCGCGGTAGGTGGTGCCGCAGCTCTGGCGGTCGCCTTGGGCGCCTTCTTCGACGGTGATGGTGAATTCGTCGCCGCGTTCAAGGAGTACGGGGCCTTCGCTGAAGCGGCCGAGGCGGATCTTCGGGCCTTGAAGGTCGGCGAGGATGCCGACGCTGCGGCCGGTTTCCTCGGCGGCTTTGCGCACGCGCTGGTAGCGCTCCTCGTGTTCGGTGTGGGTGCCGTGGCTGAGGTTGAAGCGGGCCACGTCCATTCCGGCTTCGACCAGTGCCTTGATCTGGTCGTACGAGTGGGTGGCGGGCCCCAGGGTGCAGACGATTTTGGCTCGGCGCATGGTTCGACCCTAGGGCTTACCGGTCGGTAGTGAATTGGTCCCGCGTGACTACTCAACAACCTTTGGGTGAAGGGGTGTTGACAAGTGTTGAAGTGTGCGGGCGGTTGCTCTGATGAGCGGTTTTTCGGCTGTCAGGGGTTCAGTCGTGGGGGTGTCATGGTGAAGCGGGCGTTGACCTGGGCGTAGACGTGCTGGCGTTGTGGTTCGAGGTCGAGGGGGGCGGGTTCGGTGTCCGGGTCGGCGGCGCCGCCGTAGGCGACGGAGCGCATGACGGCGGGGCCGTCGTAGCCGTGGGCGGGCGTGTTCTCGGCCCCGATGTCGGCGAGTTCGATGAGGGCGGCGAGGTCGGTGCCGAGGGCTTCGGCGTATTCGCGGGCGCGTTGGACGGCTTCGCGGACGGCTTGCTGTCTGGCGCGGCGGTGGGTGGGCGAGTCGGGGCGCAGGGCCCACCAGGGGCCTTCGACGTGGGTGAGGTCGAGGTCGGCGAGGCGGCTGGTGAGTTCGCCGAGCGCGGTGAAGTCGGTGAGTTCGGCGGTGATGTGGACGCGGCCGTGATAGGCGCGGACGCGTTCGGCGCGGCCGTGCCGGGTGAGTCGGGGGCTGATGGAGAAGGCGCCGGTCTGGAGGTTCTCGACGGTGTCGCCGTAGCTCTTGATGAGGTCGAGTGCGGTGGTGTTGCGGCGGGTGAGGTCGTTGAGGGTGTCGCGGCGGTCGGTGCCGCGGGCGTTGACGGTGATGCCGATGCGGGCGATCTCGGGGTCGACTTCGAGGTGTGCTTCGCCGCGGACGGCGACGCGGGGGGCGTCGGGGGTGCCGTAGGGGGTGCGGGGTGTGGGGGTGGTGGGGGCTGCGTCCATGGGCTCACTGTCGCACCGCGGCGGGCCGGGTGTCAGCGGTCGGCGCACCGTGACAGTCATCGGATCGCAACCTGGGGGGTCTGTTGCGGTCGGGCGGGCGGGGGTCAGAATCTACGCGCGTTACTACGGTCGACCGAGGAGTACAGAAATGCCGCTGAACCGCAGGAAGTTCCTGGGCACGTCCGCCGTCTCCGGCGTGGGCGTGGCGCTCACGGGTGGTGCTGTCGCGCCGTCCGTGGCGCGGGCGAAGGGGAGGCCGGGCCGGCGGGAGAAGCGGTATTCGTTCACCGTGCTCGGCACGACGGACCTGCACGGCAATGTCTTCAACTGGGACTACTTCACGGACAAGGAGTTCGACGACAAGGACCACAATGATGTGGGTCTGGCGAAGATCTCGACGTTGGTGAACGAGGTCCGTGCGGAGAAGGGCCGCCGGAACACGTTGCTGATCGACGCGGGTGACACCATTCAGGGGACGCAGCTCTCGTATTACTACGCGAAGGTCGATCCGATCACGGCGGCGCGTGGTCCGGTGCATCCGATGGCGCAGGCGATGAACGCGATCGGGTATGACGCGGCGGCGCTCGGCAATCACGAGTTCAATTATGGGATTCCGGTGCTGCGCAAGTTCGAGGAGCAGTGTGATTTTCCGCTGCTGGGGGCGAACGCGCTGGATGCGAAGACGCAGCGGCCGGCGTTCCCGCCGTATGTCATGAAGCGGTTGCGTACTCCGCACGGCCGTGATGTGAAGGTGGCGGTGCTGGGGCTGACGAATCCCGGTATCGCCATTTGGGACAAGGCGAACGTCCAGGGGAAGATGACGTTTCCGGGTCTTGAGGAGCAGGCCGCGAAGTGGGTGCCGAGGCTGCGATCGATGGGCGCGGACGTGGTGATCGTGTCGGCGCATTCCGGTTCCAGTGGTACGTCGTCGTACGGTGATCAGTTGCCGTATGTGGAGAACGCGGCGGGTCTGGTGGCGGAGCAGGTGCCGGGGATCGACGCGATTCTGGTGGGGCACGCGCACACGGAGATTCCCGAGTATGTCGTGGAGAACAAGGCGACCGGGAAGAAGGTCGTGCTGTCCGAGCCGTTGAAGTGGGGGCAGCGGCTGACGTTGTTCGACTTCGATCTGGTGTGGGCGAAGGGCCGCTGGACGGTGGAGAAGGTGGGGGCGAAGGTCCTGAACTCCAATACGGCCGCGGAGGACAAGAAGATCACGCGGTTGCTGGCCGATGAGCACAAGAAGGTCGTGGCCTACGTCAATCAGGTCATCGGCACGTCCACGGAGGCGATGAGCACGGCCGAAGGCCCGTACAAGGATGTCGCGATCATCGATCTGATCAACCATGTGCAGAAGGAGACGGTGGCGCAGGCGTTGGCGGGTGGGGCGCATGCGGCGCTGCCGGTGCTGTCGCAGGCGTCGTGTTTCTCGCGGACGGCGCGGATACCGGCGGGTGAGGTGACGATCAAGGATGCGGCGGGTCTGTACCCGTTCGAGAACACGCTTGAGGCGCGGCTGCTCACGGGTGCGCAGCTGAAGGAGTACCTGGAGTTCTCGGCGCGCTATTACGTGCGGACGCCGGCGGGTGCTCCGGTGGATCCGGCGAAGCTGACGAACGCGGAGAAGATCCCGGATTACAACTATGACGCGGTGTACGGCGTGACGTATGAGATCGATGTCGCGAAGCCGGTGGGGTCGCGTGTGGTGAAGCTGGCTTTCGAGGGCAAGGAGATCGATCCGAAGGCCGAGTTCGTGCTGGCGGTGAACAATTACCGGGCGAGTGGGGGCGGCAATTTCCCGCATGTCGCGGGCGCCAAGCAGGTGTGGGCGAATTCGGAGGAGATCCGTAACACGATCATCAACTGGGTGAAGGCGAAGGGGACGATCGATCCGGCGCGGTTCGCGTCGGTGGACTGGCGGCTGACGCGGGATGGTGTGCCGGTGTTCTGACCCGTGTCTTCCGCGCCGCCCCGGCAGGCGTTCTTCCGCGCCACTCCGGCAGGCGTTCTTCTGTGCCACCCCGGTGGGTGCCGGGCGCGGGCCGGGGTGGCCTGGTCGGGGGGCGTGGGGGTCAGTTCTTGAGGCGTACGAGGTTTCCGCGCTGCTCCCCCACGCGGGCGGCGGCCCGCCCGGTGCCCGCGGGGGTGTGCAGGCCGAAGGTGGTGAACGCGGTGCGGTGAGGCAGGGGGTAGGGGTTCTTGCCGGTGAGGGCGTTGAGGATGGTGGCGCTGCGCCAGGCGGCGAGGCCGAGGTCGGGGGCGCCGACGCCGTGGGTGTGGCGTTCGGCGTTCTGTACGTAGATGTTGCTGCACGTGGCGGCGATGGAGGGGGCGAGGACGAGGCGGTAGTGCTCGTCGACGCGGGGGCGGGCGGAGGAGTCCTTGCGGATGTAGGGGTCGAGGCCGGCGAGGAGCTGTTCGGTGGGGCGTTCGCGGTAGCCGGTGGCGAGGACGACGGCGTCGGTGGTGAGGCGGGAGCGGGTGCCCTGCTGGATGTGTTCGAGGTGGAGTTCGATACGGGTGCTGGCGATGCGGCCCGCGGTGCGGACGCGGACGCCGGGGGTGAGGACGGCGTCGGGCCAGCCGCCGTGCAGTGTGCGCCGGTAGAGCTCGTCGTGGATGGCGGCGATGGTGTCGGCGTCGATGCCTTTGTGGAGCTGCCATTGGTGGGGGACGAGTCCGTCGCGGACGGCTTCGGGCAGGGCGTGGAAGTAGCGGGTGTAGTCGGGTGTGAAGTGTTCGAGGCCGAGTTTCGAGTACTCCATGGGTGCGAAGGCTTCGGTGCGGGCGAGCCAGTGGAGCTTCTCGCGTCCGGTGGGGCGGGCGCGCAGCAGGTCGAGGAAGACTTCGGCGCCGGATTGGCCGGAGCCGATGACGGTGATGTGGTCGGCGGTGAGCAGGCGTTCGCGGTGGTCGAGGTAGTCGGCGGAGTGGATGACGGGGACGGTGGGGGCTTCGGCGAGGGGCTTGAGGGGTTCGGGGATGTGGGGGGTGGTGCCGACGCCGAGGGCGATGTTCTTGGTGTAGGTGCGGCCGAGGGCTTCGGCTTCGCCGTCGGTGTCGAGTCGGGTGTAGTCGACTTCGAAGAGGTGGCGTTCGGGGTTCCAGCGGACGGCGTCGACCTGGTGGCCGAAGTGGAGTCCGGTGAGGTGTTCGCTGACCCAGCGGCAGTAGGCGTCGTACTCCGCCCGTTGGATGTGGAAGCGCTCGGCGAAGTAGAAGGGGTAGAGGCGCTCGCGGCTCTTGAGGTAGTTGAGGAAGGACCAGGGGCTCGCCGGGTCGGCGAGGGTCACGAGGTCGGCGAGGAAGGGCACTTGGAGGGTGGCGCCTTCGATGAGGAGCCCGGGGTGCCAGTGGAAGCCGGGGCGTTGTTCGTAGAAGGCGGTGTCGAGTTCGCCGAGGGGGTGGGCGAGGGCGGCGAGGGAGAGGTTGAAGGGGCCGATGCCGATGCCGACGAGGTCGCGTGGGTCTTCGGGTGTGGTGCGCGGTGCGGGGCCGGGGTGGTCGGGCGGCGTGCCGGTCATCGGGGAGTGGTTCCTTCCAGGAGGTCGGGGGTGGTGTGCGGGGGTCCGGCGGGGGGTGTGCCGGTGGCCTCCTCGCCGGCTCCGGTGACGAGGTCGAGGAGGGTGGTGAGGTCGCCGGGGCGGGTGTGGGGGTTGAGGAGGGTGGCTTTGAGCCATCTGCGGCCGGTGAGGTCGGCGCGGCCGAGGACGGCGGTGCCTTCGGTGAGCAGTCGCCTTCGTACGTGGGCGAGGTGGGTGTCGTCGACGCCTGTGGGCCGGAAGAGGACGGTGCTGATGGTGGGGGTGTCGTACAGCTCGTAGCGGGGGTGGGCGTCGATGAGGGCGGCGAAGTGCTGTGCGAGGTCGCAGACTTGGTCGACGAGGGCGCCGAGGCCTGTGCGGCCGAGCGCTTTGAGGGTGACGGCGATCTTGAGGATGTCGGGGCGGCGGGTGGTGCGCAGGGAGCGGCCGAGGAGGTCGGGCAGGCCGGCGTCGGTGTCGTCGTCGGCGTTGAGGTAGTCGGCGCGGTGGGCGAGGGTGGCGAGGTCGTCGGGGTCGCGTACGGCGAGCAGTCCGGCGGCGGCGGGTTGCCAGCCGAGTTTGTGCAGGTCGAGGGTGACGGTGTGGGCGCGGTCGATGCCGTGCAGGAGGTGTCTGCGTACGTCGCTGAAGAGGAGTCCGCCGCCGTACGCGGCGTCGATGTGCAGGCGGGCGCGGTGGGCGGCGCAGACGTCGGCGATGTCGTGGAGGGGGTCGATGAGGCCGGCGTCGGTGGTGCCCGCGGTGGCGGCGACGAGGAAGGGGGTGTGGGGGCCGCCGAGTTCGTTGAGGGCTTCGTCGAGGGCGGCGGGGTCGAGGGTGCCGGCGGGGGCGGGCACGGTGACGGGTTCGGGGAGGCCGAGGAGCCAGGCGGCGCGGGTGAGGGAGTGGTGGGCGTTCTCGCCGGCGAGGAGGCGGAGGGGGCCGCGGTGGGCGGTGGCTTCGCGGGCGAGGAGGAGGGCGAGCTGGTTGGACTCGGTGCCGCCGGTGGTGACGAGGGCGTCCGCGGTGGGGTGGATCTCGGTGGCGAGGGCGCGGGTGACGAGGGCTTCGAGGGCGGAGGCGGCGGGTGCCTGGTCCCAGGAGTCCATGGAGGGGTTGAGTGCGGAGGCGGCGAGGTCGGCGGCGGTCGCGACGGCGAGTGGCGGGCAGTGCAGGTGGGCGGCGCACAGGGGGTCGGCGGGGTCGGCGGCGCCTTCGGCGAGTGCGTGGACGAGGGTGCGCAGGGCCGCTTCGGGGCCGGTGCCGTGCGGGGGCAGGACCGGTTCGGCGG
>NZ_JAFEXF010000122.1 GCF_016905445.1 Streptomyces sp. G44
GGGGGGGGGGCGGGGGGGGGGGGGGGGGGGGGGGCGGGGGGGGGGGGGGGGGGGGGGGGGGGGGGGGGGGGGGGGGCGGGGGGGGGGGGGGGGGGGGGGTGGGGGGGAGGGGGGGGGGGGGGGGGGGGGGGGGGGGGGGGGGGGAGGGAGGGGGGGGGGGGGGGGGGGGGGGGGGCCGCGGGGGGGGGGGGGGGGTGGGGGGGGGGGGGGGGGGCGGGGGCGCCTCCTGCCGGGGCCTGCGGCTCGGGCGCGTCAGAGGAGCCGGGGGTGCGGGAGGAGCCGGGGGTGCCGGAGGGCCCGGAGGGTCCGGAGGAATGAGCGGCGTCTGAGGCGGCAGAGGCGCCGGGCGGGCCTGGTCGGGGCGAAAGGCCGGGCGTGCGCGGTGCGCCGGAAGCGTCGAAGGAGCCGGAGGGTCCGGAGGAATCAGCGGCGCCGGAGGCGGCAGAGGCGCCGGGCGGGCCTGGTCGGGCCGAAGGGCCGGGCGTACGCGGCGCGCCGGAAGCGTCGAAGGAACCGGAGGAATCAGCGGCGCCGGAGGCGTCGGCCGGGGTGGACGAACTCGGGCGGGGCGGTGGGATGTTCGGGCCGCGGACGGTGGACTCGGGGGGCGGGGCCGCCCGTTCGGCGGGCCCGAGCGGTGGCCGGTCCTCGCCCACCGCGTCCGCCGCCGAGGCGAACCTGTCGTCAAGGGTGTCCGGCGCGGGTGCCGGGCCCGTGTCCTGTATGGCGTCGTCGTACAGCTGCCCCCACCAGTCGTCGTCGCGTCCGGTGCGCCTCTCCCCCTGCTGGCTCATGCCCCTATTTTCCACCGCGGGAGCCGTACGAGAACGGTGCATCGGGAAGTTCCGGCCGCCATGGCGACGAAAGGGGCCGCCGGGCGGACCCACCCCCCACAGGAGGACCGCCCGGCGGCGTCTGTGCGGCCGGTGCACGTCGCAGGCGTGAGCATCCGTCAGCTCGCCGGCGTGCCCGGCGGTCGTCGCCGCCTTCCCTGTGCCGCCCTCTTCGTGGGAGTCACGGCGACTTCACCTCGGTGAGCGCACCCGGCCTGCACCCCGCGTGCCCAGGGACGCCGGGTTCAATCCGGCGGCCGTCCCTCGGTGGCGCGTGGCGTGGTGGCGTGGTGGCGTCCCCTGTCGTGGGGACGGCGATGCGGGGATGATGTCCCGGGGCGGGTTTCACGCCGTGGCTGATTCCCGCCACAGCGCCGCCGGAACGGAGCCACGGCGCCGTCGAACGAAGCTGGAGCTTTGAGGAGGGGCGTCGCCGCATGCTGGCAGCGATAGGTCTGGACGAGACGCACGAGGCGGCGTACCGGGCACTGGTGTCGGTGGGCGCCGCCGACGTCTGCGACCTCGCCCACCGGCTCACCCTCGGGGAGCCCGAGACCGAGCGGGCGCTGCGCCGCCTGGAGCGGCACGGCCTGGCCGCGCAGGCGTCCGGCAGGGCGGGCCGCCTGGGGGGCGGGGGGGGCCGCGCGGGGGACGAGGCGGCGGGGGAGGGGAGAAGGGCCCAGCGGAGGCGGCGGGGGGGGGGGAGGCGGCGGGGGGGGGGCCGGGGAGAAAAGCCCGGCGAGGCCACCGCCGTTGGCATGCCGTGGGGACCCGGATCCGCGTGTTACAGCCATGTTTCCTGTGCTGGTCAGAAGCGGTATGGAGGGCTCCGCGAGGGTCAGTCGGGCGTCAGGGGAGCATCAGAGGTTTCGGCCAGCATGACGGAAAGGAATCAGCCACAACTCAGCCATTACTAGGGGGAAATGTCATGACGGTCACTCCTGTCATGCCGGCCACCGAGGAGCGTCTCGCCGCCTGGCCCATGCCGCGCACCTGCCCGTACGCGCCGCCGGAGGCCTATGCCGAGCTCCGCGAGGGCGCGCCCGTGAAGGTAAGGATCAGGACAGGCGAGGCATGGCTTGTCACCCGCTATGCCGATGTGCGCGCGATCCTCGTCGATCCGCGCTTCAGCTCCGACGACACGCTGCCCGGCTTCCCGGTCCGCATACAACTGCCGCCCACGCCGCGGGTGATGTCCTTCACGCGCATGGACGGCCCCGAGCACGGGCGGCTGCGCCGCATGGCGATGACGGAGTTCACCGCCCGCCGCACCCGCGCGCTGCGGCCCTCGGTGGAGCTCCTGGTGGACCGCCTCGTCGACGAACTGGAGCGGGGGCCCCGCCCGGCCGACCTGGTGGCCCGCTTCACCGTGCGGCTGCCGTCCCTGGTCATCGCCCGCATGCTGGGCGTACCGGAGGAGGACGAGTGCGACTTCACCGAGCTGAGCCAGGCCGTCCTCTCCCAGGACGCCACGCCCGCGGAGATCTACGGCTCCTTCGTCGAGATGACGGCGTACCTGGACGGGCTGATCAGGCGCAAGGCCGAGGAGCCCGCGGACGACCTGCTCAGCCGCCTGGTCACGCGGTACGTGGCCGACGGCGAGCTGGCCCATGACGACCTGGTGGCCATGGCCCGGCTCTTCCTCGTGGCCGGCCACGAGACCACCGCCCACCAGCTCGGCCTGAGCGTCCTCAGCCTGCTGCGCGAACCGGGGCTGTGGGACCGGCTGCGCCACGACCCGGCCCTGTTCGCCCCGGCCGTCGAGGAACTGCTGCGCTACTGGTCCATCACCCAGGACAACCAGGTCCGCGTCGCCGTCGACGACGCGGAGATCGGCGGCGCCCGCATCGAGAAGGGCGACGGCGTGATCCTCGCCTACCCCAGCGCCAACCACGACGAGAGCGTCTTCCCCGGCGGCGACCGCGTCGACCTGGACCGGGACGCGAGCCGGCACATCGCCTTCGGGCACGGGCCGCACCTGTGCCCGGGAGCCTCGCTGGCCCGCATGGAGCTGGAGGTCGCCCTGCGGGCTCTGGTGGGGCGCCTGCCGGGACTGCGCCTCGCGGACGTGCCCGAGGCGGTCTCGTTCCGCGAGAACACCATCAACTACGGCCTGAACTCCCTGGTCGTGACCTGGTAGGAGCCGTTCCGCAGCCGCCGCCCCCCGGCCGCCCTCCCGGTGCCCGCCCGCCGCCCCGCCCGCCGTCAGCAGGGCGTCAGATCCGCGTCAGCACCCGGTGGAAGAGTCGTTCGCAGGTGCTTCCAGACCAAGGAGTTTGCCCGACATGGCCGACAGCAGCGATGCCGCGGGCCCCACCAGGGCCCTGGTCATAGCCAATCCCGCATCCGGCAGCCACAGCCCCGAACTGGTGCGCGAGGTGCAGGATCTGTGCTCCGCCCACCTGCACCACACCGAGCTCCACCTCACCACGGCCCAAGGGGACGCGACCGGCTTCGTGCGCCGCGCCCTGGAGCGCTCCGAGGGGGCACCGGACCTCGTCGTGGCCATCGGGGGCGACGGCACCGTGCGCGAGGTCGTGCAGGGCCTCGTCGGGGCCACCGGGCAGGCCGCCCTCATGGTGGTCCCCGGCGGCACCGGGAACTCCGGGTACAAGATGCTCTGGGGCGAGCGGCCCTGGACCGAGTCCCTCAAGGCGGTGCTCGCCGACTCCGGCGCGGGCGGCAGCGCCCGGCTGCGCCGCCTGGACCTCGCGCGGCTCGCCGAGACCCGCAACCACGTCTACCTCGGCGCGTGCAGCGGGGTGATCGCCGACGCGCTCATCACCGCGAAGGACATCCCGCTGCGCGGACGCGAGCGCTATGCCCGCGCGTTCACCGAGACCGCCGCGCACTACGTCCCGTACCCGGGCCGGGTCGTCGTCGACGGGCGGGTCGTGCACGAGGGCCCGACCGTCCTCGCCAACGTCGGGGGCGGCCGTCACCGGGGCGGCCGGTTCCTGGTGCTGCCCGACTCGCTGCTCGACGACGGGCTGCTCGACGTCTGCGTCATCGGTGACGGCATGGCCGCCATCGAGGTGCCCGGACTCACCCTGGAAGCCGCCCACATGACCCACCCGGCGACCGTGTACGCGCGCGGCCGCACCATCACCGTCGAACGCACCGACGGCGGGCGGCTGCCCCTGGAGCACGACGGCGAGTACCAGCACTCCATCGGCGCCTCGGCCACCTTCGAGGTGCTCCCCGGAGCGCTCGCCGCCTGGGCGCCGGCGGACCCGGCCTGACCCGCCCGGCCCCGCACGACCACCGATCCGACCGTACGACCAGCGCCACCCGCACGGCCTTCTCGACACAGGCTTTTCGATACAAGGAGACCTCATGAGCGACCTCACCACCACCGTCACCCGTTACCTCGCCATCTGGAACGAGGCGGACGCCGACAAGCGCGCCGCCGCCATCGCCGAGCTGTTCACCGCCGACGCCCCCTACATCGACCCGCTCGCCGCGGTCGAGGGCCACGAGGGTGTCGCCGCGGTCATCGCGGGCGCCCGCGACCAGTTCAAGGGCCTCAGCTTCGAGCTGATCGGCACGGTGGACGCCCACCACAACCTCGCCCGCTTCCAGTGGGGCCTGGTGACCGAGCCCGGCGCCGAGCCGATCGCCATCGGCTTCGACGTCGCGGTCACCGCCGAGGACGGCCGCATCAAGGGCGTCTACGGCTTCCTCGACAAGGTCCCCGCGGCCTGATCGCCCCGGGGCGGCCGTGCGCCACCGGCGTACCGCCGCCCCGGACCACACCGGCCCGGCGGCACACACCGCCGGGCCCGCTCAGGAAAGGCTAGGGAGCGTCACATGTCGGCTGTCCTCGCCGAACGGGTGGCCCGGACGCTGTGCGAGCAGTGGGAGCCGCCGCGGGCCGCCTCGCCCCGCGCCTCCACGGACACCCCGCTGCGCGAACTGTCCCGCTGGGCGGCCCGGCTGCGCCCCCAGGACGTCCCCTGCCGGGTGCTGAAGCTCGCCGCCAGCCAGGTGCTCTCGCAGATCGCCTCCATCAGGGCGGGCCTCGCCCACCCGCTGGGCCGCAAACTCGTCGCCGCCTTCGGCCACCCCATGCAGCGCGACCCGCGGGCCGCCGCCGGGGTCTTCGCCGCCCTCGGCTCCTGGCTCAACCTCGACGACACCGCGTACGCCGGGCATCTGTCGAACTCCACCGTCGCGGTGCCCCTCGCCTTCGCGTACGCCCGCAAGCTCGACGGGCTCTCGCTGCTCACCGCCGTGGTCGCGGCCAACGAGTGCGCGGCCCGCATCACCGCCTCCGCCACGCTCGGCCCCCTGCGCGGCCAGAGCGCCGTGCACACCCACCTCGCGGGCGCGGTGGCCGGCCGGCTGCACTGCGACCGGGCCCCGGCCGCCCAGTGGGAGAACTCCTTCGGCCTGGCCTTCGCCATGCCCAACTGGCCGCTGATGCGCGCCTTCCTGGCCAGCGACGCCCGGCTGTTCAACACCTTCACGCCCGTACGCACCGCCATGGACGCCTGCGACGCGGCGGCCGCCGGGCTGCGCGGCGCCCCCGACATCATCGAGCACCAGGACGGCTTCCTGGCCCGCTTCGCGACCGTCCCACTCCCGCAGGCGGTGGCCAAGGGCCTCGGCCGCCGCTGGCACACCGACACCCTCTCCTTCAAGATGCACCCGGGCGGCCCCGGCATCGACGCCGCGGTGGACTGCGCCGCGGAGATCCACCGGGAGCTGGGCCCGGTCAGCCCGCGGGACGTGGCGGAGATCGTCGTCGAGGCGTCCCTCTACACGCTCTTCGCGGGGGAGCGCGCCGCCCAGTACGTCAACGGCCCGGGCTCCCCGCTCGGCGCCCTCGTCCTCGACGTGCCCTACCCGGTCGCCACCACGCTGCTGACCGGGGAGTTCTCGGTGGACGACTTCTCCTCGCCGCGGCTGGACGACCCGGACCGCTGGGAGCTGGCCGGCCGGGTGCGCCTGGAGCACGACACGGCCATGACCCGCGAACTCTTCCTGTCCGACGCGCCGTTCGGCGAGGCGGTGCGCGAGGCGGGCCCGCTGGCCGCGCCCTGGCTGCGCGGCTTCGGCGGCGACGAACTGGTGGACCTGATCGGTGATCTCGGTACGGCGGGCCAGGACTTCTCCCGCTCGACGAAGGCGACCGGCGCCCGGGTCACCGTACGGCTGACGGACGGTCGTACGGTCACGCGCGGCCGGCTCATCCCGGTGGGCGCCGCCGGTCCCGACACGCGCTCGCGGCACTCGGAGATGGTCCGCGAGAAGTTCCTCGCGGTCGGGGGCTCGC
This sequence comes from Streptomyces sp. G44, assembly GCF_016905445.1. Classification (GTDB taxonomy): domain Bacteria; phylum Actinomycetota; class Actinomycetes; order Streptomycetales; family Streptomycetaceae; genus Streptomyces. The sequence continues at coordinate 6,112 of NZ_JAFEXF010000122.1, forward strand.
ACCAGGTGGCCGACACCGTGGGGGCCTTGCACCGCATGCGGCCGCGCGGGGTGCGCCGCTGGATCGAGGCGGCCTTCCTCGACTGAGCGCGCGGGTGCCGCGCGCTCGCCGTCGGGCCCGTCAGTGCGCCATCTCGTGCGTGGTCAGGAAGACGTCGACGATCTCCTGCACGCGGTCGATGACGTCCTGGCGGTCGGCCTGCACCCAGGAGATGTGCTGCGCGCCGAAGAGCGCGGCCCGCAGCACGCGCGCCAGTGCCGCCGGGTCGCAGGGCCGCAGCGCCCCCGCCTTGTGGCAGTTCTCCAGGAGTTCGGTCAGCAGGTCGGTGAAGCCCACGTAGGGAACCGGCATGTCGCCCTTGATGTAGGGGCGTTCGATCTGGAGCCGGGAGCCCGCCTTGATGTAGTCGTCGTCGCGGAAGCCGCGGGCCACCGCCGTCAGGACGTCGGCCACCGTCCGCGGCGAGGCCGGGTCGCCGTCCTCCAGGACGGGGGCGATGATCTCGTTCAGCCGCCGGTAGAACTCGTCCGCCACGGCGACGGCGATCGCCTCCTTGTTGGCGAAGTGGAAGTACACGGCCCCCTTGGTCAGCTCCGCCTTGTCGGCGACGTCCTTGATCGTGACGGCGGGGAAGCCGGTGTCGGCGAAGACCGAGGCCGCCGCGTCGAGGATCGCCCTGCGGGTGTGGATGGCCCGCTCCTGCTTCAGGTGCGAGGTGTCGTTGGCGGAGGTGGCGGTCGGCAGAGGGGGCAGCGGTGCCTTGCGTTCGTGGCTCATGGCGTCCAAATCGTGCTCGTCGATCGATCGGATCGGGGAGTGCGCGCTGGTCCAGCGGTGTGCGCGGCCGTGAAGTGGGCTTTCGGTCGACCGGGTGCCAACTGATGGGTGAACAAGGTGAGTTGGCTGCGACGGATCATGGGTTCGACCCTTGAAATATACCTTCCCGCAGGTATATTAATTCCCGCGCAGCAAGGCTTCACACGTCTGTTCTCTGGCAAGAGTTCGTCCTGATTTGGGGGAAGCGTTGTCTCAGAAGTCGGTCGTGCTCATCGATGATTCCAGAAACGTGGGTGCCGCAACAATGGATCCCGCGGCACCCGCCCTCACCTTCCTCAGACCCGTCGCACGCGAGCTGGTGCACCGCAGCTCGATCGCCGAGGTCTTCGTCACGGACGGCTGTCGCACAAGCGGCAGCCGTTTCTCCGTCGCGGCCCAGTGGCCGCGCGACCACGCGCTCTACCACCCCGACGAGCAGGGGCTGAGCGATCCGATGCTCTTCGCGGAGACCATCCGCCAGGCCATGCTCTACGTGGCCCACGAGTACTGCGAGGTGCCGCTCGGGCACCGGTTCGTCGGGCGCGACCTGTCCTTCGACATCACCGACCCGGCCGCGCTGCGGATCACCGGCGTCCCCGTCCCGGTCATCCTGGAGGCCGAGTGGACCTGGGAGGAGGGCCGGCCGCGGGGGGCCCGGCTCGACGTACGGCTCCTCGCGGCCGGCAAGCCCTGCGGCACCGGCACGATCCGGGTGTTCGTCATGGACGACAGGCGGTACGGCCTGCTGCGCCGGATGGCGTGGGGCGGCGACGCCCCGCCGGTCCTGGCCGTGGACGTGGGGGCCGCCGCGCCGCTCGTGCCGCCGCGCCGGGTGGGCCGGCTGCGGTGGAAGGACTGCGTCCTTGAGCGCTGCTGGCCGGACGGCGACTGGCGGCTGCGGCTCGACCGCGACCACGCGGTGCTCTTCGACCACCCCACGGACCATGTGCCGCTGATGGTCCTGATGGAGGGCTTCCGCCAGCTCGGCCACCTGTGTGTGCACGAACAGGTCGGGGAAGCGCTCGACGACCGGGCGTACGCGCTGGTCGGGGCCCAGGTGGAGTGCGCGGCCTTCGCCGAACTGGACACGCCGATCCGGCTGCTGGTCGAGCAGAGCGTGCCGGGGGCCACCGCGGCGGACGCCTTCCGGCTGCGCGTGGCGGCCCTCCAGGGCGACACCCTGCTGGCCAGGGCCGACATGGCGTGGGCGGGCGTGGGCCGGCGTGAGTCCGGGGAGGCGGCGGGCCGGCGGCCCGAGCTCGCCTCACTGACCGGTGGCCTTGCTCCGTAGCGCGTGGGCCAGGACGTTCCACATCGCGGCCACCCGGCCGCCCGACTCCGTCCGCTCGGCGGCGGAGCCCATCCAGAACACACCGAAGAACGCGGCCACGAGCAGGTCGGCCACGGCCTTGGCGGACGCCGAGGCATCCCAGCGCCCCTCCTGCTGCACCTCGCCCACCAACCGCAGCACCACCGCGTGGGTCTCCTCCAGCAAGGCCGCCGTGACCCCTGACGCCTGAGCGGTCTCCAGCGTCAGCCGGAGCGCGGCGCGCGCACGCACATCGCCCTGGAAGATCTCCCCGAGGGTGAGCATGAGGGCCCGCAGCCGGTCGAACGCCGGATCGGTGGAGGCCTTCGCCTCGCCCAGGGGGAGTTCGACCACGGCGGTGAGATGGGCGGACAGGACGGCGGCCAGCTCCTCCTTGTTGGAGAAGTGGCCGTAGAGGGCGCCCTTCGTCAGGCCGATCTGGTCGGCGATCTTCTGCAAGTTGGTGTTCGCGTACCCATAGCGCGCGAACTCGTAGGCGGCGGCGTCCAGGACGGCGTCGTATGTGCGCAAGGCCCGTGCTTGCTTCGGCAAGGTGCACACCTCCTTCACTGGGGATCGAGCGGCGAGGGATTGACGGCAATAAAGATACGTTCGGGAACGAATTCTAATCTGCCCTAGGGGTGTGTGCCACAGATGATTCAGTCACAGAGTTCACCGGCCGGACACCGGCGAGCCGGCGGAGCCGCGCTCCTGCCGCCCGCCGCCGTCGCGAGCGCCGCCCGCTCGGCGGCCGTCCACTCCGGCACCGCCGAGCGCGAACGGCGCCTGCACGACGAGACCGTGGGGCTGCTGACCCGCGCGGGCTTCGCCCGCCACTTCGTGCCCCGCGCCTGGGGCGGCTCCGAAGGCACCTTCGGCGCCCTGCTCGACGCGGCCTCCGCGGTCGGCGCCGGCTGCGCCTCCGCCGCGTGGTGCGGCGCCCTGTGGGCCGCGCACGGCAGATTCGCCGCCTACCTGCCCCCCGACGGACAACGCGACCTCTGGGCGGCCTCGCCCGACACCCGCATCACCGCCGTGATGGCCCCCTCGGGCGAGGCCACGCCCACCCCGGACGGCTGGCTGCTCAGCGGCTCGTGGGCGTACGCGAGCGGGGTGGCCTTCGCGGACTGGCTGCTGCTGACCTCCACCGACCCCGCCGAATTGGGCGGCGGCTGCCGGGTGTTCGCCCTGCCGCGCGAGCAGGCGGAGATCGTCGACACCTGGCGCGCCGACGGGATGCGCGGCACCGGGAGCCACACCGTCGTCGTCGACTCCGTCGCCATACCCCGGCACCGCTCCTTCCTCCTGGCCGACCTGACCGCCGGCACCCCCGCCCCCGGGCGGGCCCGGTGCCACACCGTCCCCGCCCAGCTGGGCGGCGGCCTCCTCTTCTGCGCCCCGGCCCTCGGCGCCGCGCGCCACGCGCTGGAGGCCTGGTCGCGGTGGGCGGCACGCCACGCGCCCGCCCTCCCCGAGGCGGAGGTGCTGCGGCTGCACCGGGTCCTCGCCCTCTCGGCGGACGAGATCGAGGCCGCCCAGCTCCTGCTGCGGGACGCCGCGCAGCGCGCCGACGCCGAGACCTGGGCCGAGCGGGACGTGGCGCGCAACCGGCGCATCGCGGCCTCCGTCATCGGCCTGCTCGCCCGCGGGGTCGAGCGGCTCCACCGCGCCGGCGCCCGTTCCGGCGCGGCGGGACCGGACGTCGTCGAACGGTGCCGCCGCGACGTACGCACCGTGGCGAGCCACCGGATGCTGCGCCGGGAGCAGGCGGCGGTGGACTACGCCCGCAGCGTCTTCTCCGAGCTGTCCGAGGTCTCCGCGCTGTCCGAGATCTCCGCGCTCTCCGACATCCCCGGGGTCTCCGACATGCCCGATGGCTCCGCCGTCCCCGCCGTCCCCGCCGCCCCCGATCTGTCCGAACTCGCCGGCGTTCCCGACGTCTCCGAACTCCCCGTCCCCGTCAGCCCCTTGGCCGCCCTGGAGGCACCCCATGCCGAGATCATCTGAAACCCCGCGCGGGCCCCGCGGCCCCCGCGGCCCGCGCCTGGTCTTCACCGACGTCGACGAGACGCTGATCACCTGCAAGAGCCTCCTCGACTTCCTCGGCTACTACTCGGCGGGCCGGTACGGCGCCGAGGGAGCGCGCCGCGCGGCCGCCGTCCGGGAGGACTTGTGCGCGAGGACGGCGGCCGGTCTGCCGAGGGAGGAGGCCAACCGCGCGTACTACCGGGTGTGGCGGGGCGAGCCGGTGGCGGCGGTCGAGGAGTGGGCGCGCCGCTGGTTCACCGAACGCAGCGCCGCCGAGGGGTTCTACGTGCGCCGCGTCGCCGAGGACCTGCGCGCCCACCGGGCCGAGGGTGCCGGCATCGCCCTGGTCTCCGGCTCCTTCCGCCCGCTCCTGGAACCCCTCGCCGAGGCGGTGGGCGCCGAGCACGTGCTGTGCGCGCGCCCGGAGCGGTGCGGCCGGGTCTACACGGGCGCGCTCCTCGGCGCCCCGGTCATCGGTGACGAGAAGCGGCGCCTGGTGCGGGAGTTGCTCGCCCGCTACGCGCACATCGACCCGGCGGACTGCTACGGCTACGGGGACGACGTGTCGGACCTGCCGATGCTGGACGAAGTGGGGCACGCCGTTCTGGTGGGGGCCCTGGCCGCCGGCTAGGCACGCGGGGCGAGCCGCCGTGAGAAGTGCCGGACCACCGAGCACCGCGGGAACGGCGGCAGGTCCCGGCAGCCGCGCCGGGGCTACGAACCGGCCGCCGCCCCCGTCTTCGCCCCCGCCCCGCACAGCGGCACCACCGCCGTCCGGCCGTCGAGGGCGCCGTCCCGCACGGCCGCCCAGCAGGCCACCCCGGTGGGCTCGACGTACAGGCCGCGCGCCGCCAGGTCGAGTCGGGCCGCCGCGATCTGCTCGTCCGTCACCGTGAGGAAGCCGCCCCCGGACTCCCGTACGGCGGACAGGATCTGCCGGGCGCGCGGTGGGCGGGGGATCGCGATGCCCTCCGCCGAGGTCGCCGCCGCCGGGGTCTCGCCCAGCAGGTCGTCGGCCCTGGCCCGCCACGCCGCGGCGAGCGGGGCGACCGCCGCGGCCTGCACGGCGTACAGCGCGGGCGCCTTCGCGATGAGCCCCGCGGCGTACAGCTCACGCACGGCGAGGGCCGCGCCGAGCAGGAGGGTGCCGTTGCCGACGGGTACGACGAGGGCGTCGGGCAGCCGGCCGCCCAGGTCCTCCCACAGCTCGTGGACGTAGGTCTTGGTGCCCTGGAGGAAGTAGGGGTTGTGGACGTGGGAGGCGTAGAACGTGCCGGGCGTGTCGGCGGCGGCGCGCGCCGCGCGGGCCGCCGACTCCCGCCCGCCGCCGACGACTTCGAGCCGCGCCCCGTGCGCGCCGATCTGCTCCAGCTTCTTCGGCGACGTCCCGGCGGGGACGTACACCGTGCAGGGCAGCCCGGCCCGCGCGCAGTACGCGGCGACCGCCGTGCCCGCGTTGCCGCTGCTGTCGGCGATGACGCGGTCCGGACCGAGATGCCCCGCGAGGGCGGCGAGCACGACCGCGCCCCGGTCCTTGAAGGAGAGCGTCGGCATCAGGAAGTCCAGCTTCGCGCCGACCGTCCCCGTCAGCTCCACGAGCGGCGTGCGGCCCTCGCCGAGCGAGACGGCGGGGGCGGGCAGCGGCAGGCACTCGGCGTACCGCCACAGGGAGTTGACCCGCCCGGTGAGAGCCGTGAGCGGCGCCGGAGTGGGGGAGAAGTCCAGGTCGAGAGGGCCGCGGCAGAGCGGGCAGGCCCATTCCGGCGAGCGCGCGGGGACGCGGGTGCCGTCGGTGGGACAGAAGCGGCCCGGCAGCGCGGCCGGGGTGGTCACGCGGGTCTCGGCGGTCATGCGCGCAGGCTAGCGCCGCGGCCGGTCGTTCAGACGAGTGCCGGTGCCTCTGTGGCTGCCGGTGCGGCGGCAGGGGCAGGAGCAGGAGCAGGAGCAGGGAGGTAGGGCGTGATGTTGCGCCAGGCGCGCTCGACGTACTCCTCCTTCTCGCCGACCGGGGCGACATAGCGCAGCGCGTCCTCGGCGGCGTCCCTGCCCTTGAGGCGCGCGATGATCCAGGCGGCGAGGTAGGGCGAGGCCAGGCAGCCGCCGGCGGTGGCGATGCCGCCCTGGGCGTAGAAGGGCTGGTCGAGCACCTCGACGCCGGCGGCGACGACCCACGGCTTGGTGGTCAGGTCCGTGCAGGCGGGGATGTCGTCGAGCATGCCGAGCCCGGCCAGGACGAGCGCGCCGGAGCACTGCGCCGCGATGAGCTGACGCGCGGGGTCCAGGCCGCGCAGCACCTCCATGACGGCCGGGTCCTCGACGACCTCGCGGGTGGCGATGCCGCTGCCCACGATGACGGCGTCGGCGGCGCACGCTTCCGCGAGGGTGGACATCTGCTCGATGACGACGCCGTTCATCGACGTCACCTTGGCGCCGGGGGTGGCGATGGTGACGCGCCAGTCGTCGCCCTTGACGCGGTTGAGCACGCCCAGCGCGATCAGGGAGTCGAGTTCGTTGTAGCCCTCGAAGGTGAGGATGGCGATGTGCACGGCGGCTGTCCTTTCCGGAGAGTGGGCCCCGACCGTAGGGACCCGCGCGCGGGACAGTCAAAGAATTGTCATGCATACAATGCGGCGCATGGCACCGGCCTCGCGGTACAAGCAACTGGTCGACGCGCTCGCCTCGGAGATCCGGACGGGGCGGCTCGCCGCGGGCGCGCGGTTGCCGACACATCGCGGGCTGGCCGCCCGCGAGGGCATCGCCGTCGTGACGGCGACGCGGGTGTACGCCGAGCTGGAGGCGATGGGCCTGGTGAGCCGGGAACAGGGCCGCGGCACGTTCGTCCGCGACATCACGGTGCCCACCGGCCACGGCATCGACCAGCGGGCCGTCGCCCCGGACGCGGTCGACCTCAGCTTCAACTACCCCGCGCTGCCGGGCCAGGCCGATCTCCTGCGGCAGACCCTGCGCGAGGTCGCCGCCTCCGGCGACCTCGACTCGCTGCTGCGCTACCAGCCGCATCGGGGCCGCCCCCAGGACAGAGCCTCGGTCGCACGGCACCTGAGGCGGCGGGGGATCACCGCCGACCCGGACCGGATCCTCGTCACCAGCGGTGCCCAGCACGGCCTGGCCATCACCGTCATGGCCCTGCTCGACGCGGGCGACGTCGTCGCCGTCGACGCGCTCACCTATCCGGGTTTCAAGGTCCTCGCGCACGCCTTCCGGCTCGACCTGGAGCCCGTACCCGTGACCGCCGACGGGCCGGATCTCGACGCCCTGGAGGCACTGTGCGCGACCCGCCCGGTGCGGGCGGTCTACACCATGCCCACCTTGCACAACCCGCTGGGCTGGGTCATCCCGGAGGCCGACCGCGCCCGCCTGATCGGGATCGCCCGCCGGCACGGCCCGCTCCTCATCGAGGACGCCTCCTACGCCTACCTGGCCGAGGACCCGCCACCGCCGCTGGCCGCGACCGCGCCGGACATCACCGTCCACGTCTCGGGCCTCTCCAAGAGCATCGCCACCGGCCTGCGGGTCGGCTTCGTCGTCGCGCCGCCGTCCCGGGTGCCGTCGCTCGAACGCGCGATCCGGGCGACCACGTGGAACACCCCGGCCCTCACCACCGCGGTGGCCTGCCGCTGGCTCGACGACGGCACGGTGGACCACCTGGAAGCGCGGAAGCGGGACGACGCCAGGGCCCGCCAGGCACTCGCCGGGCAGGAGCTGGCGGGCCTCCCCATGATCGGCCACCCCTCGTCCTACTTCACGTGGCTGCCGCTGCCCGACGACGCGCGCGCGGACCGCCTGGCCGCCACGCTCGGGCGTCAGCACATCGCGGTCTCCACGGCGGAGCCGTTCACCACGTCGACGCACACACCCCAGGCGCTCCGCCTCGCGCTGGGCTCCCCCGATCCGGACCGTCTCCGGACGACGCTGCGTACGGTACGGCGAGTCGTCGTCGAGGACGCCTGCCAGGGCTGACGGGGTGTCACGGGACCTGTGGGGCCTCTGGGTTCCGTGCGGCGCAAGGCGCCCGCGGCGGTCGCGTTCCGTCCGGTCCTGGCCCTTGTGGGATTCCTATGGATCGGCCAATCTTTCGTCCCGACGGAGGCGGATCCCGTGCGGCGCGGGCGGGCATGTCGGATCAGGTTGTCATGCCCCTGCCGGACGGGGCGCCTCCGTGTGTGTGGGCACCACAGGCACCAATCCCCCACCAGCGCACCACCTATTGAGGAGGACCCCTCAGATGGCAGTGATGCGTCATAACCGCCGAAGACTGGCCGGGATCAGCGCGACAGCGGTCGCGGCCCTCGCCCTCGGCGTCGTCTCCGCCCTCCCGGCCACCGCCGACCCGCGGCAGGCGGAAGGCAGGATCGAGAACGCCGGCGCCCCCGGCACCATCAAGAACAGCTACATCGTGAGCCTCGACAAGAACGGTCCGAAGGCCCGCTCCGCCGAGGGCAGGGCCCTCGCCAAGGAGTACGGCGCCAAGATCGAGCGGACCTACGACAAGGCCCTCAACGGCTACGCGGTCGAGCTCACCGAGGCCGAGGCGGAGAAGTTCGCCGCCGACCCGGCCGTCGACGCGATCGTCCAGAACCGGACGTTCACTGCCAGCGCCACCCAGACCAACCCGCCCTCCTGGGGCCTGGACCGGATCGACCAGAAGACCCTTCCGCTGGACCAGAAGTACACCTATCCGGACTCCGCCGGCGAGGGCGTCACCGCGTACGTCATCGACACCGGCGTCCGCATCAGCCACAGCGACTTCGGCGGCCGGGCCTCCTACGGCTACGACGCCATCGACAACGACAACACCGCGCAGGACGGCCACGGCCACGGCACGCACGTCGCGGGCACGGTCGCCGGGACCCTGCACGGCGTCGCGAAGAAGGCCAAGATCGTCGGCGTCCGCGTCCTGAACAACCAGGGCTCGGGCACCACCGCCCAGGTCGTCGCGGGCATCGACTGGGTGACGAAGAACGCCGTCAAGCCCGCCGTCGCCAACATGTCCCTCGGCGGCGGCGCCGACAGCGCGCTCGACACGGCCGTGCGCAACTCCGTCGCCTCCGGCATCACGTACGCCGTCGCGGCCGGCAACGAGTCGACCGACGCGTCGACGAAGTCGCCCGCGCGCGTGGCGGAGGCCATCACCGTCGGTGCCACGACCAGCACCGACGCCCGCGCCAGCTACTCCAACTACGGCAGCGTCCTGGACATCTTCGCGCCCGGCTCCTCGATCACCTCGGCGTGGAACACCAGCGACTCGGCGACCAACTCCATCTCCGGTACGTCGATGGCGTCCCCGCACGTCGCGGGCGCCGCGGCCATCTACGTGGGCCAGAACCCGTCGGCGACCCCGGCGCAGGTCTCCTCGGCCCTGGTCAGCGCCTCCTCGACCGGCGTCGTCACCAGCCCCGGCACCGGCTCGCCCAACCGCCTCCTGAACGTGACGGGCGGCTCCACGAACCCGCCGGGCAAGAAGTTCACCAACGACACGGACTACGCGATCCAGGACAACGCCACGGCCGAGTCCCCGGTGACCGTGACCGAGGTCCCGGGCAACGCGCCCGCCGCCCTGAGCGTGCCGGTGACCATCCAGCACACGTACATCGGCGACCTCCAGGTCCAGCTGATCGCCCCGGACGGCACGGCCTACACCCTCAAGGCCTATGGCACCGGCGGCAGCACGGACAACATCAACACCACGTACACGGTGAACGCCTCCTCGGAGACGGCCAACGGCACGTGGAAGCTGCGGGTCAGTGACAACGCGGCGCAGGACACCGGAAAGATCGACTCCTGGAGCCTGCAATTCTGAGGCGCTGAGACGCCTCAGCACTGAGGTACTGAGGCGCTGAGCGTGTGAATTTCGCCCTCGCGGTGCGGACCGGGGTCGGTGACCCGGTCGACGGCCGCGGGGGCGAGGTGCGTCTACGGGCGCGGCGCGGTGCCTGTATCCGGAGAACGCCCCTGCGTGAAGACCTGTCGGGGCAGAAATCATCACTTCGAGTGATTCCTTGGCCTTGGGTTGCAGGCAACAACCGACGGTTGCCAGGCTGTAGCTGTCTGTCAACCTGATGGGAGTGGCCAGTGGCTTTCGGTGAGCAGCCGGCGTATCTGCGCGTCGCGGGCGATCTGCGCAAGAAGATCGTCGACGGTTCGCTGCCGCCGCACACCCGGCTCCCCTCGCAGGCCAGGATCCGCGAGGAGTACGGGGTCTCGGACACCGTCGCCCTGGAGGCGCGCAAGGTCCTGATGGCCGAAGGCCTGGTCGAGGGCCGCTCCGGTTCCGGTACGTATGTGCGCGAGCGCCCCGTCCCCCGCAAGATCGCCCGCACCGGCTACCGCGCGGTGAACGGCGGCTCGACCCCCTTCCGCCAGGAGCAGTCCGCCGAGGGCGCGCGCGGCACCTGGGAGTCGCGCAGCGAGCAGGTCGAGGCGGGCGCCAAGATCGCCGAGCGGCTCGCGATCCGTCCGGGCGACCGCGTGATGTGCACCAGGTACGTCTTCCGGGACGCGGGGGAGGCCATGATGCTCTCCACCTCCTGGGAGCCCCTCGCCCTGACGGGCCGCACCCCGGTGATGCTCCCCGAGGAGGGCCCGCTCGGCGGCTGCGGAGTGGTGGAGCGCATGGCCGCCATCGACGTCGTCGTGGACAACGTCGCGGAGGAGGTGGGCGCCCGGCCCGGCCTCGCGGAGGAGCTGACGGCGCTCGGCGGCGTCCCCGGCCATGTCGTCATCGTCGTCCAGCGGACGTACTACGCCTCGGGCCGCCCGGTGGAGACGGCCGACGTCGTCGTGCCCGCCGACCGCTACCGCGTCGCGTATCACCTGCCCGTGAAGTGAGGTGACCCCCGGGCGGTCCCCGGCGGCCGCGCCGGGGGCGCACTGCGCGCGTGCGCCCCCTCCGCCCCCGTGCGGATGGCCGATTGCCTCCGTCCGGCACGACGCGCCGCGTATCTCTTTGTGCAAACGCGTATCCGCACAGTAAAGGTCGGGCGTAGGCTCGGGCATATGCGGAGTGCGGTTTCCTTAGTGATCGAGCGTGGCGTGCGCCGGGGGCGGCGAGCGGAGGGGCGCGATGAACGATGAGACGGTCATGCTGCCCTGGCTCGTCATCCGGCAGGACGACAACGGCAACCGCTATCGCGTGGGCAGGTTCGCGACGAAGGCCGAGGCCCAGAAGATCGCGGACAGCCTCGACGACCGCGGCCACGAGCAGCTCTACTGGATCGAGAAGCTGAACCAGAACGGCGGCGGACGCTGACCGAGGCCGTTCCCCCCCGGACCCGCCCGGCCCCCCGCGTGACCCCGTGCCCCGGAGCGGGCCCTAGGCTCCGGCGCATGAACGAACGCATCGTGGTGGGCGCCGCCCTGTACGACGACGGACGCCTGCTCGCCGCGCGCCGCAGTGCGCCCCCCGAGCTGGCGGGCGGCTGGGAACTGCCCGGCGGCAAGGTCGAGCCCGGTGAGCGGTGCGAGGACGCGCTGGTGCGCGAGCTCCGCGAGGAACTGGGCGTCGAGGCGGAAGTGGTGGAGCGCGTGCCCGGAGAGTGGCCGCTCGCCAAGGGGTACGTCCTGCGGGTCTGGACGGCCCGGCTCCGCTCGGGCGTCCCCGAGCCCCTCCAGGACCATGACGAACTGCGCTGGCTCGCCCCGGACCAGGTGTGGTCGGTGGAGTGGCTGACCGCGGACGTGCCCGCCGTGACGGCGGCGCTCGGGGTGGCGCGCGCCGCGCGCTGATCTCTCCTACGCCGTTCGTGCCACAGTGCGCCCCATTACGCGGTAAAGCCACCGGCATATCGGGTATGTGGGCATTAACCGCCCGAAACCGGACAGGTTCCGCTTCTGGTCTGGAAGTGATCGGCGTGATCGACATCGAAGGCGACTGCGCCGAGTGGGACTTCCCCGCGGACCCCGGCGCCGTCCGTACCGCCCGCCATGTCGTCCGCGAGCAGCTCGGCGACTGGGACCTCGCCCCGCTCGGTGACATCACCGCGCTGCTCGTGAGCGAGCTGGTCACCAACTCCCTGCGACACGCCACCGGGCCCATCGGCGTACGCCTCGTACGCCCCGCCGACCCGCTCGGCAGCCTCCTGGTGGAGGTGTCCGACCCGCTGCCCGACCCGCCCCTGGCGCGCGCCGCCGCACCCGACGACGAGGGCGGGCGCGGCCTCCAGCTGGTGGCCCGCGCCTCACGCCGCTGGGGCACACGACAGGGTCGAACGGGCAGGACGGGGAAGACGGTGTGGTTCGAGCTGGCGCTGCCGGGTTAGAAGACTTGCAGTGTGCGAAGGGCGTCGGACACAAGAGCGGCACGGGCCAAAAAGCGTCGAGACCGTGCTGTGATCGTGAACGCCGTGTGGTGCTGCGCCGTAGTGCTGGATACTGCGGTCAGCCGTACGCGGTGACCGGTGCCGGACGCGGTGAGCTGGAGGGGACGGTTCGCGTGAGCGAGATACCAGCGAAGGCGACGGAGCAGGACGGGCCGTCGGGCGACGCGCAGACCGAGCGGCCGTCGGGCGATCCGGCGGTCGGCCCAGCGGCGGGCGGCGTGCCGGGCGAGGCCCCCGGCGACGTACCGTCCGAGGCCTCCGGCGACGTACCGGTCGAGGAGACGTGGCACAGCAGCCCGCCCGGTTCGATCTACGACTACATCAAGGTCGCCTCGTTCTCGATCGGCCCCGACGGCCTCGTCGACCAGTGGAGCGTGCGCGCCGAGCGCCTGTTCGGCGTGGCCGCGCGGGACGCCGTGGGCAAGGACCCCATCGAGGCCTTCGTCCCCCCCGAGCTGCGCGCCGGCGGCTACCGCAAGATGGCGGAGATCCTCGACGGGCGGGAGTGGACGGGCGTCGTTCCCTTCCGGGTGCCCGAGGGGGAGCGCGCCGGGGGATCCGGCCTGGAGGGCGTCGCCGAGGTCTACGTCATGCCGACCCGCACGGAGGAGGGCGAGCGGGCCGCGGTCTGCATCGTCGTCGACGTGCGCGCGCTCCGGCAGATCGAGACGGACCTCGCCGCCTCGCAGGCCATTTTCGGCCAATCTCCGTTCGGCTTCCTGCTCTTCGGCACCGACCTCAGGGTGCAGCGCGCCAACCGCCGCTTCGCCGACGTGTTCGGCGGCGACGTCGTGGAGCACCGGGGCCGCACCGTCCACGACTACCTGCCGCGCCACGAGGCCGACCGCATGGCCGCCGCCCTCAAGCGGGTCCTGGACACCGGCGTTGCGGTGACGGACATGCAGATCGTGGGCCCCGCCCCCGGCAGCAACGACCGCCGGCACTGGTCGATCAACCTCTACCGCGTGCACAGCGGCTCCGGCCGCCCCATCGGCGTCGCGGGCCTCGGCACCGATGTCACCCGGCGGCACGCCGCCGCCCGCGAGGCCGCCCACGCCCGCCGCAACCTCGCCCTCCTGAACGAGGCGGGCGCCCGCATAGGGAACTCCCTCGACCTGGAGACCACCGCCAGGGAACTCCTGGACGTCGCCGTCCCCGGCTTCTGCGACCTCGCCTCCGTCGACCTCTACCAAGGCCTGCTCGCCGGCGACGAGACCCCGCCCGGCCTCGCCGACGGCAGCGCGGAGCTGCGCCGCGTGGCGTTCGCGAGCGCCGTCGCCGACGTGCCGTTCCCCGAGGGCGGCGCGCCCGTCGACGTCGGCGCCGTGCACCGCTTCCCGTTCACCTCGCCCTGCGCCGAGGCCCTGCGCGCGGCCCGGCCCCGGCTGACCACCGCGGAGGACCACGGCTCCGCGAGCCGCCTCACCGGCGGCCTCATCCAGTCGACGCTCGCCGTGCCGATGGTCGCCCACGACACCGTGGTCGGCCTCGCCCAGTTCTCCCGTACGAAGGGCAGCGAACCCTTCGGCGAGCGCGACCGGGCGCTCGCCGTCGAACTGGCCGCCCGCGCCGCCGTCTGCATCGACAACGCCCGCCTCTACCGCCGCGAGCACGAACGCGCGCTGATACTGCAACGCTCCCTGCTGCCGCCCGGCGACCCCGAGGCGGCCGGCCTGGACATCGCCTGCCGCTACCTGCCGGGCAACGCCGCCACGGAGGTCGGCGGCGACTGGTTCGACGTCATCGAGCTGCCCGGCCACCGCACCGCCCTCGTCGTCGGCGACGTCATGGGCCGCGGCCTGCGCGCCGCCGTCGCCATGGGGGAGCTGCGCACCGCCGTGCGCACGCTGGCCATGCTCGACCTGGAGCCCGCCGAGGTGCTCTCCGCCCTCGACGAGATCGCCCGCGGCCTCGGCAACCCCGCGGGGCCGCAGCAGAACACCCGCGCGGCCCGCAAGTCGGCGGACGCGGACCTCAGCGAGGTGTACCTCGCCACCTGCGTCTACGCCGTCTACGACGCCGTCACCCGCCGCTGCACCTTCGCCAACGCGGGACACCTGCCGCCCGCCCTCGTCGAGCCCGGCGACTCCGGCCGGCCCGCGCTCATGCTCGACGTGCCGCCGGGACTGCCGCTCGGCGTCGGCGGCGAACCCTTCGAGGACGTGGAGGTCGAACTCCCCGAGGGCGCCCTCCTCGCGCTCTACACCGACGGCCTCGTCGAATCCCGCGACCACCCGCTGGACGAGGGCCTGAGCGCGTTCGTACGCGCGCTCGGCGACGCTCCTCCGGCCCTGGAGGACGTCTGCGACCACGTCCTGAACACCCTCGACACCCACCACGGCGAGGACGACATCGCCCTGCTCATGGCCCGCGTCGAAGGGCTGCCGGCCGGGCACGTCGGCGACTGGACGCTGCCGCGCGACCCCAAGTCGGTCGGCCGCGCCCGCGAACTGGCCTGCGACAAGCTGCGCGCCTGGGACCTGGAACCGCTCTGCGACACGGCGGAACTGCTGGTCAGCGAACTCGTCACCAACGCCCTGCGGTACGGCGAGGGCGAGATCCGGCTGCGGCTCCTGCTGGACCGCACCCTGGTCTGCGAGGTCTGGGACGGCGGCCTCGTCCAGCCGCGCCGCCGCCGGGCACGCGACACCGACGAGGGCGGGCGCGGACTCCAGCTGGTCGGCCTGCTCAGCGCCGCGTGGGGCTCCCGCCGGACCCCGCGGGGCAAGACGGTCTGGTTCGAACTCCCGCTGCCGGACGGGGAGACGGAACCGATGGACGCGGCGGAGGCCTTGCTCAGCCTGTTCTGACCCGCGTCGGCCCCAGGAGGGCCTACGTCGGCGCTGTGCGGGTCTGCGTCGGCCCTGCCTGACTGACCCGCGTCAGCCTTGTGCGGCCTGCGGCGGCTCGCGTCGGTCCGTGTCCGGCTTCCGCCCGGCCTGCGTCAGCCGGCGGCCCGACGCGCCGGTCTCAGGAGGCCGCCTTGAGGGCGGCGAGGCGGGCCTCCACCTCCGCCGCGTCGCCCAGGGCGTCCAGCTCCTCGAACTGCGCGTCCAGCGAGGACGCGGCGAGCTCCTGCTTGCCGAGCGCCCGCGCCTCCTCGCGCCGCACCTTCTCCTCGAAGCGGCTCAGCTCGCTGCCCGGGTCCAGCACGTCGACGGCGGCGGCGGCGTCCGTCATCCGGTTCTGCGCCTGCGCCGTCCTGGCGCGCGCCACCAGCTGGTCGCGCCGCGAGCGCAGGTCGCCCAGTTTCGTCTTCATCCGGTCGAGCCCCGACCTGAGCCGGTCCACGACCTCGGTCTGCGAGGCGATGGCCGGTTCCGCCGCCTCCGCCTCCTTCTCGCACTGCAACTGGCGCCCCAGGGCCACCTTGGCGAGGCGGTCGAACCTGTCCGCCTCTCCCGCGCTCCCGGCCGCGCGCAGCTCGTCCGCCTTGCGGCTCGCCGCCAGCGCCTTGCCGCCCCACTCGACGGCCGCGTCCTGGTCCTCCTTGTGGTCCTGCTCCAGCAGCCGCAGGTCGCCGATGGTGGTCGCCACCGCCTCCTCGGCCTCCGCGATGTTGTTCGTGTAGTCGCGGATCAGCTGGTCGAGCATCTTCTGCGGGTCCTCGGCCTGGTCGAGGAGCGCGTTGATGTTCGCCTTGGCGAGCCGGGTGACACGACCGAGGACGGTCTGCTTCGTCATGGCCTGGTCCTCCTTGTCCGAGGGTGCGTGACAGATCTTCCGGTAGTGCGTGGCAGGTGTTGCCGCGAGTGCGTGGCAGCTGTAGGGGACCTGCCGGTGGGGCCCGGCGGATCCGCGAGGCGGGACTAGAACCTGCCGCCCCCCCCCCCCCCCCCCCCCTGCCTCCCCCCCCCCCCCCCCCCCCCTCACTCCCACCGCGCCCGCAGCGCCCCCCCCC
The DNA here is from genome assembly GCF_016905445.1 of Streptomyces sp. G44. Classification (GTDB taxonomy): domain Bacteria; phylum Actinomycetota; class Actinomycetes; order Streptomycetales; family Streptomycetaceae; genus Streptomyces. Next base: position 22,502 of record NZ_JAFEXF010000122.1, read on the forward strand.
CCTCCTCTCCCCCTCCCCGCCCCCCCCC
>NZ_JAFEXF010000123.1 GCF_016905445.1 Streptomyces sp. G44
CGGGGGGGGGGTGGGGTCCGGCCTCCCCCCGGGCGGCGGGGGCGCCCCCCGGGGGGGGGGGCCCTCGCCGGGGGGGGGCGGCGGCGGCGGCCGGGCAGGTGGGGGGTTGGGCCGCCCGGGGGGGCCGGGGGGGGGCCGGCGGGCCGCCCCCGGGAGGGGGGGGGGGCGGGGGGGGGGGGGGGCACGCCCGCGCCCCGCCTCGCCGAACTCGCGCACGGCCTCGGCTACTGGGCCGCCCGGCACCACCCGGTCACCGGCCTCTCCCCGCTGCCGGGCGCCGAGAGCGCGGCCGACGCCCTGGACGCCGTACCGCCCCTCGCGGACCGGACGGACGGCGGCTTCCCCGCGCGCCTCGGCCGGGTCCGGGAGCTGCCGGTGTGGGCCGCCTCGGTGGACGGCCCCGAGGAGGCGCGGCGCCGGCTGACGGAGCTGGTGCGGGCGGCCACGCACCGGTACGCCACCCATGGCCACGGCGACGAGACCATGCTGGTGCACGCGGCGACGGCGCCCAACGCCGTGCTGCGCGCCCTGCCCGCGCTCCCCCGCGCCCTGTGGGTGCCGAGCCTGCACGCGGCGTGGACGGCGTCGGCGGCGGTCACCGCCATGTACGCGCCGGACGCCCCGGTGGCGTACGACCCGCCCGGCACGTTCACCGCGGAGGAGGTCTTCGCGCGGGCCCTCGCGCACGGCGACGAGCACGTCATCAAGCTGGCGGACACGGCGCTGGACGTCGGTGACGAGCGGGCCCTGGCGGCGGCCCTGCGCGCGATCGAACTGAGCGAGCCGCTCGCCCCCTGACCCCCGCTAACCGAACTGCACCGACCTCTTCGCCAGCCCCATCCAGAACCCGTCGATGACGCTGCGCTGCCCGCCGAGGTCCCCCGTGGCGTCGGCGGCGCCGAGCGTCACGAAGAGCGGGGCGAAGTGCTCGGTACGCGGGTGGGCCAGCCGCGCGGCCGGGGACTTGTGCCCGAAGTCGAGCAGCGCGTCCACGTCGCCCGCGTCCAGGGCCTCGCGCCCCCAGGCGTCGAACTCGGCCGACCAGGACGGGGTGCCGCCCTGCCGCAGCGCCGCCAGGTTGTGCGTGAAGAAGCCGCTGCCGACGACCAGCACGCCCTCGTCCCGCAGCGGCGCGAGCCTGCGGCCGATGTCCATGAGGCGGCGCGGGTCCAGGGTCGGCAGGGAGATCTGGAGGACGGGGATGTCGGCCTCGGGGTACATCTCGACCAGCGGGACGTACGCGCCGTGGTCGAGCCCCCGGTCCGGCACGTCCTGAACCGGGAGGCCGGGCGCGCGCAGCAGCTTCCGTACGGATGCGGCGAGTGCGGGGGCGCCCGGCGCGGCGTACGTCACCTGGTAGTAGTGCTCGGGGAAGCCCCAGAAGTCGTACACGAGGGGCAGGGTCCCGGTGGCGCCGAGGGCCAGTGGGGCCTCCTCCCAGTGGGCGGAGACCATGAGGATCGCGCGGGGGCGCGGCAGCTCGGCCGACCAGGCGGCCAGTTCGGCGGGCCACAGCGGGTCGTCGGCGAGCGGCGGCGCGCCGTGGCTCAGGTACAGGGCGGGCATACGGGGCATCGCGCACCTCCAGCGGCTGTTCACTCGGTCAGCCTGCTAGCTACTTGAAGTCTCAAGCTCTATGGTGCGACCGTACGCGTGGTTTGTTCAAAGTTCAAGGAAGGGCCTCGTACAGTGGAGTACATGGATATGGCACCCACTCCCCTCCCGGACGGCGAGCCGCACTGGCTGAACGGCGACGAGCAGCGCGTTTGGCGGGTCTACCTCCAGGCGACCGCCCTTCTCGACGACTTCCTCGACCGTCAGTTGCAGCGCGACGCGGGCATGCCGCACATGTACTACGGCCTATTGGTCCAGTTGTCCGACGCCCCGAGGCGGCGGCTGCGGATGACCGAGCTGGCCAAGTACATGAAGATCACCCGCTCCCGCCTCTCGCACGCCGTCGCGCGCCTGGAGAAGAGCGGCTGGGTGCGCCGCGAGGACTGCCCGTCCGACAAGCGCGGCCAGCTCGCGATCCTCACCGACGAGGGCTTCGAGGTGCTCCGCAGGACCGCCCCGGGCCACGTCACGGCCGTCCGCCAGGCCCTCTTCGACCGGCTCACCCCGGAACAGCAGAAGTCCCTCGGCGAGATCATGACGATCGTCGCCGAGGGACTTCAGCCGGAGGAGGCCGGGGCGGACCTCCCCTGGCTCCGCTAGGTTCCCGCCGGGGGGGGTCAGTGGGCCAGCACCGGGATCTTCACCTCGTCCCCGGCGCCTTCCACCGGGTCGCCGGAGGCCGCGGGGCCGCCCTGGTGGCCGGTGTTGATGAACGTCGCCGCGATCACCGCGGAGACCACCAGGATGCCGACCGCCCACCAGATGGCGCTGGTGTAGCCCTCGACCATGGCCTGCGCCTGGACGAGCTTCGGGTCGGCGGCTCCGGCGGCGTGGTCCGTGAGGTACGCCGTGGTCGCCGACGCGGCGATGGTGTTGAGCAGGGCCGTACCGATGGCGCCGCCGACCTGCTGCGAGGTGTTCACCATCGCGGAGGCGACACCGGCGTCACGGGCCTCGACACCGTGCGTGGCGAGCGACATGGCGGGCATGAACGCCGTGCCCATGCCCAGACCCAGCATCAGCTGCGCCGGCATGATCAGCCCGGTGTACGAGGAACCGACCTCCAGCTGCGTCAGGAGCAGCATGCCGACGGCGGCGAGCAGGAAGCCCGGACCCATCAGCAGCCGCGGCGGGACGCGCGTCATCAGACGGGCGCCGATCTGCGTGGAGCCCACGATCATGCCCGCGATCATCGGCAGGAAGGCGAAGCCGGTCTTGACCGGGGAGTAGCTCTCGACGATCTGGAGGTAGTACGTGAGGAACAGGAACAGGCCGAACATCGAGATGACGGCGAGGCCCAGCGAGAGGTAGACGCCACCGCGGTTGCGCTCGGTCAGGACGCGCAGCGGGAGCAGCGGCGACTTGACCTTGGCCTCGGTGAGGACGAACGCGGCGAGCAGCACGGCCGACGCGACGAACATGCCGATGGTCACGGAGTCCGACCAGCCGTCGGACTCGGCGCGGGTGAAGCCGTAGACGAGCGCGACCAGGCCGAGGGTGGACAGGACGACGCCCGGGATGTCGAGCGGCGAGCGGTTGCGGCCGCCGGCCGGCTCACGGATGACGAAGTACGCGCCCAGGGCGGCGATCACCGCGAACGGGATGTTCACGAAGAAGGTCCAGCGCCAGTTCAGGTACTCGGTGAGGAAGCCGCCGAGGATGAGGCCGACGGCGCCGCCGCCGCCGGCGATCGCGCCGTAGATGCCGAAGGCCTTGGCGCGCTCCTTGGCGTCGGTGAACATCACGGCGAGCAGCGAGAGGGCGGCGGGCGCGAGCAGGGCACCGAAGACGCCCTGGAGGGCGCGGGCGCCGAGCATCATGGCCTCGCCGGTCGCGGCGCCGCCGAGCGCGGAGGCCGCGGCGAAGCCGACGAGACCGGTCACGAAGGTGCGCTTGCGGCCCCACAGGTCGGCGATGCGGCCGCCGAAGAGCAGCAGGCCGCCGAAGGCGAGCGCGTAGGCCGTGATGACCCACTGGCGGTTGCCGTCGGATATGCCGAGGTCCTCCTGGGCGGAGGGCAGCGCGATGTTCACGATGGTCGCGTCGAGGACGACCATCAGCTGCGCGAGCGCGATGAAGACGAGGGCTTTCCAGCGCCTCGGATCTGTTTCAGACATGGATGTGGCCACCTAGCGGTACGAAAGGGTCAATGCCGTACGAACGTATGGACGCGGCGCGGGAGTTCACCCGCGACGCGAAAGGGGTTCAGCGCTGCCGGAGGTCTTCCAGGGTCGCCGCCTCCCCCGGCAGCTCCGAGCGGGCGGGTGTCATCAGGCCGTCCAGGAACAGCTGGAGGTGGCGGTGGACGAAGCGGTCCATGTTCGGGCAGGCCGTGCCGGGCAGCGGCCGTCCGAGCTGGGAGAGGGCGATCATCAGGTCCCCGACGTCGATGTCGGTGCGCAGCTGCCCGGCCGCGCGGGCCCGCCCCATGAGGCCCTCGATGGCCCGCTCCAGGCGTTCGCGGCCGTCGAGCAGATCGGGGTGGTCGGGGTCGAAGCCGGCCGACAGCATCGGGCACAGGGCGCCGATGCGTTCGTCGGCCGCCGCGTGCACGAAGGCGCGCAGCGCGTCGAAGGCCGCGCTCGGGTCGGCGTCGGCCGCGGCGATGCCCCGTTCGGCGTGGACGGTGACGCAGTCGGTCACCGACAGGACGACCTGGCGCACCAGTTCGGCGCGGTCGGCGAAGTGGCGGTAGACCGTGGCGTTGCCGACGCCCGCGCGGCGCGCGACCTCGTCGAGGGGTACGTCGGGTCCGTACTCCACGAACATCTCGCGCGCGGCGGCGACGATCCGCTCCCGGTTGCGCAAGGCGTCGGCCCGCGGGCGGGCGGCGCGGCGCTGCGGGGCGGCGGCGGTGTCGGTGTCGGTGTCCACGGTCCCTCCTCTGATCGGCTGCGGCCCCTGAGACGCGGGGCTCTGTCGTGGCTGGTCCCACCCGATGCGGGGAGTAGTTCCCCGTTTCGCGTGGACACAGGTCTAAACGGGGAGGAAGTCCCCGGATATTTCCCGCCCGAGCCCTTTCCGGTGTGACCTGCATCACGCCTCCTGACGCGAAAAACCCACGATCGGTCGCACCCAGCGAGCGCCCCCGCACGCCCCGACACAGGGTGATCGGACAGGGTGCAGCCAGGACCGGCGGCTGCCGCGGAGCGGAAGGCCCACGTATGCAGCAGCCGATGCGGCGACGGATATCCGCCACTCGCCGCGGTGTGGCCCTCGCGTCGGTCACGGCACTCGCCCTCACGGTCACGACCTCGGCGAGCACCGGACGCCTGATGGAGGAATCGCCCACCGCGGCGGGATCGGTCGCGATGGCCCGCGGCACCACGCTCGGCCCGTGCATGATCAGCGGCGCGATGGGCGTGCAGATGTCGGAGGGCGTACCGACGCAGCCCGGCTACTCACGCTCCACCGGCACCGTCCGGGCCCTGAACCTCATGGTCGACTTCTCCGACGCGCCCGGCGAGGGCAGCGCGATGGACCGTCTCGCGGAGTTCTTCCCGCAGACCTCGAAGTGGTTCCGCACCAGTTCCTACGGACGCCTCGACTACCGCCCCGAATCCCCCGTGCCCGACTGGCTGCGCATGCCCAAGCCCTTCGCGGAGTACGGGATAGAGCGCGGCGCCCCCTTCGACCCCGGCTACCGAGAACTCGTCGAGGACATCGTGGCGGCCGCCGACCCGGACGTGGACTTCCGCGACTACGACCTCGTGAACGTCCTGGTCACCCCGAACGCGGGGCCCTCGGCCCTCGACACGGTCCTGTCCGTGACCTTCGCGGGCAACCACGAGGCGCCGGTCGCGGACGGCGTGCCCGTCGCCAACGCGTCCTTCGTCTACAGCCGCCAGGACGACGGTTCGGGCAGCTACCACGAGACGGGCTACCGCGTCCTGCCCCACGAGAACGGCCACGTCTTCGGCCTGCCCGACCTCTACACGCACGACGGCGGCGGCGCGGTCGGCCACTGGGACATCATGAGCGAGGACTGGGGCGCCAACAACGACCTGCTCGCCTGGCACAAGTGGAAGCTCGGCTGGCTCGACGACGGCCAGGTCGGCTGCGCGGCGAAGGCGGGCACCACCGAACATCTGCTGACCCCGCTGGCCCGCTCCGGCGGCACGAAGCTCGCCTTCGTCCCGCTGAACGAGAAGTCGGGGTACGCGGTCGAGGTCCGCACCCGCGGCGGCAACGACGAGGCGGTCTGCAAGCCGGGCGTCCTCGTCTACCGCGTGGACGCGAACGTGGACACCGGCCACGGCCCGATCACGGTCGCCGACTCGACCACCGACAGCGGGGGTTGCACGCGCAGGGCGAACGTCCACGCCGAGCTCTCCGACGCGCCCTACGGTCCCGGCGAGACCTTCACCGACCGCGCGGCGGGGGTGCGGGTGACGGTGGCGGGAGTGAACGACGGGGGCGACTACCGGGTGCACATCACGCGACCGTAGAGGCGGCCTTGGGTGTGGCGGTGGACGCGGGCCTGGACGGGGCGGTGGACGCGGGCCTGGAGGTGGCGGTGGACGCGGGCCTGGAGGTGGCGGCGGATGCGGGCCTGGAGGTGGCGGCGGACGCGGGCCTGGAGGTGGCGGTGGACGCGGCGGTGGCGCCGTTCGCCGAGCCGGCCCCCGGCACGGTCTGCTGCACCTGCCGTACGAACGCGGCGTTGCTCGGCGTCTTCTTGAGCCGGTCGAGCAGCGTCTCCAGGGAACTCGCGCCGTCCCTGCCCTGAAGGGCGCGCCGCAGCCCTCGTACGGCGACCAGCTCATCGCGCTCCAGCAGCAGTTCCTCCCTCCGCGTCCCGGACGGCGTGATGTCGACGGCCGGGAAGAGGCGCCGGTCGGCGAGGGTGGGGTCGAGCCGCAGCTCCATGTTGCCGGTGCCCTTGAGCTCCTCGAAGTAGTAGTCGTCGGCGCGCGATCCGGTCTCCGCGAGGACGGTCGCGAGCATCGTCAGGGAGCCGCCCTCCTCGGCGAGGCGCGCGGCGCCGAAGAGCCTCTTCGGCCCCTGGATGGCGGTCGCGTCGACGCCGCCGCTGAGGGTCTTCCCGCCGCCGGCGGCCGCGTTGTTGTACGCGCGGCACAGGCGTGTCAGCGAGTCGAAGAGCATGACGACGTCGCGGCCGTCCTCGACCATGCGCTTGGCGCGCTCCACGGCGAGTTCGGCGAGGGCGATGTGCTGCTTGGCGGGCCGGTCGAAGGTCGAGGAGAGCACCTCGCCGCGGACCGAGCGCCGCATGTCGGTGACTTCCTCGGGACGTTCGTCGAGGAGGACGACCATGAGATGGCACTCGGGGTGGTTGCGGGCGACGGCCGCGGCGATCTGTTGCAGCAGTACGGTCTTGCCGGTCTTCGGCGGCGCGACGATCAGGCCGCGCTGCCCCTTGCCGACCGGCGCGACGAGGTCGATGAGCCGCCCGGCGAGGGCGCCGCCCTCGGTCTCCAGGCTGAGCCGTTCGCGGGGGTGCAGCGGCGTCAGCTCCCCGAACCGGCGCCGCCCGCGCAGGGCTTCGGGAACACGTCCGTTGACGCGGTGCGCGCCGGTGAGCGTACGGGCCCGTCCCGCGCACTCCCCCTCGACGAAGTCACCGCCGCGCAGGCCGTGTTGGCGGATGAGCGGAGCGGGCACCTGGACGTCGTCGGAGGCGGGCAGGCATCCCGCGCCGCGGAGGAATCCGCGCCCGTCGCGGGCGATGTCGAGAACGCCCTGGCAGGTGAGGGGAGTTGAGCCGGCACGGGTGCCCGGGGTGGTACTCGGTGAGGTGGTGGTGATGCTCATGGGCAGGGGTCCTTTCGCGGACATGCGCGTCGCGGGAGACGGGCCCGACAGGGGCGGAGTGAACACGCCCGTACGACGGGTGGGGAGAACTGCTCCGTGATGAGCAGTGCAAAGGCCGAAGCAGACCGGAAAACCGGAGAACCGGAATATCGAAACCGGGAACCGGAGTGGTCTGTCGTGCGGGAGATCCCGGAACCGGGAGAGAGAAAACGCGGCACGGGCGCCCCGATGGGACGTACGAACGTGCTCTCCGCAAGGTAGCACATGGGTGGGCGGCACGGGAGGGAAAGCGCGTGACGCCGGCCGATGCCGAGGCGACGCCATCAGAAGCCGGAGTCACCGGACCGCGGGCATGCGCCACGCCCGAAACGGGAACGCCCAGAACCGTACACACGCACTAAAGGTGTCGCGCCACTGCCACCCTCACCGGACGCAGTCGGCTGACGCCTCTCGGCCTTCTCCGTCGAGGGCGGCGGTGAGCTTGTCGAGCCGGGCGCGCAGGTCACGCACCTCGTCGAGCGAGAGCCCGGTGGACTCGGCGATGGCGCGCGGCACGGCGAGCGCCTTCTGGCGCAGGTCGGCGCCCTGCGCGGTCGCCCGGACGGAGACGGACCGCTCGTCCGCCGCACTGCGCCGCCGCTCGACGTGCCCGGCCGCCTCCAGCCGCTTGAGCAGCGGCGACAACGTGCCGGAGTCCAGCCGAAGCCGCTCGCCGATCTTCTTGACGGGCAGCTCGCCGTCCTCCCAGAGCACGAGCATCACGAGGTATTGGGGGTAGGTGAGCCCGAGGTCCTTCAGGGCGACGCGGTAGACGCCGTTGAAGGCGCGGGCGGCGGCGTGCAACGAGAAGCAGACCTGGTCATCGAGCCGGAGGAAGTCCTGGGCGTCGACTTCGTCCGTGGCCACGGCGGATGCGTTCTCCATGCGTACAGCGTACAACAACACAGCACACAATTAAGTTGCACACAACTAAATAGCGTGCTCTACTGACACTGACATCACGAAGCCACTTACGCACCCGCCGAGAAAGAGGAACCGCACCATGGACGCGCTGTACACCGCTGTAGCCACCGCCAACGGCCGCGAGGGCCGCGCCGTCAGCTCCGACGGCCAGATCGACCTCCCGCTCGGCTTCCCCACCGCCCTCGGCGGCAACGGCAAGGGCACCAACCCCGAGCAGCTGTTCGCCGCGGGGTACGCCGCGTGCTTCGCCAGCGCCATGGGCAGCATCGCGCGCCAGGAGAAGATCGACGTCTCGGACGTCTCGGTGACCGCGGAGGTCAGCATCGGCAAGGACACGGACGGCGGCTTCGGCCTCTCCGTGATCATGCGCGCCGAACTCCCCGACCACCTCCAGGGCCCCGCCGGCGAGGACCTCCTGAAGAAGACCCACGCCTACTGCCCCTACTCCAAGGCCACGCGCGGCAACATCCCCGTGGAACTGGTCATCGAGTAACCCCCCACCGCTCGGCCCAACCCCCCGGCCCCGAAATGACCACCCGCTACACTGACGGCGGTGACGCACTCCACCCGAGCCGCGCCACCATGCCCGGCCTTCGTAGCTCAGGGGATAGAGCACCGCTCTCCTAAAGCGGGTGTCGCAGGTTCGAATCCTGCCGGGGGCACAGCAAAGCACCAGGTCAGAGGCCCTGTCGTCTGAGTGGGCGGCAGGGCCTTTTGACCTGGCAGCACCCATGAGGTGTGCACCTCGGGCCTCTGATGAGGGCCGTCCCAACGTCATACTCCACGTCGGCGGTCGCCCACGAGCCCGGTCTCGTAGGCGACGATCACGAGCTGGGCACGGTCGCGCGCACGCAGCTTGGTGAGCAAGCGTCCGATATGGGTCTTGACCGTGGCCAGGCTTAGATGGAGGTGCTCTGCGATCTCCGTGTTGGACAATCCCCGCGCGATCAGGCCGAGCACCTCCAACTCCCGGTCGGTAACTCCGTCCAGTGAGCGGCTGGGTGGGCGCGCAGGCTCCGGGCGGCGGGCGAACTCCGCGATCAGGCGGCGGGTCACCGATGGAGCGAGCAGTGCCTCGCCCGCGGCTACGACGCCGACAGCGGTGAGGACCTCGGAGGGCGGAGTGTCCTTGAGCAGAAAGCCCGCGGCGCCGGCGCGCAGGGCGCCGTAGACGTACTCGTCCAGGTCGAAGGTGGTGAGGATGAGGACCCGGACGCCGGACAGCGCCGGGTCCGAGCAGATCAGCCGGGTCGCCTCGATGCCGTCGAGGTCCGGCATGCGGATGTCCATGAGCACGACATCCGGCCGTTCGCGGCGGGCGAGTTCGACAGCCTCCGCTCCGTTCGCGGCCTCGCCCACGGCTGTCATGCCGGGCGTGTGGTCGACGAGGACCCGGAAGCTGCCGCGCACCATCGCCTGGTCGTCGGCGATCAGTACCCGGACCGGGGGCACGTCGGTCATGGTTGCTGGTTCCCTTCGGTGGGCAGGCAGACGGACACCGCGAAGCCGCCCTCCGGCCGGGGGCCCGCCTCGAAGCTGCCGCCGTACATCATCACCCGTTCACGTATTCCCAAGAGTCCGTGCCCGCCCGGCAGTTCGTGGAGGGGATGCACGGATGCGGACGGTGGTCCCTCGTCCGCGATGTGGATGCGGATCTCTCGTTCATCCGCCTCGACGGTGACCTGGCAGCGGGTCGGGGCGGCGTGCCGGACCGCGTTGGTGAGGGACTCCTGGACGATCCGGTAGACGGTCAGTTGTGTTCCCTCGGCCAGAGCCTCCGCGACGCGCACCGTCAGGTCGACGTCCACCCCTGCCCGGTTCGCCTCGGCCGCGAGCGAGTCGAGGCGGTCGAGGCCCGGTGCAGGCCCCAGGGGTGCGCCCTCGGTGCGCAGTACGCCGAGCGTGCGCCGCATCTCGGCCAGCGCGGAACGGCTTGTCTCCTCGATGACCTTGAGGGCGGCCCGCGCCTCCTGCGGGTCGGCCTCCGCCACGTGCCCGGCGACACCCGCCTTGACAGCGATCAGGCTGAGGTTGTGCGAGACGATGTCGTGCAACTCCCGGGCGATCCGCAGGCGTTCCTCGGCCAGTGCCTGCTCCGACCGGCGTCGATGTTCCCGGACGGCCCCGGCCCGGCGGCTGCGCACGGTGAACCCCGCGCCCCAGGCCCCGCCGATCACCAGGAGCACGAGACCGGCCACTCCAACGGCACCCCGCCCGTCTTCGGCGGGAGTGACCACCGCCTCACCGAGATACACGGCACCGCCCGCCACCGTCAGCGTCATCGCGAGTGCGGGCACGGACCGGCGGGTGGGTTCGGCCAGTCCGACGAGGTAGGCGGCGAGCCCGGCGGTGGCGTACGGCTCGCGGGGGATGTCGAGCAGCGACGCCGTGGTCAGTGCGGCCAGCACGGTCACCAGGACTGCGACCGGCCAACGGCGGCGTACGGCGATCGGCAGGCCGACAGCCGCGGCGATCAGACAGCCGAGCCAGAACGGTCCTGTGTAGACGGGCTGGCCGTCGTCGGCGGTCAGCCGGGCGAAGCCGATGTATACGGCGGTCAGGGCCAGGGCCGCGCAGAGGTCGAGGGCGTAGAGATGGCGCTGCCGCTTGGACTTCACGGTCCGACCGTACTTGGACGTGTGCACTCAACCGGCCTGTCCGAGCAACACCATCAGTACGAGCGTGACCAGGGTCAGCGGCACCCAGCGCAGCACCGCCGCCCGGCTGGGACGGGGTGCTTCACGCAGTAGCACCAGGCCGAGCGGCACCAGTGCGGCGCACAGGCCGGCCAGGGCCACCAGCGACAGGGGGGTGGTCCCCTTGAGTACGCCGAGGGGCAGCGCCGCCGTGAGGCCGAGTGCGGTAGCGCGGACCGGGCCGAGCACCCCGGTGCGCCAGGCGCCGAGGGCAAGGACGATCCACCCGGCGAGGATGGCGAGGTTCAGCGTGGCGAAGACGTGGAAGGCGCCGTAGCCGGCGGAGACCGCTTCGGTGGCGGGCCCAGCTCCCTCGGAACGCACGAGCTGAAAGGCCAGATGGTCCACCCCGGCGTGGAAGGCGCGGGTGAACAGTCCGAACATGACCAGCACCCCGCCCCACAGTCCCCAACCGGCACTGCGGGCCCCGATCCGTGCGGCCACCACGGCCACGGCGGGCCAGAGCAGCAGGATGCCTGCGGCAAAGAGGCCGTATGCGGTGGCCATCAGGGTGGGGTGCCGCTCGTACGCGGCGAGTTGATCGGGGTAGAAGAAGTGGAAGCGGGCCCGCAACAACGCGCCGGTCAGCATCAGGAGTGGGCCGAGCACCATGGCACACCCGCCCACCCAACGTCCCGGAAAGCCGGTGGCCTCCAACCGCTCCACAGGAAACGCGCCACGCAGTCGGACGCCGATCGTCGTGACCGGGATGGCCATGGATGTCTCCGGGTTCGTCATACCGACGACGATGCCTTCGCCGCCCCCGCGTGGCGTCGGACCAGGAGCTGAACCCCGGGATCAGACCTGAGTATGACCCGTCTTTCCGCCTGAGCAGGCACCGCTTCCATCCCGCTGCCTGTGCGACTGACGCCTTGCCCGAAAGGCGTACCTGCGGAACACATTCGGCACACGCGAGGGCGGGAAACCCCGCGAACGTGCGAGAACTATGGAGGGTGTTTCACCAGGCCAGGTAGCTGAAGGCCGATGTTTCCGCAGGTCACAGCCCCGCCCGGGGAAAACTCCTAAAGCGGGTGTCGCAGGTTCGAATCCTGCCGGGGGCACCAGCGTGAAGGCCCCGGACCGATCTTGGTCCGGGGCCTTTGGCATCTACTTCTCACGTGCACGAGAACGGTCACTCACAACCGGCCGCCGCTTGAGCAGTCGATCCACGTGGCTGATGGCCTCGCGCTGCGTGTCCTGCACGACGTACGTGAACACGCCGTGGCGCTGCTGATCTGACTGTGTCCGAGGATCTCCATCACGACGCGGGGCGCGCCTCCTGCCGCCATGAGGGAGCGTGGCCGTGCCATGGCGAGCGTCATGCGGCCGGATGACGCGGAGACCGGCCGACTCGGCGACGCGGGTGGAGGAGCGGTAGACGTTCCGAGGCTCGACCTGGCGACCGGCGCGGGTGCCAGACAGCCGGGCCTTCACTGGCTGACGGACGAGGCCGAGCACGAACGGGCCCTCGCCCACCTGACCAGCGGCACGGGGGATCAACTCACGCTCTGCGACAGGCAGACCGCTGGGTAACCTTCGCTCTGCGCGCCATCTCACCGGCGCTCGACTCCGACGCGTCGGACGAAGCGTGGACGTGGCCGTACGAAGAGCGCGCCAGAACCCGCAGAGCCCTGATGTGCTCCGGCGGCCTAGACGTGGCTGGGGACGCTCTCGTAGTACCGGTAGTGGTCTGCGTCGTAGGCGTCGTGACCCCGGTTGACCTTTCTGAAGGTGATCTCGAAGTTGTCGTATTGCCCGTCATCAAAGGAGACGCCATCGTCGCCGAGCCGCTGGTGCAGCGTGCACTCATTCATCGGCGGCTCGATCTCCTCGTGCCGCCAACCTCGATACCCGGGGCAAACACCATCGTTCCTCTGTGACCCGCCAACCCCCAGGCTCTGTTGCACTGCCGCCACCCGTGCCCAGCGGAGCGGACAACGCGAGGTGACCGGCACCGCGTGCGGCCAGGCCGTCGGTCCACACCGGCGCAGAAGAACTCGTCCCCCGCCTCAGCGGCGGGACGCGCCTCCGCTTCCGTGCGGCACGGCTTCCTGACGGCGTGCAGCGCCGGATGCGCTGCCGCTACCAGGGCCCGGACCGGGACTCGTGGCGTTGCCGACCCCGGAACCCAGGCCTTCGGTGAGCAGTCGCTTGTGGTGGCTTCTGCGGCGGATGGCCGTGGTCAGGGCCATGGCGGTGCCGGTGATGATGCCGAGGGTCGGGAGCAGGATGGACAGGAGCAGCCAGCCTCCCAGGGCGACGAGTCCTCCGGGGTTCCCGATGGCGTATCGGGACGGTCCTCGGGAGGTGCAGGTGATCCTGTAGTCGCCCGCCTGCGGCACGTGGATGGTGTGCAGCGGGTTCCAGGCCGCGTCGCGCGTGAGGTACACGTCGATTCCCGGGGCGGTGAGGGCGGGGTCGCCCGGGCCGGAGATGTCGCACGTTTGGTCGGCTGACGGGCCCCGTTCCTTGATCCAGAGCGCCTTCTCGTCCTCCGGGGCGAGCCGTACGGTGACGGTGTCGCCGTCGGCGAACTGCCGGCCGGTGTCCACCGCGTCGATCGCCTCGCTGAACCGGTAGGCGCCGAGGGCCACGCCCAGCACGGTCAGCACGGCGGCGATCGTGGCCGCCGTGGCGTACCAGTGGCGGCCGGGCGGCCGGAGTGCGTTCGCCGGTATCCGTTGCGGTGGGGAGTGCTGCATCGGCACACCGTAGTCCGCCCGGCACCTCACCGGCCGGGGGTGCCACCCGCCGCCTCCCGCGCCTGCGCCTCCTGGGCTTCCGAGGCCTCCTGCGCCTCCTGCGCCTCCAACACCTCATCGCCGTGCTCGAAGCCCCACGCGCCCACCGCGTCGATCGGCGCCAGCAGAGTCCGTCCCAGTTCCGTGAGTTCGTACTCGACCCGCGGCGGGGATCCGGGGTGGGCGTGGCGGGCCACCAGGCCGTTGAACTGGAGGCGGCGCAGGGTTTCCGTGAGGACCTTGGAGCTGATGCCTCCGATGCGTTCCCGTAGTTCTACCGGGCGCAGGGGGCCGTGGCGCAGCGACCAGACGACCACCGCGTTCCAGGTGTGGGAGAGCAGGTCGAAGGCCAGGCGGGCGCGGCAGTCGGCGAGGAAGGTGCCGGTGGTGTCCGTGGGCGTCGTCACGTACCACATGGTGCCTGAGCCGCCTTCTAGCGTCAGGGGAAACGAACGGGAGGAACGCGCGATGCGAATCGGTGTATTGGGGACGGGCAACATGGCCGAGGCACTCGGCGCCCACTGGGTGCGGGCCGGGCATCAGGTCGTCGTCGGAGGGCGCGACACGCGGAAGGCGGAGCGGCTCGCGGCGCGTGTCGGAGGCGGCGCGGAGGGCGGCAGCCTGCGCGGCGCGGCCGAGTTCGGGCAGGACGTGGTGCTGGTCGCGTTGCCTTTCGGGGTCGGGGCGGACGTGGTGCGGGAGCTGCGCGGGGTCTTGGACGGCACGGTGCTGCTCGACTGTGCCAACCCCGTCGGGCCGGGCTTCCGGCTGCTGACGGAGGGCGGCCCCTCGGCGGCGCAGCGACTGGCCGCGGCGGCGCCCGGCTCCCGCGTCGTCAAGGCCTTCAACCTCTGCCATGAGGGTGTCTGGCGCATGCGGCCGCCCGTGTTCGGGGGGCGTCCGCTGGCCGTGCCGGTGTGCGGGGACGACGAGACGGCCCTTGAGCGCGTACGGGAGTTGGTGCGGGACCTCGGCTGCGCGCCCGTGGCCGGTGGCGGTCTCGACCGGGCGGGGCTGCTGGAGGCCACCGCGGCGCTGTTCATCGGGCTGTGGGTCGGCGAAGGGGTGGACGCGCAGGCGATCGCGCCTCCCCTGGCCCACGCGACCGGGCCGGACCGGCTGGAAGCAGAAGCGGCCGGCGAAGCGGAAGCCGAACCGGATGCGGAAGCCGAACCGGATGCCGAAGCCGATGCCGATGCCGATGCCGATGCCGAAAACCCTGCGGGAGCTGCCCGTTAGGGGCCGCGGCCGGCTGTGGCCCGTACGGCGTCCGCCTGGCAAGGTGGTGCCTCCGCGGAGCGGCCGGCCGGGCCGCGCGCGGTGAGGAGGGGTGGCATGCGGATTCCTGGGCCCGAGGAGCGGGACGACGGAGGTGTGGGGGCCGTCGCCGCGGCGGGGGGCCTGCACCTGTACCAGTTGCGGTTGCACGCCGAGTACGGGCCCGTCGTACGGTTCCAGCTGCCCGGCGCGGGGACGGCCGTGTCCGTCGCCGACCCCGTGCTCCTGGAGGCCACCGCGCACGTCGACAAGCGTCCCGAGCGGCTCTTCGAGTTCCTGGCGCCGCTGTGCGAGGCCGAGAACTTACAGGTGCTGAACGCCGCCGAACACGGCCCCTGGCGGCGGCTGCTGCTCTCGGTGTTCGCCGGGCGGCCGTCCCACGAGCGGCACTACGCGCGCTTCACCGCGTTGGCCACGGAGCTCGCGGACCGCTGGGCGGAGCAGGCCGGGCACGGGCCCGTCGCGCTGCAGAAGGACCTCACCTCGCTGTCGCTGCGGATGATCTGCGAGTACGCGCTCGGGGGCGCCGCCGGGCTCGCGGACCCCGAGCGGGTCACCGCCGCGTTCGAGGTCGTGTTGAGCGAGTATCTGGGGCGGGACCGGGGCGCGCCGCGGGACGGGGCGTCGGCCGCGGAGGCGCTCGCCTATCTGCGTGGCGTCGTCGACGACGTGATCGCCGCGCATCGGGCCGGCGGCCGCACGGACCGCAGTGATCTCATCGGCGCGCTCGTCGAGGCCGGGGAGCGGCCCGAGCGGATCCGTGACACCGTCATGGTGACGTTGCTGGCCGCCCACCACACCACCGGGGTCGCCGTCTCCTGGACGCTGCATCTGCTGGGCCTCAACCCGGCGGCGGCCGACCGCGTCGCCGTCGAACTCGACCGGGTGGTCGGCGACCGCGTGGCGCCCGACTTCGCCGGCCTGCGGCGCCTGACGTATCTGGAGCTGGTCCTCAAGGAGTCGATGCGGCTCTACCCGCCCGGCCCCTACGGCGCCCGGGAGACGACCGAGCACCTCGTCCTCGGCGGGTACGAGGTCCCCGCGGGCACGACGATCTTCTATCCGTTCTGGGCCCTCCACATGAATCCCGCGTACTGGCCGGAGCCCCGGACGTTCCGTCCCGAGCGGTTCACCCCGGCGGAGGCGGCCGGGCGGCCGAGGTTCGCGTACGTGCCCTTCGGGCTCGGGCCGCGCGGCTGCGAGGGCTCCGGGCTGGCGATGGTGGAGGCCGAACTGGTCCTCGCCGTGCTGCTCAAGCGCTTCCGGTTCCGGCCCGCGCCGGGGCACGAGGTGACGCCGGTCGAACGGTTCGTGCTCTGGGCCGCCGACGACATCCGCATGATCGTGGAACCACGCGAGCCGCATGCCGTACGACGGGAGCCCCTCCCCGCACAGGACGGGGAACGTGACGCATGGCACACCTGATGTGCCCGTCCCGGCGATGAGTCGAGCTCCTCTCCGGGGTCTCCATGGACAGACGTCCAGACATGCAAACGCCCGGCACATGGAGCTGGTCGCCTGGCTCAAGAGCGAGCACGGCCTCGGTCACGGCCACGCCAACGCGATCGTCGCCCACACCCTGGCCGAGACCACGGCCTGGCGGGGACCCGCCGCCGCACTTCCCGGATCCGCCGGATCTGCCGGACTTCCCCTGGGGCGGATGGTTCGAAGGTGCGGCCCCGGGTACCCGGGGCCGCAATCGCAGGTGGCGCCCGGGAGCCTCCCGCGACAGGCTCTCCTCGTTGGAAACGCAGCGTGGAGAGCTGCCTTCCCTACACCGTCGGCCCCGCGCACTCGGACGTCGCCCGGGCGCGGGCGAGGCTGGCGTCCAGGGCCAGCCGCACGTCCTCCGGCAGTTCGCCGGCGCACCCCCACGCGACGACCATGTCCGCGATCCGGCTCAGCTTCTTGTTGGTGTGCTGGGAGGTCTCCCGGAGCACGGTCCAGCCCTGGTCGGGGGTCAGCTTCCCCATCGCCACGACGATGCCGATCGCCTGGTCGACGGTGGCATGGGATTCCACCGCCTTCTCCAGCTGGATGACCTTGCGCTGCAACTCGACGACCTTTTCGCCCTGCTTGGCGTTGGCGTCCCGCTTGGCCTTGGCGTCCTGCTTGGCCTTGGCGTCCTGATCCGCCCTCTCCTCCGGCTCGTCCGGTCTCTCCGGTCCGTCCGTTCGTCGTCTCGGATCCACGTCTGATGACGTCACATCGCCTCCGGGGGCTAGGGGCCGGCGCCAGAATGCCACGGCATGTTCGGCGTGCACCACGATTCCTTCACGTTTGTCTCTGCCCCGACTTCAGCGCCGCACGCTGCACGCGGCGGTGCCTCGCCGGCCGGCTCTCCCGCAGCCGTCTGCCGTGCGGCGGCGGTCTCCTCGCCGCCACCGCGCGGGGCATTCGGCCCCGGCCTGCCTCAACTCCCGTACGACGCAACCCGGTTGATGTCGTTGAGCTATCACCTAATGGCATCGGGTCCAAGCGCACCCGTACTCCCGATACTCGTCCCGACCGGAGGCCGCACCCGCAGGCCTCCATCCCGGAAGGGACACCCCCATGAACAACACCCGTACCGGAGCCGTCGCCGCCCTCGGCGCCGCCGCGCTCGTCGCCGCCCTGACCGCCCCCACGGCGTTCGCGGCCCCCGCCCCGGCCCCCGCCGCCGAGAAGGCCAAGGCGGCGTACAGCACCTCGGCGTACTCCACGTCCTCGTACACCGGCGAGAGCCAGGCCGCCAACCGGCAGTTCTTCGAAGCCGTCATGAAGTCGGCGCTGAAGAAGCAGGCGGCGAAGCCCGGCATCCAGGCCGTCACCGTCACCTACAGCACGAGCCGGGCGCCCAGCTTCCGCAGCCAGATAGCGCAGAGCACGCAGATCTGGAACTCCTCGGTGAGCAACGTCAAGCTCCAGGAGGCGAGCAGCGGCACCGACTTCGAGTACCGCGAGGGCAATGACTCGCGCGGCTCGTACGCGTACACCGACGGACGCGGGCACGGCTACATCTTCCTGGACTACCGGCAGAACCAGCAGTACAACTCCCTGCGCGTGACGGCCCACGAGACGGGTCACGTGCTCGGGCTGCCCGACCACTACTCGGGCCCGTGCAGCGAGCTGATGTCGGGCGGCGGCCCCGGCCCGTCCTGCACCAACGCGCGGCCCAACGCCCAGGAGCGGCAGCGGGTCGACAGCATCTGGTCCCGCGGAATCGCCGTCCTCAAGGACGAGGGCGAGCTGACGAAGATCCGCTGACCGGAGCGCTCCACCCCTGGCCCGGCGTCTGTTACGTACCGCAAACAGGTTCCGGGCCAACCCGGCCACGCGCGGCGCCCTCTCCCACGGCATGGGGATTCATGCTCGTGGGAAGAGGGTGCACCGCCGCGTACGGCGTCTCGTGGACTACCCGCGCTCCGGCCGCGCGGGCCTGCGCCGCTGGCTGCCCTCCTGGCGGCAGCTGCTCGGCTCGGCGGGGCTCTTCGCGTTCACCGTCACCGCGCTCCTGATCGGTGTCTACGCGTGTGTGAACATCCCCGACGAGAACGCGGGCATCCACCGCGAGGCCAACGTCTACTACTGGTCCGACGGCACCCAGATGGTGAGCACCGGCGAGATCAACCGGCAGAACGTGGAGCTGGACCAGATCGCCCCCGCCGCCGTGGACGCGGTGATCGCCGCCGAGAACGAGACCTTCTACGACGACTCCGGCGTCTCCCCCAAGGGCCTGGCGCGGGCGGCGATCAACATGGTCCGCGGGCAGGAGACGCAGGGCGGCTCCACCATCACCCAGCAGTACGTGAAGAACACCTACCTCTCGCAGGACCAGACCGTCACGCGGAAGGTCAAGGAGTTCGTCATCGCGCTCAAGGTGGACCGCAAGAAGAGCAAGGACGAGATCCTGGAGGGGTACCTCAACACCAGCTGGTTCGGGCGCGGCGCCAACGGCATCGAGGCGGCGGCCCACGCGTACTACGGCATCCCCGCCCGGAAGCTGGACCCCAGCCAGGGCGCGTTCCTCGCCGCCATGCTGAAGGGCGCCGAGCTGTACGACCCGGCGGGCGGCAGGGCCAACCGGGAGCGGGCGCGCGGGCGTTGGGCGTGGATCCTGGACCGGCAGGTCGACGTGGGTCTGATGTCGAAGAAGGAACGGGCGAAGTACCGCGCGTTCCCCGAGCCGCGCAGGCAGTCGCGCTCCACCAGCCTCGGCGGCCAGACCGGTTACCTCGTCGACGTCGCCAACAAGTACCTCAAGCAGCACACCGGCCTCACCGACGAGGAGCTGGCACGCGGCGGGTACGAGATCCACACCACCTTCGACAAGGAGAAGGTCGCCCGCCTGGAGCGCGCCGTGCGCCAGGTGCTCGAGCGCGACCTCGCGCCGGGGACCCGCGCGGCCGACCGGCACGTGCAGATCGGCGCCGCGTCCGTGCGGCCGTCCGACGGGGCGGTGGTGGCGCTCTACGGAGGCCGCGACGCCACCCGGCACTTCAGCAACAACGCGGACACCTCCGGCATCCCGGTCGGCTCGGCGTTCAAGCCGTTCGTGCTCGCCGCCGCGCTCCAGCACGGCCTGTCCGTACGGGCGCAGCCGTCCGACGCGGACAGCCCGGCGACAAGCGCCGCGCAGGGGCGCCGCGGCGTCCTGGCCGACAGCTTCTACGCCGCCGACGGCACCCTGCGCCGCGTCGCGGGCGCACCCGACCCCGACCACCCGACGCTCCGCGAGGCCCTGTTCCCCGGCGGCAACGCCACCTACGTACGCCTCGGCGCGGACGTCGGCCGGGAGCAGGTCCGCCGCACGGCCGTCGACGCGGGGCTGCTGCCGGGGAGCATGGCACCCCTGGAGCCGTCCTTCTCCGTGGGCACGTCGACGCCCAGCGCGATCCGGATGGCCACGGCGTACGGCACCTTCGCGGCCGGCGGGCTGCGGCACGACCCCTACTCGGTGACCAGGGCCGTCAAGGACGGCACGGCCCTGCCCGGCCTGGAGCGGCCCGCCCCGGGGCGCGCGCTGGACGAGGGGGTGGCGGACGAGGTCGCCGACGCCTTGCGCGCGGGCGGCAGGGACCTCGGACCGGGGGTCGCGGCGGGCCGCACGGGCGACCAGGACCGGCTGCGGACGGCCTGGCTCACGGGGTTCACCGGGGACCTGTCGACCGCGGTGACCGTCTTCCGCGTCAGACCGGGCGAACCGCGGCTGCTGCCGATGTCGGGCGTCGCCGGGAAGGACTCGCGGCGCGGGAACGTGCTGCCGCCGCGGATCTGGGCCGCGTACGCCGGGGAGACAGGGAAGACCGGGAAGACCGGGAAGACCGGGACTAGGTGACGGGGCGGTGGCCGGCGTTGACCTTGCCCCTGGGGCAGACCCCAGAGTCTGCGTCACCGGGCCGACCGGCCCGGTGACGGAGGATGGCAACCGTGACCGCGCACCCCGAAGAACTCCTCTCCATCGGCGTGTTCGCCGCCCGCGCACGCCTGTCGCCGAAGGCGCTGCGGCTGTACGACCGGCTCGGGCTCCTGACGCCCGCGCACGTCGACGAGGCCAGCGGCTACCGCTACTACCGGGCCGCCCAGATCGAACAGGCCCGCACGGTGGCGATGCTGCGCCGTCTCGACATGCCGCTGGCCGGCATCGCCGGGATGGCGGGCCTCGACGGGGAGCGGGCGGCGCGCACGCTCGACGCCTACTGGGCCGGGGTCGAGGAGCGCTTCGCCGAGCAGCGGACCCTCGCGCGCTACCTCCGTGGACGGCTGTCGGGAAGGAACGCCGAGTTGTACGCGACATTCGAGGTGAAGACGGTGGACGTGCCGGAGACCCACGTCCTGAGTGAGACGCGCCATGTCGGCGCCCGGGAGCTGCCCGCCTGGATCGCGGCGTCGGCGGCGCGTCTGGAGCGGGCCGCCGAGGAGGAGTGCGGGGGCCTGGCCGCCCCGCACTTCGTCGTCTACCACGCGGAGGTGACCGAGGAGAGCGACGGGCCCGCCGAGTCGTGCGTGCCGGTCGTGGACGCGGCGGCGGCCCGCGCGTGGGCCGCGGCCCAGGGCCGCTCGCGCGACCTCACGGTGCGGGTGGAGCCCGCGCACCGCCTCGCCTGCACCAGGATCACGAAGGCGCAGGTCGCCTACCCGCAGATCATCGCGGCCTTCGACGCGGTGGAGGCCTGGGTGGCCGAGCGGGGCCTGACGGTGTCGGGGCCGTGCCGTGAGGTGTACTTCGCCGACTGGGACCGCAGCGGGCCCGAGGACGAGGTGTGCGACGTGGCGTTCCCGGTCTCGGAGGCGTAGGCCGCGCCGCGCGGATTCCCTCACTGCCTCCCCACGCAACGCAGGCGTCATCGCCCTGCCGCGCGCCTATCCTGAGGAAGCATGGGGGACGGGGACAAAGGGCTGGAACATGTCGGCGACGGCGCGAACACCTCTGCCGGTCAAGGAAGTTGGCGGGTGCGGCTGCGGCGGTGGGCCGCGTCGGGGAGCGGTGACGTGCTCGGCGCCGGGGTGCTGTTCGGCAGCGATCACGTGCTCACCTGCGCCCATGTGATCCGGGACCCGGTGACGGGCCTGCGCCCCGAGCGCGTCCAGGTCGAGTTCCCGATGCTCCAGGGGCTGACGCGCACCCCGTGCCGCACCGCGGCGGTGGCGGCCGGGCACTGGGTGCCCCCCTTCGGCAAGGCGCAGGGCGACCTCGCGCTGCTCGTCCTGGACGAACCCGCGCCCGTGCCGTCACCGGTCACGCTGCACCGCACGCTCGACTACCGGGGCGCGCCGGTCCTCATCGACGGCTTCCCCGAGTACCAGTCGGGCGGCGAGTGGCTGACCGGTGCCTGCATGGGCCCGGGCGGCGAGGGCGACGAGCGGGTGCAGATCGACCTGTCGGGGGCGGGCAGGCTGCGCGGCGGGTTCAGCGGCTCCGGGGTGCGCGAGGAGGGCGGCGACCGGCTGCTCGGCATCGTCGCGCAGGCCGACGAGAGCGGCGCGCACGGCTACATGATCCCGGCGGCCACGGTCGCCAAGTACTTCCGCCACTTCGCCGAGCGCTACGTGACGGGGCCGCACGCCGTGCCCGGCCACCGCGTCGTACCGGCCGAGGTGGCCCGCGCGGCCCGCCCGCACGGCCTCCAGTGCACCGTCACCCGCTGGCTGAACGGCGCCGGGGACGCCTGGGACACCGAGGTGCTCTTCATCGCCGAGGACGACGAACGGGCCCGCCAGGCGCTGTACGTCGTACTGAACATGGCCGACCGGGAACAGGCGCCGCACCTGGCCGCGAGCCCCCTGGACGCCGCGGGGCCGGGCGCCGGCGCGGACCCGCCCGCGCCCGGCGTCTCGCTCCT
The DNA here is from genome assembly GCF_016905445.1 of Streptomyces sp. G44. GTDB lineage: Bacteria > Actinomycetota > Actinomycetes > Streptomycetales > Streptomycetaceae > Streptomyces. The sequence goes on from NZ_JAFEXF010000123.1 coordinate 22,390, forward strand.
GTCCCGCGCCGGGATCGCGCCCCGCGTCGGCAGCATCGGCCTCGTCCTCGACCTGGAGGGCGCCGCCCTCGAC
>NZ_JAFEXF010000124.1 GCF_016905445.1 Streptomyces sp. G44
GAGCTGCTGCACCTCGTGCGCAGCGGCCGGGCCACCACCCGCGGCGCCCTCCAGGAGGTCACCGGCCTGTCGCGGGCCACGGTGGGGCAGCGGCTCGGGCGGCTGTTCCGGGCCGGCTGGCTGCGGGAGGAGGCCGGGGACCCGGCGGCCTCGCCGCTCGGCGGACGGCCCGCGCTCCGCCTGGAGTTCGACGAGACGCACGCCGTGGTGCTCGCCGCCGCCCTGGAGACCCGGCACGCCCGCACCGCCCTGCTCACCCTCGGCGGCGAGATCATCGCCGAGCGGTCCGGGCCCCTCGCCGTCGAGGACGGCCCCGAGGCGGTCCTCGACGGACTGGGCGCCCGCTTCGGCGAACTGCTGGGCGGGGCCGGACGGTCCGCCGCGTCGGTCTGCGGCATGGGGCTCGCGGTGCCGGGTCCGGTGGACACCGGGACGGGCCGTGTCGTGCAGCCGCCGATCATGCCGGGCTGGGACGGCTACGACATAAGAACCCGCCTGCGCCGCGCCCTGGCCGAAGCCCTGCCCGCACCCGCTCTCCCCGGCCGGGCCCTGACCCCCGGCCTCGCCCACCTCCCCGTCCTCGTCGACAACGACGCCAACCTCATGGCGTACGGCGAACAGCACACCCACTACCCGGACTGCGCGGCCTTCGCCCTGGTCAAGGTCTCCACGGGGATCGGCGCGGGCGTCGTGGTGGACGGCGCGGTCTACCGGGGCGTCGACGGCGGCGCGGGCGACATCGGGCACATCCGGGTGCCCGAGGGCGCGGACGCCCTGTGCAGGTGCGGCTCGCACGGCTGCCTCGCGGCCGTGGCCAGCGGCGGGGCGGTGGCCCGCAGGCTGACGGAGGCGGGCGTTCCGGCGGCCTCCGGCTCAGATGTGCGGGTGCTCCTGGAGGCGGGCCACCCCGAGGCCGTACGGTTCGCGCGCGAGGCGGGGCGGCACGTCGGCGAGGTCCTGGCGACCGTCGTGACCCTGCTGAACCCGGGCGTTCTCATGATCGCCGGAGATCTGGCCGGAACCCCCTTCCTCACGGGCGTCCGCGAGCTGCTCTACCAGCGGGCCCTGCCCCGCTCCACCGCTCACCTGGCCGTCGTCACCTCCCGCCTCGGCGAGCGCGCCGCGCTGATCGGCGCCGCGACGCTCGTGGTGGAGCACTTGTACGCCCCCGGGCGGGCGGAGGAGCGGCTCGCCGCGCTGGGGGTGTAGCGGCGGCGGGCGGCGGCGGGCCGCGTCTCCCCGAGTGGGGGCCGACCGTCCGGATGGTGACATCGCGCCGCCTCAAACGGCGTGATTCTCGCCACCCCTGATAGAGCGCGCGCTCAGATGAGCGCTTTATGGGCGGCTGCACTTCTCCAAGGGGTGGCACTCAGTGCCAATGCTCGATCATTCATGAAGTGAACTCACATCTGAGAATTGTCCGCTCGTTTGAGCGTTTACCCGGCTCTACGAGAGTTGCGCCTTCAAAGCTTGAACGCACTGCATCCCCTTCCCCTACCGCCGAGTCACTTTCGATCTAGCGGCGGACGGGTGGTTACGGCCGCATGACGCGCAAGTGGACGTACCCAGGAGCCTTCGATCTGGGTATGTTCCTCGCCGTCAGGGCAGCCACCGAGTCCTCGAGGAGTCGAGACCCGTGTCGGAAAACAAAGATCCCCACGTAGCTCACACGAGTGAGACGACCGCGGCGACCGAGGAAGTGAAGTTCGTTTACGACTTCACCGAGGGCAACAAGGACCTCAAGGACCTTCTCGGCGGCAAGGGCGCGAACCTCGCCGAGATGACCAACCTCGGGCTGCCCGTTCCGCCGGGCTTCACCATCACCACCGAGGCGTGCAAGACGTACCTCGACAGCGGTGAGGAGCCGGCGGCGCTCCGCGACGAGGTCAGCGCGCACCTCGACGCCCTCGAGAAGAAGATGGGCAAGAAGCTCGGCCAGGCCGACGACCCGCTGCTCGTCTCGGTCCGCTCGGGCGCCAAGTTCTCCATGCCCGGCATGATGGACACCGTCCTGAACATCGGGCTCTCCGACAAGTCTGTGACCGGCCTCGCCAAGCAGTCCGGCGACGACCGCTTCGCGTGGGACTCCTACCGCCGCCTCATCCAGATGTTCGGCAAGACCGTCCTCGGCGTCGACGGCGACCTCTTCGAGGACGCGCTGGAGGCCGCCAAGAAGGCCAAGAAGGTCGCGGTCGACACCGACCTGGAAGCCGGTGACCTCAAGAAGCTGGTCGCCAAGTTCAAGAAGATCGTCAAGACGGAGGCCGGGCGGGACTTCCCGCAGGACCCGCGCGAGCAGATGGACCTCGCGATCCGTTCGGTCTTCGAGTCGTGGAACACCGACCGCGCCAAGCTCTACCGCCGCCAGGAGCGCATCCCGCACGACCTCGGCACGGCCGTCAACGTCTGCTCGATGGTCTTCGGCAACCTCGGCCCGGACTCCGGCACGGGCGTCGCGTTCACCCGCGACCCGGCCAGCGGCCACCAGGGCGTCTACGGCGACTACCTCCAGAACGCGCAGGGCGAGGACGTCGTGGCGGGCATCCGCAACACCGTGCCGCTCGCCGATCTGGAGCAGATCGACAAGAAGTCGTACGACCAGCTCATGCAGATCATGGAGACCCTCGAAACGCACTACAAGGACCTGTGCGACATCGAGTTCACCATCGAGCGCGGCCAGCTGTGGATGCTCCAGACCCGCGTCGGCAAGCGCACCGCCGGTGCCGCGTTCCGCATCGCCACGCAACTCGTCGACCAGGGCCTGATCGACGAGGCGGAGGCACTCCAGCGCGTCAACGGCGCGCAGCTCGCCCAGCTGATGTTCCCGCGCTTCGACGCGGACTCCAAGGTGCAGCAGCTCGGCCGCGGCATCGCCGCGTCGCCGGGCGCGGCGGTCGGCAAGGCGGTCTTCGACTCGTACACCGCCATCAAGTGGTCGCGCTCCGGCGAGAAGGTCATCCTGATCCGCCGCGAGACCAACCCCGACGACCTCGACGGCATGATCGCCGCCGAGGGCATCCTGACCTCGCGTGGCGGCAAGACCTCCCACGCGGCGGTCGTGGCGCGCGGCATGGGCAAGACCTGTGTCTGCGGCGCCGAGGAGCTGGAGGTCGACACCAAGCGGCGCCGCCTCACCGCGCCGGGCGGCATCGTCGTCGAGGAGGGCGACGTCGTCTCCATCGACGGTTCGACCGGCAAGGTCTACCTCGGTGAGGTGCCCGTCGTGCCCTCCCCCGTCGTGGAGTACTTCGAGGGCCGCATGCACGCGGGCGCCGACGACGCCGACGAGCTGGTGGCCGCCGTGCACCGGATCATGGCGTACGCGGACCGCGTACGGCGGCTCCGGGTCCGCGCCAACGCCGACAACGCCGAGGACGCGCTGCGCGCCCGCCGCTTCGGCGCGCAGGGCATCGGCCTGTGCCGCACCGAGCACATGTTCCTCGGTGAGCGCCGCGAGATGGTCGAGCGGCTGATCCTCGCCGACGCGGACGAGGAGCGCGAGGACGCGCTGAAGGAGCTGCTCCCGCTCCAGAAGCGCGATTTCGTCGAGCTGTTCGAGGCGATGGACGGCCTGCCGGTCACCGTGCGCCTGCTGGACCCGCCGCTGCACGAGTTCCTCCCCGACATCACGGAGCTGTCCGTCCGGGTCGCCCTCGCCGAGTCCCGCAAGGACTCCAACGAGAACGACCTGCGCCTGCTCCAGGCCGTCCACCGCCTGCACGAGCAGAACCCGATGCTCGGCCTGCGCGGCGTACGCCTCGGCCTGGTCATCCCCGGCCTGTTCACCATGCAGGTGCGGGCCATCGCGGAGGCCGCGGCCGAACGGAAGAACGCCAAGGGCGACCCGCGCGCGGAGATCATGATTCCGCTCGTCGGCACCGTCCAGGAGCTGGAGATCGTCCGCGACGAGGCCGAGCAGGTCATCGCCGAGGTCATCGAGGCCACCGGCGTCGACCTGAAGCTGGCGCTCGGCACGATGATCGAGCTGCCGCGTGCCGCGCTGACGGCCGACCAGATCGCGGAGGCCGCCGAGTTCTTCTCCTTCGGCACGAACGACCTCACGCAGACCGTCTGGGGCTTCTCGCGGGACGACGTGGAGGCGAGCTTCTTCACCGCGTACCTGGAGAAGGGCATCTTCGGGGTCTCGCCGTTCGAGACGATCGACAAGGACGGCGTCGGCAAGCTGGTGAAGGACGCGGTCAAGGCCGGCCGCGCCACGCGCCCCGACCTGAAGCTCGGCGTCTGCGGCGAGCACGGCGGCGACCCGGAGTCCGTCCACTTCTTCCACGAGGTGGGCCTGGACTACGTCTCCTGCTCCCCGTTCCGCATCCCGGTCGCCCGCCTGGAGGCGGGCCGCGCCGCCTCGCACTCCACGGGCAGCGACCACCGGTAGAGACCCCGGGGCCGCCGCCGTGTCCCCGACCCTCAACCGATGCGGCGGCGGCTCCGGTCCACGATGAAGGGGCGGCACCCTGTGCGGGGGTGCCGCCCCTTCGGGCATTCCCTGCGGAGACTGTCAAGGCAAGCCACTGACCAGGCCAAAAGGCGTTTGCTGGCGTTGGCTGCCATTGCATCTGCACGAAGCCGTCATGCCCTCGTTGTGCCCTCCACCCGCGACCCGTCAGCACGACGCTGCTTTCCTGTCCGCCCTGACGTGGCCTTCGGCTGAGCCACCTCGTAGGCGAAGCGCTTAGTGGATGCGGGCAGGCCGTGGTGGTCGTCAGCCGTTGCCGTCACTGCCGTCGAACATGCCGGCATAGGCCTGACCCGGACATCACCTATTGCAGGCGCCAACGACACCCAGAATCACAAGGGCGATCAGGAACATCGCCATGCAGCCGCCTACCGCACTCTCCGTCTCAGCGATGATTCCCTTGGGCTTCGGTCGAGACCTCTCATAGTCATGCAGACCCCGTGCCACCGCGCGTCTGATTTCGTCTTCGTCCACGTGCTTGCCCCCGCGTCCCTCAGCGTCTTGAACCAGCACGGGCAACCTACCCGCTACAGCGCCGCTCCTCGCACGTCAGCAGTGCTCCGGGTTTAGTGGCACAGGCATGCCCCCGTGTCGCAGGTCATCTCCGGGCGCCCAGGCCAGAGCGGGGTGTGGGCGGTCGTCCGTGGGTGCCGACTGCCAGCGCTGGTCGACCTCGGACGGCCAAAGGACGGCCCAGATTCAGTCAGCCGTCGCCGCAGGTGCCCAGGTGGCAGCGCCGCCACGGCCCGTCATTCCATCTGCGCTGGAGCGACCGGGAGCTGTTCTCTGTACGGCCATGTGAAGGTGCGGTCGGGTTCGAGATGGGCGTCACCCCAGTGAATGGCATGGATGCCGTTCTCGGCGTCAGCCGTGAAGAACACACAGACGAGCCTGGTGGAAGCTCCCAGCTCCTCGAACGCTTGGTGCAGCCCCAGGTACTCCTCGGTCACCAGGTCCTCATCGATGTCGAACAGGGTCTCCGGAGGCTGCGGCCCGTGCGCCCGGAACAGCCGTTGCCGCGTGGGCGACACGTTGGCGGGCAGCCGGGCCCGGTCCAATGGCCTGGGCCTGTCCGCGTAGCGGAAGGGGAAGAGTGCGTGATCGTTGATCACTGCGTACTCGTATCCGCGTACGTCTCGAACGGCTTCCCCCAGCTCACGTGCCGTCTCCGCCAGGTGCTCGCGCACCAGGCCCGTCAGGGCGACACCGTACGGACTCCGCTTCTTCAGCCCCGCAGCGAGGTGCGCGGCATGAGCCTTCACCTGCGCCTTGGCCAGCTGCACAGGTACCGTCGCGGCAAGCGCGCCGGCATGCCGCCCAAACCGCTCGACGGCCCAGGCCGACGGCCCCGCAAGATAGCCACCCAACACCGCCATGCAGTGCCCCCTCCCCCAGATCACGCCTGGGAACTGTTTGACACGCACACGAAGGGCACACAAGAGGGCGATCCGGCCAGGACACAGCGGCAAGCGCTCCGCGTTGATATCCGCCACAACTGACCACGAAGGCCGTGACCTGCGGCCACTTAATCGATCAACACTCTGATCTGCTGCTGAGCTGTCGGCAGTTGTCGGCGTTGTCATCGTCGAGCCCCCTTCCAAGGGGCCTTCGCGAAGGTCGTACGCGACGCGAGAGGTACGAGTAGAATCCACTAGCAGTCAAGGCCGGGGCGGGGGAATCTTGAGAAAGTACGGCACCGAGATTGGGCTGACACTGGTTGTGTCGCCAATGATTCTTGGCAGACAGCGGGATCTGGAGAAGGCGGACATCCCTAAAGATCCCGCATGTCACATCTATGTGGTCAGTCAGCTTCCTCGTATCTCGATTCCGCCGGGGAGCGTCACCATCGAGAACGGCTCGATATCCGGAGTTGCCAGGAAGCAGCACGAGGGAAGCTTCACCTCGACTGATTTCCGAATGGGGTACGAGCTACCTGACGGATTCGGGTCTATCGCGTGGGAATCCGAGTATCCGCATGAAGACTTTTCGCTAGTAGACGAGGAAAGCGGGGAAGAGCTTATATCAGGGAGTGCCTATGTCCTCATGACGCACTTGGGTGTTGATCCTTCGTGGCGCACACATGAGGTTCTTTATGTCGGCCAAGCCTTCGGAAAAGCCGGAGAGAGGCAGGCTTTCGACAGGCTTCGAAAGCATGACACTTTGCAGAGGATCTACTCTGAGCAGCGACCCGATCGGGAAATCTGGCTCTCGCTCTGCGCGATCACAGACGTTGCGACGATGTCGACCATGCATCCCACTGATAATGGGACTGTCAGCGCCGAGGAGGACAGGGATCATATGATCCGAGTCCATCGGCGAGTGATTGATAATCAACACTTCAATGGCCATGAAGGAGTAGCGATTGCAGAAGCAGGACTCATTCGCTACTTCCAGCCAAAATATAACAAAGTCTTTAAGAATAACTTTCCTGATCCGGATCACGTGTCACTTGCGGAGTGTATGAATCTGGAAATTAATACCGTGATCCTTGAGCTGCACGGAATGAACGTAGAGGCGCTTTATGGATCGCCGGGCGTTGAGGCGAACCATCTACACTTCCCTCAATATCCACTTTTTGAGGCGGATGGTCGGGATTCCCTCCTCGATTTCATGAGTTCATTGGGCAAGGCAAAGGCAAACGGCTGAGGTCGGCGGAACGGCTTCGAGCTGGAGCTGCTTTGGGGCGAGTGATCTTGTCCCCGTAAGCTGATGGCGAGTCGGGCAGTCTGTGGACCTGCCCGACGCAGCACGACGTTGGGGCCAAAATTTAGAGGCTCGCCCCGAAGTGGCTGCCTAAAGCCGTGGAGCCGGCCGCCCCAGCCACAGAGGGTGTCTCCCCACTTCACGCCCGCAGCCGCCAGGCGCGGCCAGCGGGGGCGAATACAGGAAGCGGCCGCGCCGTAGAGACGACGCGCGCCCGGCCGTGCGCGGGCCTGGGGCAGGGAGATTCATTCCAACATCTCAGGGGTTCCCATGGGTACGGCCCAAGGCGCTGCGCCGCTCCCCTGCAGAAGAACTTGGCAGAGTTCGTACCGCGTGCCGGGCGCCGTGAGCGACACGCCACCTGACGGGCTGGAGCCGTGGTGTGTCTACGGGGAGCGGGATCTCTACGACAACCCATTGGTTCAAGTTTTACTATGTGGCCATCACGGCGGTTCTGGACGACCAAGACCGCGCGATGATGACGTGGCGGTATCGCTTCGTGCCTCAGCAATCGAGGGCTGGGAGTTGCCCCGCGGCATCATGGATGCACACGCAAACTCGCGGTCAACGCCACGTCGGTGACGTGTTGTCGGGCGTACTGCTCGATCTCGCGAACCAGTCGCTCCTGCGACCGGCCTCACGCCGATCGCGCGCTCCGAAGCCCTGAGTTTCGGGAAGTCAGCCGTACACCCTGTGCGGGGGTGCCGCCCCTTCGCGTGGTGTCAGCGCGGGCGGCTTCCGGCCCGGTTCCCCGCGATGTTCCGCGTCTTCTTCTTACGGGCCGACTCGGCGAGCAGGGCGAGGACCGCGGGCGACGTCGACGCCTCGGCGAGGAGGCGCTGCATCCAGTCCGTGACGTCCGCCAGCTCGGCGGCCGTCGGCACGTGACCGTCCCTGACGGACAGGTAGCAGAGCCAGTCGTGGACGCGGCGGCGGATGAACTCGCGGAACGACCCCGTCTTGAGCCGGTCGGTCTCCGGCAGCAGTTCGGCCGACCACCCCCGGAACCCGGCGGGGCCGGCCGCCTTCCCCGCCATCTCGTCCACGAGGGCGACCACCGCCGTCCTGGACCCCATCTCGTGGGGATCACGCAGGAGCGTGGCCACGACCGCGCGGTCCCGGTCGCGGCGGTCCGAGGAAGCGAGCGCCGAGACGACGCGCAGGTACGCGGCCGACCGGACGTGCTCGTCCGCGACGGCTTCGTCGACGTCCACGTCGGCGATGCCGGCCTCCGCGAGCAACGCGGCCACATCGGTGTGCAATGTCATCGCCGCCTCCCTTGCAGGGTTTCCTGGCGGCCTCGCGCCGCCCCCGTTCGGCCCGCTCCTCACCTCGCGGCCCCCGCCGAGCAGCCACCGGCCAGGCCGATCGGGTCCCGGGTGAGGGTCAGCCGCCCGACGTGTCCAGCTCCGCGTCCTCGCCGACGCCCGCGCAGTCGTACGGGTCCTTGAGCCAGCCGTCCGGCAGGACCACGCGGTTGTTGCCCGACGTACGGCCACGGGGGCCGTCCGCGCCCGCCGGCCACGGCTGGTCGAGGTCCAGCTCGCCGAGGCCGTCCTCCAGCTCGGCGAGCGACGAGGTGACCGCGAGGCGCTTGCGCATCTCCGAACCGACCGCGAAGCCCTTCAGGTACCAGGCCACGTGCTTGCGGAAGTCGATGACGCCGCGCGACTCGTCGCCGATCCACTCGCCGAGCAGCGTCGCGTGGCGCAGCATGACCCCGGAGACCTCGCGCAGGGTCGGCGCCTGCGGTGCGCCCGTGCCCTCGAAGGCCGCGACCAGGTCACCGAAGAGCCAGGGCCTGCCGAGGCAGCCGCGGCCCACGACGACGCCGTCGCAGCCCGTCTCGTCCATCATGCGGACGGCGTCGGCCGCCGACCAGATGTCGCCGTTGCCGAGCACCGGGATCTCCGGGACGTGCTCCTTCAGGCGGGCGATGGCGTCCCAGTCCGCCGTGCCGCCGTAGTGCTGGGCGGCCGTGCGGCCGTGCAGCGCGATGGCCGTCACGCCCTCCTCGACCGCGATGCGGCCCGCGTCCAGGAAGGTGATGTGGTCGTCGTCGATGCCCTTGCGCATCTTCATCGTCACGGGCAGGTCGCCCGCGCCGCTGACCGCTTCCTTCAGGATCGCGCGCAGCAGAGGCCGCTTGTACGGGAGCGCGGAGCCGCCGCCCTTGCGGGTCACCTTGGGGACGGGGCAGCCGAAGTTCAGGTCGATGTGGTCGGCCAGGTCCTCTTCCGCGATCATGCGGACGGCCTTGCCGACGGTCGCCGGGTCGACGCCGTACAGCTGGATCGAGCGCGGCTTCTCCGTCGCGTCGAAGTGGATCAGCTGCATCGTCTTCTCGTTGCGCTCCACCAGGGCGCGCGTGGTGATCATCTCGCTGACGAAGAGGCCCTTGCCGCCGGAGAACTCCCGGCACAGCGTCCGGAACGGCGCGTTCGTGATGCCCGCCATGGGGGCGAGCACGACGGGCGGCTGTACGGTGTGCGGGCCGATCGTGAGGGGCTGGGACGGCATCGGGGCTCTCCGGGACGGACGACGGGACCCTCTATTGTCCCTCACTCCCCGGACTGCCCTCGCTCCTGCTCCCCGGACGGCTCCACCGGCCGTTCGAGGCGCTCCGCCGACCGTTCGAGGCGCTCCGCCGGCCGTTCGAGGCGCTTCGCCGGTTCGTCGTCGGCGGGGGCGTACGCGATGGGGCGGTGCGCGGTACGCGGTGCGCGAGTACGCGGCGCCGCTCGCCACGGACCGCGGGCCCGGGAACTGCGCGCGCCCGCCACGGGCCCGAGCGCTACCGTCGCATTCATGCCCGATGAACTCACCCCCCGCCGGCGCATGCTCGTCCTCGCGGTCTGCTGCATGAGCCTGCTGATCGTCAGTCTCGACAACACCGTCCTCAACGTCGCGCTCCCCACCATGCGCGAGGACTTCGACGCGAGCATCTCGGGCATGCAGTGGACGATCGACGCGTACACCCTCGTCCTCGCCTCGCTCCTGATGCTGGCGGGCTCGACCGCCGACCGCGTCGGCCGCCGCCGGGTCTTCAAGACGGGCCTGATCGTCTTCACCCTCGGCTCGGTGCTCTGCTCGCTCGCGCCGAACCTCGAATCCCTGGTGGCGTTCCGCATGATCCAGGCGGTGGGCGGTTCGATGCTCAACCCCGTCGCCATGTCGATCATCACCAACACGTTCACCGAACCGCGCGAGCGGGCCCGCGCCATCGGTGTCTGGGGCGGTGTCGTGGGCATCTCCATGGCGGCGGGCCCGCTGGTCGGCGGCCTGCTCGTCGACTCGGTCGGCTGGCGCTCGATCTTCTGGATCAACCTGCCGGTCGGCCTCGCCGCGCTCCTGCTGACCATGCGGTACGTCCCCGAGTCCCGCGCGCCGAGGCCGCGCCGCCCGGACCCGGTCGGACAGCTCCTGGTGATCGTGCTGCTCGGCGCGCTGACGTACGCGATCATCGAGGCGCCCACCGCGGGCTTCGCCTCCCCGCTGATCCTCTCCTTCGCGGGCGCGGCGCTGCTGGCCCTGCTCGGCCTGCTCGCCTACGAACCGCGCCGCGCCGAACCCCTGATCGACCTGCGCTTCTTCCGGTCGGCGCCGTTCAGCGGGGCGACGGTGATCGCGGTCTGCGCCTTCGCGTCCCTGGGCGGTTTCCTCTTCCTCTCGACGCTGTACCTCCAGGACGTACGCGGCCTCGGCGCGCTCCACGCCGGCCTGTGGATGCTGCCCATGGCGGCCATGACGTTCGTCTGCGCCCCACTGTCGGGCCGTCTGGTCGGCAGCCGCGGGCCGCGTCTCCCGCTGCTGGTCGCGGGGGTGGCGATGACGGTCTCGGGCGTCCTCTTCGCCGCGTTCGAGGCGGAGGAGTCGGGCGGGACGCGCCTTTTCGCCTACGTCCTCTTCGGCCTCGGCTTCGGCTTCGTCAACGCCCCCATCACGAACACGGCGGTCGCCGGGATGCCGCGCGCCCAGGCGGGCGTGGCCGCGGCGGTCGCCTCCACCAGCCGCCAGATCGGCCAGACGCTGGGGGTGGCGGTCATCGGCGCGGTCCTGGCGTCCGGGGTCGCCGCGTCCTCGTACGCGACCGGCTTCACCGAGGCGAGCCGCCCCGCCTGGTGGATCATCGCGGCCTGCGGCCTGGCGGTGCTGGCCCTCGGGGCGCTGTCCAGCGGGCGGTGGGCGCGGGGGACGGCGGAGCGGACGGCGGAACGCCTGGCGGCCCCGGAAAGGCCGTCGGCCGCCGAGCCGCTCACCGGGCGCTAGGCGACCGCGCGCATCAGCAGATGCCCCCGGCGGAACCGCTCCCCCTCCCACGGCTCCCGCAGCATCCGGCCGACCTCGGTGAAGCCCGCCCCGACCGCGAGCTCCGCGAGGTCGTCTGCGGGCCAGCGGTACGCCGTGGTCACCTTGTGGTCGAACTCCGTGACCGGGCCGCCCTCCGACTCGAAGAAGGCGAGCAGGAGGAGGCCGCCGGGCGCGAGCACCCGGCGGAACTCCGCGAAGTACGGGGGCACTTCCTTGGGCGGCGTGTGAATGACCGAGTACCAGGACACGACGCCCGCCAGTCCGCCGTCGGGCACGTCGAGCGCGTCCATCGACCCGACCTCGAACCGCAGGTCCGGGTGGGCCTCGCGGGCCAGGCCGATCATCACCGGCGACAGGTCGACGCCGAAGACGTCCAGGCCCATCGACCGCAGCACGGCGGTCACGGGGCCGGGGCCGCAGCCGACCTCGGCGACGGTTCCGTCGCCCTCGGCCCGCACGTGGTCGGCGAAGGCGGCGAGCATCGAGCGGTCCAGGGACGGGCCGTCGAGGTCGGTGCGGTCGAGCCCGGCGTACTGGACGGCGACGGCGTCGTAGGCGTCCGCCGTCGTGGCGAGGTGCGAGGAAGCAGTGGAAGTGTCGGTCACAACCGAGGACCTTAGGGCCCGCCGCTGGCCGCGACGGCTGGATCCGGCCTACAGCCCCTCCTCCGTCGGCCGCTGCTCCACGTACTCGATCACCGTCCCGTCCCGGTGCCGCGCCGTGAACCCCGAGCCCGTCGGGACCTTGACCAGCGGCTCCGTGATCTCCGCGCCCTCCGCCGCCAGCCGCTCCAGGTACGCCCGCGCCGAGTCGACCAGCAGCGTGCCGTGGGTCGCGCGGAAGGGGGCGAGGGTCTCCTCCGTGCCCTCGACCAGGGCGCAACCTCCTGCTCCTGCTCGTCACCGACGCGCCGCATCAACGGCTGCTGCCCGGCTGGGAGCCCGTCGCCATGGACCTGTACCGGCACCTGCGCACCCGCGCCGACCGCCACCCGCGGCCGACGGGCTTCCGGCGCCTCACCGCCCGGCTGCGCGCCGACCGCCCGGACCTGGCGGAGTGGTGGGCCTGCCGCTCGGTCGGCGACTTCGCCCCGCGCACGGTCGAGATCGTCCCGAAGGGGACGGGTGGCGTGCCCCGCGCGTACGTCATGACCCTGCTCCTCGCCCCCCGGCCGCAGGACGCCGCGATCCTCGTACAGACGCAGACTCAGACTCAGACTCAGACGCAGACGGCGAAGCCCCCGGCTCCGTGACGGAACCGGGGGCTTCACTCAGAGGACGTCCGCGCGTCAGCAGCCCACGAGGCGCGCCGCGAGGTAGCCCTCGATCTGGTCGAGGGAGACGCGCTCCTGCTTCATGGAGTCACGCTCGCGCACCGTCACGGCGTTGTCGTCGAGGGTGTCGAAGTCGACGGTGACGCAGTACGGCGTGCCGATCTCGTCCTGGCGGCGGTAGCGGCGGCCGATGGCGCCCGCGTCGTCGAACTCGATGTTCCAGTTCTGCCGCAGGGCGGTCGCGAGGCCCTTGGCCTTCGGGGACAGCTCCGGGTTCCTCGAAAGAGGCAGGACCGCGACCTTGACCGGCGCGATGCGGTGGTCGAAGCGCATGACCGTGCGCTTCTCCAGCTTGCCCTTGGCGTTGGGGGCCTCGTCCTCGATGTAGGAGTCGAGGAGGAACGCCAGCATCGTGCGGCCGACACCGGCCGCGGGCTCGATGACGTACGGGGTCCAGCGCTCGCCGGCCTCCTGGTCGAAGTACGACAGGTCCTGGCCGGAGGCCTTGGAGTGCGCCGACAGGTCGTAGTCGGTGCGGTTGGCGACGCCTTCCAGCTCGCCCCACTCGCTGCCGCCGAACTGGAAGCGGTACTCGATGTCAGCGGTGCGCTTGGAGTAGTGGGAGAGCTTCTCCTTCGGGTGCTCGTACCACCGCATGTTCTCCTCGCGCAGGCCGAGGCCGGTGTACCAGTTCCAGCGCTGCTCCATCCAGTATTCCTGCCACTGCTCGTCCTCGCCCGGCTTGACGAAGAACTCCATCTCCATCTGCTCGAACTCGCGGGTGCGGAAGATGAAGTTGCCGGGCGTGATCTCGTTGCGGAAGGACTTGCCCATCTGCGCGATGCCGAACGGCGGCTTGCGGCGCGAGGTCTGCTGGACCTGGGCGAAGTTGGTGAAGATGCCCTGGGCGGTCTCGGGGCGCAGGTAGGCGACGGAGCCGCTGTCCTGGGTGGGGCCGAGGTGGGTGGAGAGCAGGCCGGAGAACTGCTTGGGCTCGGTGAACTGGCCCTTGGTGCCGCAGTTGGGGCAGTTGATGTCCGCGAGGCTCTCCGGGGCGCGGCCCTTCTTCTCCTCGTACGACTCTTCCAGGTGGTCCGCGCGGAAGCGCTTGTGGCAGGAGGTGCACTCGGTGAGGGGGTCCGTGAAGGTGGCGATGTGGCCCGAGGCCTGCCAGACCTCGGTGGCCAGGATCACGGACGAGTCGATGCCGACGACATCTTCGCGCGAGGTGACCATGTAGCGCCACCACTGGCGCTTGAGGTTCTCCTTCAGCTCGACGCCCAGCGGTCCGTAGTCCCAGGCGGCGCGCTGGCCGCCGTAGATCTCACTGCACGGGAAAACGAAGCCACGGCGCTTGCTCAGGCTGACGATGGTGTCGATCTTGTCGGCGGCCACGGTGCTCTCTTCATAAGACGGTGGGCGAGGCGAATGCCTCAGGTTACCGGCGGCCTGACCCCCCTAATCAAATCGGTTCCCCACAAGCGGCCCCGGGCCCTCCGGCCGGGCTCCCGCCGGGGTCCCTTGTTGACAATCGTTTCCACATTTGTTGAAAATGAGTGTCATGAACGTACGACGACGCCTGATACCCACCGCCGCCCTCGCCTCCGCGACGGTCCTCGGCCTCACGGCGCTGACCGCCTGCTCCTCCTCCGCCGCGGACGACAAGGACGGCAAGCTCGACGTGGTGGCGTCGTTCTACCCCATGCAGTACCTCGCGGAGCAGATAGGCGGCGGCCACGTCTCCGTCACGACCCTCACCGAGCCCGGCCAGGAGCCGCACGACCTCGACGTCTCCGCCAAGCAGCGCGGGCAGCTGGAGGAGTCCGACGTCGCCCTGTACCTCAAGGGCCTCCAGCCCGCGGTCGACGACGCGATCGACCAGTCCGGCATCACGACCAAGGTCGACGCCGCCTCACTGACCGGCACGGAGAAGCACGGCACCGAGGCCGGCGGCCACGGACACGACGAGGGGCACGAGGAGGAGGGCCACGGCGAAGAGGGCCACGAAGGCCACGGCCACGGCCACTCCCACGAAGGCGCCGACCCCCACATCTGGCTGGACCCGGTGAAGTACGCCGAGGTCGCCGAGGGCGTCGGCAAGGCGCTGGCGAAGGCCGACCCGGACCACGCGGCCACGTACAAGAAGAACACCGCCGAGCTCGTGAAGAAGCTCGATGGCCTGAACAAGCGCTTCGAAGACGGCTTGAAGAACACCAAGGCGCCCGCCCCGAAGGTCTTCATCACCACCCACGCCGCCTTCGGCTACCTCGCCGAGCGGTACGGCCTCACCGAGGAGGCCATCAGCGGCCTCGACCCCGAGGGCGAGCCGAGCGCCAAGCGCGTCAAGGACCTCCAGAAGATGGCGAAGGCCGACGGCGTCACCACGGTCTTCTACGAGACGCTGGTCAGCGACGAGACGGCCCAGACCCTGGCGAAGGACGCGCACCTGAAGACTGATGTACTCGACCCGATCGAGGGCATCACCGCCAAGTCCAGGGGCGACGACTACATCGAGGTCATGGACTCCAACCTCAAGGCCCTGCGAAAGGCCCTGGGCGCCAAGTGACCCCACCCCCTGTGGCTACGGAGGCACGAGCCATGACCAAGTCCCCCGACTCCCCCGGCTCAGGTGAAGCCGTCATATCGCTGCGCAAGGTGACGGCCGAGCTGGGCTCGCGCCCCGTGCTGCGCGGCATCGACCTCACCGTCGGCCGCGGCGAGGTCGTCGCCCTGCTCGGTGCCAACGGCTCGGGCAAGTCCACCGCCGTGCGCACGGTCATCGGGCAGGTCCCGGTCAGCGGCGGCGAGGTCGAGATCTTCGGCACCCCGCGCCGCCGCTTCCGCGACTGGGCCCGCGTCGGGTACGTCCCGCAGCGCACCACCGCCGCGGGCGGCGTCCCCGCGACGATCAGCGAGGTCGTCACGTCGGGGCGGCTCTCCCGGGCCCGCTTCGGCCTGCTCCGCAGGGCCGACCGCGAGGCCGTCGCCCGCGCCATCGGCCTGGTGGGCCTGGCCGACCGCGCCAAGGACTCCGTGAACGCCCTCTCCGGCGGCCAGCACCAGCGGGTCCTGATCGCCCGCGCGCTGGCCTCCGAGCCCGAGCTGCTGATCATGGACGAGCCGATGGCGGGCGTCGACCTGGCGAGCCAGGAGGTCCTCGCGGCCACCCTGCGCGAGCAGGTCGCGAAGGGCACCTCGGTGCTGCTCGTCCTCCATGAACTGGGACCGCTGGAGCCGCTGATCGACCGCGCCGTGGTGCTGCGCGACGGCTGTGTCCTGCACGACGGACCGCCCCCGCGCGCCGTCGGCCAGCACGCCCTGCCCGGCCACGACCACGTGCACCCGCACCCCGCCGACACCGAGCCGGTCCGCACCGGCCTGCTGACCTGAGGGCGAGCAAGAACGATGGAAATCCTCGAATACGCCTTCATGCAGCGGGCCCTGCTCGCCGCCGTCCTGGTCGGCATCACCGCGCCCGCCGTCGGCATCTACCTCGTGCAGCGCCGCCAGGCCCTGATGGGCGACGGCATCGGCCACGTGGCGATGACGGGCGTCGGCCTCGGCTTCCTGCTCTCCACGTCCCCGGTGTGGATGGCGACGGCGGTCGCGATCGTCGGCGCCGTCGTGATGGAGCTCATCCGCTGGTACGGCAGGACGCGCGGCGACATCGCCCTCGCCATGCTGTTCTACGGCGGCATGGCGGGCGGCGTCATGTTCATCAACCTCGCGCCCGGCGGTTCGAACGCCAACCTCCAGTCGTACCTGTTCGGCTCGCTCTCCACGGTCTCCGAGGAGGACGTCACGGCGATCTGCCTGCTGGCCGCCTTTGTGGTCCTCGTCACGGTCGGGCTGCGCCGGCAGCTCTTCGCGGTCAGCCAGGACGAGGAGTTCGCGCGCGTGACCGGCCTGCCGGTGCGCGCCCTGAACCTGCTCACCGCCGTCACCGCCGCGGTCACCGTCACGGTCGCCATGCGGGTCGTCGGCCTGCTCCTGGTCTCCGCGCTGATGGTGGTGCCGGTGGCGGCGGCGCAGCAGCTCACCCGCAGTTTCGCGGCGACCTTCGCGATCTCCGTGGCGATCGGCGTCTCGGTCACCATCGGCGGCACCGCGACCTCGTACTACCAGGACGTGCCGCCCGGCGCGACGATCGTGCTGCTCACCATCGGTGTCTTCATCGCCCTGACGGTGCTCGCGACGCCGCTGGCCCGGCGCAGGGCGCGGGCCGCGGCCGCCGCGGAGACGGCCAGCGATCCCGCGGAGTGTTCGGTTCCGGCCCAGCCGGCGGCCAAGCTCTGACTCGGCTTCCGGGCGACCTGGCACAATGGCCCGGCAGGCCCAGACCAGAGCGCAGACGCGAGGAGGCAACCGTGGGAGCCCCGGTTCGAGGCAGGTCCACCCGCCAGCGTGCGGCAGTGGCCGCGGCACTCGACGACGTGGACGAGTTCCGCAGTGCGCAGGAGCTGCACGACATGCTCAAGCACAAGGGCGACTCGGTCGGACTGACCACGGTCTACCGCACGCTCCAGTCCCTCGCCGACGCCGGCGAGGTGGACGCGCTGCGCACCAGCGACGGCGAGACGGTCTACCGCCGCTGCTCGACCGGCGAGCACCACCACCACCTGGTCTGCCGCGTCTGCGGCAAGGCCGTGGAGGTGGAGGGTCCCGCGGTCGAGACGTGGGCCGAGACGATCGCCGCCGAGCACGGCTTCGTGAACGTGGCGCACACGGTCGAGATCTTCGGGACGTGCGCGGACTGCGCGAGCAAGTAGCCGCCGCCTTCGTACGGACGAAGGGGCCCGCGCCGTCGCCGTGACGGTGCGGGCCCCTCGTGCGTACAGGCGAAGGCTAGCTGTTCGCGATCTGCTGCTCGTTGGGGATCGCCCCGCCGAAGCGGCGGTCGCGCCCGGCGTATTCGAGACAGGCCCGCCACAGGTCCCGGCGGTCGAAGTCCGGCCACAGCACGTCCTGGAAGACCATCTCGGCGTACGCGCTCTGCCACAGCAGGTAGTTGGAGGTGCGCTGCTCGCCGCTCGGGCGCAGGAACAGGTCGACGTCCGGCATGTCCGGGTAGTACAGGTACTTCGCGAACGTCTTCTCGCTGACCTTGGACGGGTCGAGGCGGCCCGCCTTCACGTCCTCGGCGAGGGCCTGGGCGGCGTCGGCGATCTCGGCGCGTCCGCCGTAGTTCATGCAGAAGTACAGGGTCAGCTTGTCGTTGCCCTTGGTCTGCTCCTGGGAGATCTCCAGCTCCCTGGCGACCGACTTCCACAGCTTGGGCATCCGGCCGACCCAGCGCACGCGGATGCCCAGTTCGTCGAGCTGGTCGCGCGTCTTGCGGATGAAGTCGCGGTTGAAGTTCATCAGGAACTTCACCTCGTCCGGGGAGCGCTTCCAGTTCTCCGTGGAGAAGGCGTAGAGCGAGATCGCGCCGACGCCCATCTCGATGCCGCCCTGGAGGACGTCGAGGACGCGCTCCGCGCCGACCTTGTGCCCCTCGGTGCGCGGCAGCCCGCGCTCCTTCGCCCACCGGCCGTTGCCGTCCATGACGATGGCGACATGCTTCGGCACCAGCTCGCCGGGGATCTTCGGCGGCCGTACGCCCGTGGGATGCGGCTCGGGGGTCTTGTACTCACGGCGGGACCGTCCGAGGATTCCGCGTCGTGCCATGGGGCTCTCTCTCCTACGTACGTACGTGACAGGTGGTACTGCTCAGCTTGGCTCAGCTCTTCTCCACGTAGCGCAGAGACCGCAGTCCGCGCTCCAGGTGCCAGTGCAGATAGGCCGAAACCAGCCCACTGCCCTCGCGCGCGTGCCGCGCCTCGCACGCGTCCGCCGTCTCCCAGTCCCCCGTGAGCAGCGCGCCCAGCAGGGTCAGCGTCTCCGCCGACGGTACGACGCTGCCGGGCACCCGGCAGTCGACGCAGACGGAGCCGCCCGCCGCGACCGAGAAGAACCGGTTCGGGCCCGGCAGACCGCACTTGGCGCAGTCGTTGAAGCTGGGCGCGTAGCCGTTCACGGCGAGGGAGCGCAGCAGGAAGGCGTCGAGGACGAGGTGCGGCTCGTGCTCACCCCTGGCGAGGACCCGCAGCCCGCCCACGAGCAGCAGATACTGCTGTACGGCGGGCTCCCCCTCGTTGTCGGTGAACCGTTCCGCCGTCTCCAGCATGGCGGTGCCGGCGGTGTAGCGGGCGTAGTCGGTCACGATCCCGCCACCGTACGGAGCGATGGTCTCGCTCTGGGTGCACAGCGGCAGGCCGCGACCGACCAGTTCGCTGCCCCGCGCGAAGAACTGCACGTCGACGTGGGAGAACGGTTCGAGCCGCGCCCCGAACTTCGACTTGGTGCGCCGCACGCCGCGCGCCACGGCGCGTACCCGGCCGTGACCGCGCGTGAGCAACGTGATGATCCGGTCCGCCTCACCCAGCTTCTGGGTGCGCAGCACGATGCCGTCGTCGCGGAACAGACTCATGGGGCCATTCTCGCGTACGCGCGGGGATCACAGGTCTTGGGGGAGCAGCCGGAAGGCGCCGTGCGCGGTCAAGGGCCGCATCATGCGGAAGTGGGCGTCGCCGGTCAGCATGTCGGCCGTCTGGAAGGACGCCGCGAGAGCGACGTTCATCGCATCCGCCAGCCCGACGCCTTTGCCGCCCAATCGGCGGGTCTCCGCCTAGCGGGCGATGCACTCAAGGGCATTCATGGAGGCCGCCGCGAGCACCGGCCCGCCGAGGTCCGGCAGGTCGAGCGGGCCCCTCGGGTCGGTGCGGCAGGGGTAAGAAGGCCCTGGCTCCATTCTCAAGGCACCTCCCCCCGGCTCCGCGCGTTCGCGTACGCCGTCGCCGCGCGCAGCCGCTCCGCCGAGGTCGCGGTCCGGATCGCCTCCGGGGCGCAGTCCCATTCCCGGCCGCCTCCGTAGGGGCGCAGCTGGACGTAGGGCCCCTCGTAGCCCATGACCCTGCCGACGCGGCCGTTGCGGGTGTCGACGACGTACGCGCCGATGGGGAGGTCCATGGGATGGGTCACGACGCACCCCTCAGCACGGCGGCCAGGCGCGCGGCCACATCGACGGAACAGCCGCCCAATTCGATGCGCGGACACGGCGCCTCCCGGGCGACCGACGCCGGGTCGATCCGCAGGGACGGCAAGGCAATTCCCGCTCGTGCGAGTGCGGCGTGCAATTCCCTCAATGTTTCCTCCGCCAGTTCGACGCATACCACTGCGTGGCGCTTGGATTCCGCCGTCACGTCACTCCCCTTCGCTTGCGGTTTTCACTCTTCGCACTCCTACGGTGACGCACCGCATCTACACTTGGCAGGGGTCTGCCCTCTACAACTGACGGGCAGTGAAAGGCGGTTGGCCATGGCCAATGGTTCACGTCAGGCAGCGTGGGAGTTCTTCGGCGCGGAGCTGAAGAGGCGGCGGGAGGACGCGGGGTTCAGTCAATCGGCCCTGGGGACACGGGTTTTCGTCTCCGGTGGATACATCGGACAGTTCGAGCAGGCCATTCGCAAGCCTCAGCTGGATGTGGCGCAGCGGATCGACCAGGTTCTACAAACCGATGGCTTTTTCGAGCGAATGTGCCGGAAGCTGATCGATGACAAGCGGTACGCGGACTATTTCGCGGCGGTCGTGGAGCTGGAGGCCCTGGCGACCCGCATCTGCGAGTTCGCGCCGACGCTGGTTCCGGGGTTGTTGCAGACGGCGGAGTACGCGCGTGCGGTCACGATCGCGGCCAATCCGTTCGTCACGGATGAGTACGTCGAGGAGAAGGTCACCGCGAGGCTGGAGCGGTCACGGATCCTCAAGGACGCCGCCCGGCCCGAGTACTGGGTGGTGCTGCACGAGAACGTGCTGTACATCCCGGTGGGCGGCCCGGCTGTCATGGCCGCGCAGCTGGATCGCGTCGCAGCGCTGATGCGGGAACGGCAGGTGTTGGTGTTGGTGCTCCCGTATGACGCGGGGGCGCACGCTTGCATGAGCGGAGATCTGCGGCTCATGGAGTTCGAGGACGCTCCTCCAACTGCCTATACAGAAACGGAGTATTCGGGGACTCTCCTCGACGAACCGGCAGTGGTGAAGCGCGCACAGCGCACATACGATCTACTCAGGGGCGTCGCGCTGTCGCCGGAGGCGTCCCTCGCCCTGGTCGAGTCGGCGGCTGAGGACTACAGACGATGCGCGAGTACGACCTGAGCAACGCCTCTTGGCGTAAGAGCAGTTACAGCAATGGCAGCGGCGGAAACTGCGTCGAGGTCGCCCACGGCTTCGTCGGTGCCGCCCGCTGGCGCAAGAGCAGCTACAGCAACGGCGAGGGCGGCGACTGCGTCGAGGTCGCCGACGGAGTCCCCGGCGTCGTCCCCGTGCGGGACAGCAAGGTCCCGCACGGCCCCGCCCTGGTGATCGGCGCCGCCGCCTGGCAGGCGTTCGTCAGCGGCGCGGCCGCGGCGGACCGGCGGTGAGACCGCTCAGGTGAGTTCTATGACGAGCATGACCACCGCCCCGGCCAGCACCGCCGCGCCCGCCACACGCTCGATCATGTAGCCGGCGCGATTGGGCTCGGTGGCGTCGTAGTCCTTCACGAACGGCTTCTGGAGGGGACGGTTCATCCTCCACAGGAGCTGCGGCTTCGCCACTTGGACCGCCGCCATGACGATGAACAGGCACAGGAACACCACGACCATGAAGGGGACCTCTCTCCGGTTCTGCCGGGCTCGCACAGCCCGGTGAGCCCACCGTGCCCCCGGACGTGACGTCGACACGGTGCGGAATCGGCCCTTCCCGCCGCGATGTCACCGCCAGGGGCGCGGCGTGGGCAGGAAGTGCACGTCGTAGCGGTCCTGTTCGGAGCGGAGGCCGTCGAAGGACTCCAGGCCGTGCTGGATCCGCCCCAACGCGCGGAAGTAGCCGAAGCGCTCGACGCCCGGTGTCAGCACGGCCAGCAGCCGGGCGGTGGAGCCGCGCGCCGCGCCGAACGCGTGCGGCACGCGGGGCGGGACGACGACGAGACCGCCCTCCGCCACGGTCGACCGCTCTCCGCCGAGCAGGAATTCGGCGGTGCCCTCGGCGACGTAGAAGAGTTCGTGCGACAGGGCGTGGAAGTGCGGGCGCGCGCCGTCGGCGCCCTCGCCGAGGGTCAGTGCGTTCGCGCCGAGCGCGCCACCGGTGTCGCTCGCGTCGGCGAGGAGCGAGAAACCGCCGCCGTGCGGGAGGGGAACGTACTCGGCGTCGGCGGGGCGGCGGACGAACGGCGGGGGCGCCGCGGGGGTTTTGGCGGGGGGGGGCACGGGGGGGGCCGGGCCTTTGTGGGGGGGGGGGGGGGGGGCGCCCCTCTGAACCCCGAAGCGGGCGTGTACCACCGGCTGTTGCCGCCCACAGAAATCACGGATCATGATCAATGCGAGGCGGGGGGGACGGGGCATGGAGCTGCGGCAGCTGGAGTACTTCGTGGCGGTGGCCGAGGAGGGCGGGTTCGCGCGTGCGGCCGAGCGCTGCGGGATCGTGCAGTCGGCGGGGAGCCAGCAGGTGCGGCGGCTGGGGCGGGGGGGGGGCGTGCCGCCCTTCGCGCGGGCCACGCGGGGCGTACGGCTCTCGGGGGGGGGCGAGCGGGCGCTGCCGGGGGCGCGGGGCGCGGTCGCGGCTGGCTCTTTTACACATCTCCGAGGC
>NZ_JAFEXF010000125.1 GCF_016905445.1 Streptomyces sp. G44
CGCCGAGGGCCACGTGGGGGAGTTGCGCCTTCGCGTGGGCGGGCGGGGGGGGGGGGAAGGCGGGCACCCCCCTTTCCCCCCCGCGGCGCCGCTCCCGACGAGCCTCCCCCCCGCTCCCTTGTGCCGGGGCCCGGCCGGGGCCGCCCGCCGTGACGGGCACGGACGCGGGCCTGGTCGGCGCGGCGGCCGCGGCGCTCGGCGGCGCGTCGAACGGGGCGGTGGGGGCGCGGGCGGCGGTCGGGGGCTGAGCCTCCGCACGCCTGCGGCCGGCCGGCGGCTCAGCAGCTCAGGGTCGCCTCCGCCCAGTCGCCGTGGTCGGCGTAGATTCCGTCGCCGCCGTCGGTGACGACCAGGCGCACGACCTGGGCGCCGCTCACGTCCGCGGAGATCGGCCGGGCCGGCATGGCGTTGGTGAGGACGCCGGTCGACGCCGCCTTCTTGTCGTCCGCCCAGATCTCGAAGGCGACCGTGCCGTCGGTGCGCGTCTCGTCGTCGACGCCGACGTCCGCCGTGACCTTCTCACAGGCCCGTCCGGCGTAGAACGCGACCTCGCTCGCGGCGTGCACCCCGAGCCCCCTGGCGTACACCTTCCCGCCGATGGTGATCGGCCTGCCGTCACCGGCCGCGCCCTCGCCGTTGCTGGTGTTCCGCTCCGCGGGGCCCCAGCCGTTGTTCATCGAGAGCCACGGCAGCCCGCCGAGCCCCGAGGCGCCCGCGGGCGGCGCGACGACCACCCGTGAGGCGAGCGGCAGGACATTGTCGGTACGGGCGCCCGAGGGGGAGCGGTAGGCCGCCGCGACCTTCACGTCGTACGCCCCCGGAGTCGCGTCCGGCGGCGCGGTCACGCGCCACGAGGTGCGCAGCGACGTGCCGGGGGCCAGCGACCGCGCGGTGGCCGGCGAGGTCGCCTTGATCCGCCAGCCGCCGGGTGCCTCGACCGACGCCTTCACCTGGCGTGCCGGTACGCGGCCGAGGTTGGTGACCGCGGTGGTGAGCGGGGTGTCCTTGCCGGCCTCGTAGAAGTCGCCGCCCTCCAGGCCGAGTTCGACGGCGGGCGGATGCTTGGCCCACTTGCCGTCGGCCGACACCCGCAGCAGTACGGTGCCGTGCGCGGGGACGGTCGCCGCGATCCTGCCGGCCGTGTGGTGGCTCTTGTGCCGCCACAGGTCCCGCAGCGTGTACGCGGTGGCGTCGGGCAGGCCGACCGCCTGCGCCGTCGTGGCGACGGTCCGCGGGCTGCCGGTCTCGTTGAAGAGGGCGACGGCGCGGCTGCCGTCCCGCATCTCCTTGGCGACGACCCAGCGGCCGTTCTCGGAGGAGAGGACCTTGCCCTGCTTGCCCAGCGGATCCTGGTCGACGGCGATGACTTCCTTGTTGCCGAGGATCTCGAAGGTCTCCGGGGAGGCCTTGCGCAGGTCGGAGCCGATGAGCAGCGGCGCGGCCATGATCGACCACATCGAGAAGTGCGTGCGGTACTCGGTGTCGGTCATGCCGCCGTTGCCGACCTCCAGCATGTCCGGGTCGTTCCAGTGCCCCGGGCCCGCGTACGCGTCCAGCGGCAGGTTCTGCTTCATGATCGACAGCATGGAGGACCAGCTGTCGCTGATGTCCCCGGTGGTGCGCCACAGGTGGCCGACGTCCGCGGCCCACTCCCACGGCTTGTTCTCGCCCCACTCGCAGATGCTGTAGACGATGGGCCTGCCGGTGGTCGCCGAGGCGGCCTTGAGCGCGTCGCGCATCGCGGTGTACCGCTTCTTGGCGTCCACGCCCTGGTTGTTGCAGTTGTCGTACTTGAGGTAGTCGACGCCCCACTCCGCGAACTGCCGCGCGTCGCCGCGCTCATGGCCGAGCGCGCCGGGGAAGCCGGCGACGTTGCAGGTCTTGGTGCCGGCGCTGGTGTAGATGCCGAACTTGAGTCCCTTGGAGTGGACGTAGTCCGCGACCGCCTTGATCCCCCGGGGGAATCGTTTGGGGTCGGGCACCAGCCTTCCGTCGGCGTCGCGCTCCGGAAGCGCCCAGCAGTCGTCCAGATTGACGTACTCGTAGCCGGCGTCCTTGAGACCCTTCTCGACGAAGATGTCGGCGATCCCCTTGACCATCGCCTCGTCGAACTCGGCCCGGCAGTGCGTGGAGTTCCAGTTGTTGAACCCCATGGGCGGGGTGAGCGCCAAGCCGTCGGGGAGTCTCACGGCGGGCCCGGCGGCGGAGCGCCCGGTGGCGGGCTGACCCCCGGCGTCACCCGCGGCGGCCGGAGCGGCGAGCCCTCCGGCACACAGCAGGACGGCGGCGAGCGCTCCGGCCACTCTTCGGTGGTGGGGGCGGGGTGGCGTATGACGCATCGTTACGTTCCTCCGTACTCGCGGAAGATGAAGCCTTGCGTGTCATCAGGCCAGGTGTGTCATGAAGCGCTGAGCGTCACGCGAACGTGCGTGTCATGCGGCCGTGCGGTGTCATGCGGCCGTGCGGTGTGACGCGGCGCGCGTGTCCTCGCCATATCTTGGCGTGCGCGGACAGCCGGGGGCCCCGGTAGTTCTCGCCGAAAGACCCGCGGGGCGCGGGCGGACAGCGCGATGCCCCCGCCCTGGCGCAGGACGGGGGCATCACGGGGCAGTCAGGTCAGGTCGGGCGGGGCGCTTCAGTTCAGCGGTGTTCTCACCATGCCGTGGAACTTGACCGGGGGCCAACCACGGGCCTGTACGAGCTTGTTGATCGCGTCGGCGATGTCCAGCGGCGTGATGTTCTGGCCCGACGGCGCGTGCTCGACCTCCAGGCTGAACCGCACCGTCATCGAGGCGTCGGCGGCAGCGAGACTGCTGATTCCCGAGAACTCGCCCCCGAACGGCCACTCGACCGCGGAAGCCTGCTCCGCGCCCGCCGCCCCGGCCCCGGCGGCCTGGGTCCCGGCGGCCGCCGCCCCCGTGGCCTGGCTCTCGGCGGCCTGGGCCGAGCCCGACGACGCGACGACGGCACCGGCCGCGGCCGAACCCGAATAGCCCAGCAGAGCACGTCTGGAAACTCCGGACATGGTCCCCTCCTTCATGACACCGGACTCCCCCCTGGAGGCCGGTGGTGATCGTATGCGTGAAAGCGGTGCCGCGGGGAGGAGTTTCCGCCACTTGGGTCGAACGTATGGCCTGTCACCGGCCCCGAGCACGACCGCGCCCCCCGCCGGCAGCGAGGGGCGTGGCACAACCGGAAGACCGGACAGCGTCCTCAAGGAACCTCAGGAAGGGTCCCGCTTCGAACTTCAGGAGCCGTTCCGCTCACCACCTCAGGAATCGTTCCGCTTCAGCGAATCCTTCATGCCCTGCGCCTTGTCCCGGGCGGACTCCATGGCGTCCTTGGCCTTGCCCTTGGTCTGGTCCGTCCGGCCCTCGGCCTCGCGGCGCTTGTCGCGGGTGGCCTTGCCGGTCATCTCCTTGGCCTTGCCCTTCAGCTTGTCCATGCCGCCTTTGTCACCCATGGCTCCTCCTTCGTTCGGTGGCCTGCCCGGCCAACGTAAGACGCGGAGACCCGGCGCGCTCGCTCAGGCGTCGCGCTGGGTGACTACGGCGTGAGCAGCGCCGCTCCCACGGTCGGCGCGGGGGAGAGGGGCCCGGTGAGGTGTGTCAGGCGCAGCACCCGCAGGGTCATGGGGTCGGCGCAGACGACGCGCAGCTGACCGCCTCTGTCGCTCACCCTGCGGTGGGCGCGCATCAGCAAGGAGACGCCGGAGCAGTCGAAGAACTCGACCTCGCTCAGATCGACGACCACGACCGGTTCCGGGCCCGTGGCCACGGCGTCGATCAGAGGGGCCAGCCTTCGATGGGCCATGAGGTCGATCTCGCCGTACAGCTCGATCACGACGGCGTGGCCGAGCCCGTACACGCGCGGCGGTCGGTCGAAGTCCCCGCGCGCGCTCTCGCTCAGTTCGTCCTGCCGCATCGATCCCCCCAGCGCCGGCGCCGCTGATCCCCGCGAGGGGGGCGACGCTCCGGGAATGCCAGTGCCTGCCGGGCGCCGGGGACTGGGCGCCTGGCGGGACACGGTAGCCGGGGCTGGGCCGCTCCGGAGTGCGGGAACGATTCGCGACCAGGCATCCCCATGCGAACAGGTGAAAACGGATGGAGCGGCTTGACATACCGTACGTGGCGCGAACCGCACATCCATCTGCGCCTGGTTTCCATGGCAGGGTGTTGCGGGCAAGCCACAGGGGCCGACGGAAGAGGGGGAAACCGTGATCGTCTGGATCAACGGCGCGTTCGGTGCGGGCAAGACCAGCGCCGCACGGGAACTCATCGAGCTGATCCCGCACAGCACGTTCTTCGACCCCGAAGTCATCGGCGGCGCACTGCCCCACCTGCTGCCGCCCAAGCGTCTCGCCGAGGTGAGCGACTACCAGGACCTGCCGATCTGGCGCCGTCTCGTCGTCGACACGGCCGCCGCGCTCCTCGCCGAGCTGGGCGGCGTCCTCGTGGTGCCGATGACGCTGCTGCGCCAGGAGTACCGCGACGAGATCTTCGGAGGCCTCGCCTCGCGCAGGATCCCCGTGCGGCACATCGTGCTCACGCCCGACGAAACGATCCTGCGGGCGCGCATATCCGGCCGCGAGGTGCCGCCGGACCTGCCCGACGGCGACCTGCGCGTCCGCCAGTGGTCGTTCGACCACATCGAGCCGTACCGCGCGGCCCTCGCCGGCTGGCTCGGCGCCGACGCCCACCGCGTCGACACCTCCGCGCTCACCCCCCGCGAGACCGCCGAACTCCTCGCCGAAGCCGTGCGCACCGGGTCGGCCCCGGCCTGCGACATCGTGCAGACGCCCGAGCCCACCGCGGAGACACTCGCCGCGGGAGTGCTGCTCTTCGACGAACAGGACCGGGTGCTGCTCGTCGACCCGACCTACAAGGCGGGCTGGGAGTTCCCCGGCGGCGTCGTCGAACCCGGCGAGCCGCCCGCCCGCGCGGGCGTACGCGAGGTCGCCGAGGAGACCGGCATCCGACTCCGTGACGAACTGCGCCTGTTGGTCGCCGACTGGGAGCCGCCGAAGCGGCCCGGCTACGGGGGGATGCGGTTCCTCTTCGACGGCGGCAGGCTCGACAGCGCCGAGGCCCACCGCGTGCTGCTGCCCGGCCCCGAACTGCGCGACTGGCGCTTCGTCACCGAACAGGAAGCCGCCGAGCTGCTGCCCCCGGTGCGCTACGAACGGCTGCGGTGGGCGCTGCGCGCACGCGAGCGCGGCGCGGCCCTCTACCTGGAGGCGGGCGTTCCCCTGGGCGGGGCGCCCTCCGGGGGGTAGCGGCACGGACTCCGTACGGGGACAGCCGTCAGCGCGCCGCCGCGTACTTGCGCAGGAACAGCGCCTCCGCGACCGAGAGCCGCTCCAGCTCCTCGGGGGACACGCTCTCGTCGACCGCGTGGATCCGCGCCTCCGGCTCGCTCAGACCGATCAGCAGGATCTCCGCGTCCGGGTAGAGCGACGCGAGGGTGTTGCACAGCGGGATCGAGCCGCCGTGCCCCGCGTACTGCATCTCCTGGCCCGGGTAGGCCTCGCCCATCGCCTCGGCCATCGCCGCGTACGCCGGGCTCGCGGTGTCCGCGCGGAACGGCTGGCCCTGGCCGATCTGCTCCGTGCGCACCCGCGCGCCCCACGGGGTGTGCGCCTCCAGGTGGGCCTGGAGCAGCTTCGTCGCCTCGGCGGCGTCCACGCCCGGCGGCACCCGCAGGCTGATCAGCGCCCGCGCGGCCGCCTGCACGGACGGCGTCGCACCGACGACCGGCGGGCAGTCGATGCCGAGCACGGTGACGGCGGGACGCGCCCAGATCCGGTCGGAGACCGTGCCCTCGCCGATCAGCCGCACACCGTCGAGGACCTTGGCGTCCCTGCGGAAGGCGTCCTCTTCGTACTGAAGCCCGTCCCAGACCGCGTCGCCCGTCAGACCGTCGATCGTCGTGGAGCCGTCCTCGGCGCGCAGCGAGTCGAGCACGCGCACCAGCGCCGCGAGCGCGTCCGGGGCGGCGCCGCCGAACTGCCCCGAGTGCAGGTTCCCGTCAAGGGTGTCGACACTGACGCGTACGAGGGTCATGCCGCGCAGCGTCACCGTCACCGTCGGCAGACCGACCCGGAAGTTGCCCGCGTCACCGATGACGATCGTGTCGGCCGCGAGCAGCCCGGGGTGCTCCTCCGCGTACCGCTCCAGGCCGCCCGTGCCCTGCTCCTCCGAACCCTCGGCGATGACCTTCACGGTCACCGGGACGCCGCCGTTCGCCCTCAGGGCGCGCAGCGCGAGCAGGTGCATGATGAGGCCGCCCTTGCAGTCGGCGCTGCCCCGGCCGTACCAGCGGCCGTCCCGCTCGGTCAGCTCGAAGGGAGGGGTCGTCCACGCGGCCTCGTCCAGCGGCGGCTGCACGTCGTAGTGCGCGTACAGCAGGACCGTCGGCGCACCCTCGGGGCCCGGCAGCAAGCCGTACACCGACTGCGTCCCGTCCGGGGTGTCGAGCAGCGCGACGTCCTGGAAACCCTCGGCGCGCAGCGCGTCCGCCACCCAGTTCGCGGCGCCCTCGCTCTCGCTCCTCGGGAACTGCTCGAAGTCCGCCACCGACTTGAAGGCCACCAGTTCGGTGAGCTCCGCCTTCGCCCTCGGCATGAGCGAGGCGACGGTCTCGGCGATCGGATGCGGCGACATGGGCACGCTCCTCGTAGGTGCGACGTTGTACCTGTGGATGCCTGCGATCCTCCCACAGGAGAGACCCGGAGGGGTCCGCCGTAGGATGCCTGGGGAAAGCGCGGCCAACAGCGGGATCAGGAGCGGTAGACCAACGTGAGCAGCGAGAACTCAGCGGACGACGCCCGGTACGTGTGGGACGTCGTCGTGGTCGGAGCCGGCCCCGCGGGGGCCTCGGCGGCCTATGCGGCGGCCGTCGCGGGACGCAGCGTGCTGCTCCTGGAGAAAGCCGAACTGCCGCGCTACAAGACGTGCGGCGGCGGCATCATCGGCCCCTCCCGGGACTCCCTGCCGCCCGGCTTCGAGCTGCCGCTGCGGGACCGGGTGCACGCGGTGACGTTCTCCCTGGACGGGAAGTTCACCCGCACCCGCCGCTCGCGGCAGATGCTCTTCGGGCTCATCAACCGCCCGGAGTTCGACCAGCAGCTCGTCGAGCACGCGCAGAAGGCGGGCGCCGAGCTGCGCACCGGCGTCACCGTCGCGCGCGTGGAGCAGCACGGCCCCGAGGTGCCCGACCGGCGGACCGTCGCCGTCGTGCTCCAGGGCGGCGAGACCGTCCTCACCCGCGCCGTGGTCGGCGCCGACGGCAGCGCCAGCCGCATAGGAGCGCACGTCGGGGTCAAGCTCGACCAGGTCGACCTCGGCCTGGAGGCCGAGATCCCGGTGCCCGCGACCGTCGCCGAGGACTGGGCGGGCCGGGTCCTCATCGACTGGGGCCCCCTGCCGGGCAGTTACGGCTGGGTCTTCCCCAAGGGCGACACCCTCACCGTCGGCGTGATCTCCGCACGCGGCGAAGGCGCCGCCACTAAGCGGTACTTGGAGGACTTCATCGCCCGGCTCGGCCTCGCCGGCTTCGAGCCGAGCATCTCCTCCGGGCACCTCACCCGCTGCCGCAGCGACGACTCGCCCCTCTCCCGCGGCCGGGTCCTGGTCTGCGGCGACGCGGCCGGGCTCCTGGAGCCGTGGACCCGCGAGGGCATCTCCTTCGCGCTGCGCTCCGGCCGGCTGGCGGGCGAGTGGGCGGTGCGGATCGCGGAGGCGCACGACGCGGTCGACGCGCGCCGCCAGGCCCTCAACTACGCCTTCGCCATCAAGGCGGGCCTCGGCGTGGAGATGAGCGTGGGGCGCCGCATGCTCCAGATCTTCGAGCGCCGCCCCGGCATGTTCCACGCGGCGATCACGGGCTTCCGCCCCGCGTGGAACGCCTTCGCGAAGATCACCCGCGGCTCGACGACCCTCGGCGAACTGGTGCGTACGCACCCGATGGCCGGCCGTGTGCTGAGCGCGATGGACCGCTAGGGGCCCGGCGGGCCCCACGGACGAACCCGAGCCCGCGTCAGGAGCGGCGCGCGGGTCAGGAGCGACCGGCGGGGCACTCGGGGTGCATGGGCGCCTTCCTCGCACTGACCTCCGCCGCCGTCTACGGCATCGTCGACTTCGCAGGCGGGCTGCTCTCCCGCCGGATCCACTTCACCGTGGTCACCTTCCTCGGGCAGCTCGGCGGCCTGCTCCTCGCACTCGCGGTCGCCCTGCTGATGCCCGCCGAGTCGGTCGGCTCCGCGGACGTGGCGTGGGGGGTGCTCTCCGGACTCGGCAGTGCCGCCGCCATGCACTTCCTCAACCGCGGCCTCAGCCGTGGCGCCATGAGCGTCGTGATCCCGGTGAGCGCCGTGACGGGAGTGGCGCTGTCCGTGCTGTGCGGTGTCCTGTTCCTCGGCGACCGCCCGAGCGCGCTGTCCTGGCTGGGCATGGGCGTCACCGTGCCCGCGCTCTGGCTGGTCTCCGCCGGCGGCGGCGCTCCCGGTGACGGCACCGCGGCCCGGCGGCTGCCGGTGGACGGGCTCATCGCCAGCGCGGGAGTGGCGGTGCAGTACATCGGCCTCGCCCAGGCGGACCCGGCGAGCGGGGTGTGGCCCGTCGCCGCCGGGCGGGTGGCGGCGGTCCTGGTCCTGCTGCCGAGCGCCGTGCGCGGCGCCGCCGAGTTCCGGCAGCCCGCCAGGCTGTCCGGCGCGGCGGTGCTGATCGGCGGGGGCGCGGCCCTCGGCCTGATCCTCTACTTCTGGGCCACACAGCAGCAGATGCTCGCCGTCGCCGTGGTCCTCGCCTCCCTCTATCCGGCCGTTCCGACGGCCCTCGGGCTCGCGGTCCTCGGCGAGAAGGCCACCCGGGCGCAGGCCACCGGCCTGGCGGGCGCGGCAGCGGCCGTCGTCCTGCTCACCTTGGGCTGACTGGCCGTGTGTGCGTGCCCTGGGCCGCCGGCCGCGTGTACGTCGCCTGGGCCGTCGGCCGCGCGCACGTCCCCTGGGCTGACTGGCCCTGTGTGCGTGCTTCGGGCCGCCGGTCACGCGTACGTCCTCTCAGTCGCCGCCCACGCGTACGTCCCCTGAGCTGCCCGGCCGCCCGCACTCCCTCCGGACGCACCGGTTACTCGTACTCCCCCGGGAGTACGCCTGACCACCACGCCCGGCGGACGCCCGCCGCACCGCCCGCCGTCTAGCGTGACCGTCATGGACGAGCAGCGCGAACGCGGGCCGGGCGGACTCCCGGCGTGGGGCGGAGCGCCGATGTGGCGGTACGGGCCGCCCTGGTGGAATTCCGGTGCGCGGGACGGGCCGCGGCACCTGCCCTGGCCCACGACGCTCGCGCTCACCGTGTTCGTGCAGATCGGCTCCGGTTTCGCCGGGCACGGCCAGAGTGACCGCGAGAGCCTCACCCCCGCCGCCCGGGTGCTGCTGCTCCTGGCCACGGCGGTCCTGCTGCTCCGTCACCGCCACCCCGTGCCCGTCGCGTACGCCACCGCCGGGCTGACGCTGGTCTACCTCGGCGCCGGATACCCGTACGGCCCGGTCCTGCTCGCCGTCGCCGTGGCCTGCTTCGCCGCCGTCGTCGCGGGGCACCGGCGCGCGGCGTGGGGCGCCGTCGGCGCGCTCTGGGCCGGGCATCTGCTCCTCGCCCACTGGCTCCACCGGTGGCTGCCGCCCGGCGGTGACGGGGCCCGGCCGTGGGGCGAGGAGGCCGTGGTCGCCGTCTGGGTCGTGGCCGTCGTCGCCGTCTGCGAACTCGGCCGCGTGCGCGCGGAGCAGTGGGCCAAGGAGCGTGCCGAGCGCGCGCAGGCCGCCCGGCGGCGCGCCGACGAGGAGCGGCTGCGGATGGCCCGGGAACTGCACGACGTCCTCGCGCACAGCATCTCCGTCATCAACGTCCAGGCCGGCATGGGCCTCGCCCTGCTCGACTCCGACCCCGAACAGGCCCGCACCGCCCTGACCACCATCAAGGCCGCCGGCAAGGAGGCGCTGGGGGAGGTGCGCCAGGCCCTGGACACCCTGCGCGCGCCCGGCGAGGCGCCGCGCGCCCCCGCGCCGGGCCTCGACCGCCTGCCGGAACTCGTCGAGCAGGCCGGGAGCGCGGGCCTGACCGTCGACGTCACCACCGAGGGGAGCCGCGCGAAGCTGCCGCCGGGCGCGGAGCTCGCCGCGTTCCGCATCGTCCAGGAGGCGCTGACGAACGTCGTACGCCACTCCGGCTCGCGCCACGCGCGCGTGCGGCTGCGCCAGGAGAGGGCGGCGCTCACGCTGCGCGTCGACGACGACGGACCCGCCACCGGGGCGGAGGCGGGCGGCAGCGGCAACGGACTCGCCGGGATGCGGGAGCGCGCCGCGGCCCTGGGTGGCACGATCGAGGCGGGCCCGCGCCCGGACGGCGGTTTCCGCGTGACCGCCGTACTGCCCCTGGGGACGGGCCGGGACGCCCCGGCCCGTACGGCACCACGGGAGGACCAGTGATCCGCGTACTGCTCGCCGACGACCAGTCCCTGGTCAGGGCGGGCTTCAAGGCGCTCCTCGACGCCCAGCCGGACATCGGGGTCGCGGGGGAGGCCGCGGACGGCGAGGAAGCGGTGCGGGCGGTGCGCGAACTGTGCCCGGACGTCGTCCTGATGGACATTCGCATGCCGCTGCTCGACGGGCTCGCCGCCACGCGCCGGATCACCGGCGAACCGGACCTGGCCGGCGTGAAGGTGGTGATGCTCACCACCTTCGAACTGGACGAGTACGTCTTCGAGGCGATCCGCTCCGGAGCCTCCGGTTTCCTCGTCAAGGACACCGAGCCGGACGAACTGCTGCGCGCGGTGCGGGCGGTGGTCGACGGTGACGCGCTGCTCTCGCCGGGCGTGACCCGCCGGCTCATCGCCGAGTTCGCGGCCCGCTCGAAGGAACCGGCCGCCGCCGGCGCCCTGAGCGCACTCACCGAGCGCGAGCGGGAGGTGATGGCGCTGGTCGGCATCGGCCTCTCGAACGAGGAGATCGCCCGCCGCCTGGTCGTCAGCCCGCTCACCGCCAAGACGCACGTGAGCCGGACGATGGTGAAACTGGGCGCCCGCGACCGCGCCCAACTGGTCGTCCTCGCCTACGAGTCGGGCCTGGTCCGGCCCGGCTGGCTGGGCTGAGCCGCCGCCTGCGCGCGGTCGTGGAACCGCCACAGCACGGTGGCCACCCGCACCACGAACACCACCGCGGCGAGCGCGAGCCCCGCCGCCATGAGCGCGCTCGCGACGGCGCGGGGCGGGTCGAAGGCGAGCAGCGGACCCGCGGACACCGCGCCGAACACCGCGAGTGCCACGACGACTCCGCTGACGAGCGCGTAGCCGATCTCGATCGTGATCGCGTCCCGCTCGGCGGCCGACCGCCGCCCCGCATACCCCGTATCCGTCATGCCGGGAAGTGTCACAGCCGGGCGCCCGGCGGGCAAGGGACCGCCGCCGGGCACCCGGCTCACACGCCTTCGCGTCAGGCGTCAGCCATCGGGCATCAGGGGTCAGTCGCCGACGGCCACGCGCTCCCGGTCGGCGTCGGGGACCGGCACCGACTTCGTGACGACGACCGACTCCTTCGTACGCCGTGTCCGCAGCCCGGTGAGGGAGATGAGGAGCCCGGCGACGGCGATGACGGTCACCACGATCAGACCCGGCCGGAAGCTGTCCAGCACGGCCTGCGGCGAGGAGTCCCCGGTGTGGGACGAGGCGGTGACCACCGCCGTGACGATCGCGAGGAAGATCGCGCCGCCCACCTGGATCGAGGTGTTGAGCAGCCCGGAGACCATGCCCTGCTCGTCGTCGTCGACGCCGTTGGTGGCCTGGATGTTGAGCGAGGGGAAGACCAGGGCGCAGGCGAAGCCGAGCAGGATCATGGACGGCAGCACCACTCCCGCGTACGCGGGAGTGAGGCTGATGCGCAGGAACAGCACGTACGAGGCGACGAGCAGGACGAACCCGGCGACGATCACGCGCGGCGTGCCGAACCGGTCGATCACCGAGCCGACCTTCGTCGAGGACAGGGCGACCAGGGCGCCCGCGGGCAGGAAGGCGAGCGCGGTCTCCAGCGCGGACCAGCCGAGCAGCGACTGGAAGTACTGCGTGGCGAGGAACTGGAAGGACACATAGCCGCCGAAGAACGTCATCGCGCCGAGCTGGGCCCGCAGCTGGGGTCCGGCGCGCAGGACGCCGAGCCGGACCAGGGGGCTCGCGGAGCGCAGTTCGATGCGGACGAAGACGCCGAGCAGGGCGGCGGCGACGAGGAACGACAGGAGCGTGCGGGCCGACGCCCAGCCCGCCTCGGGGGCCTCCACGACGGTGAAGACGAGCAGGAGCATGGCGGCCGTGCCGGTGACGGCGCCCGGCACGTCGTACCCGCCCTTGTTCTGCTCGCGGGCGCTGCGCGGGATCAGCTTGAGGCCGGCGACCAGGGCGAGCACCGCGATGGGCGCGGGCAGCAGCATGGTCAGGCGCCAGCTGGCCTCGGTGAGCAGTCCGGACAGGACGAGGCCCATGGAGAAACCGGTGGCGGCGCAGGTCGTGTAGATGGTGAGGGCGCGGTTGCGGACCGGGCCCTCGGCGAACGTGGTGGTGATGATGGACAGGCCCGCCGGCGCGGTGAACGCCGCGCTCAGCCCCTTGATGAACCGGCTGGCGATCAGCAGCGGACCGGAGTCGACGAAGCCGCCGAGCAGCGAGGCGAGCGCGAAGACGGCGAGCGCGATGAGGAAGACCCGGCGGCGGCCGAGCAGGTCGGCGGCGCGTCCGCCGAGGAGCAGCAGCCCTCCGTAGCCCAGGATGTAGCCGCTGACGACCCACTGGAGGGTCGAGGTGCTGAGGTTCAGTTCGGAGCCGATGGAGGGCAGCGCGACGCCCACCATCGATACGTCGAGCGCGTCGAGGAACATCGCGGCGCAGAGCACCAGCAGGGTGCCCCACAGGCGGGGGGTCCAGCGCTCCGGGGACGCGGAGGCCGGCATGAGCGGAGAAGTCATGCGGAGTAAGGTACATGCATATGCATTGAGTGCAAGCGCATTTAATTCCGATGCAACAATTGGGGCGGGTTCTGCTACCGTCGCATGTCATGGCGGCGAAAACGGCCGAGCAGGGGCTCGTGGATCAATGGCGGGACATCCTCGCGGTGCATGCGCGCACACTGTGCGAACTCGACCGCGAGCTGCATCCGCACGGCCTGGGTGCCAGTGACTTCGAGGTCCTCGACGTCCTGGCCGAGGGGTCGTCGGACGACGGCGGCTGCACGTTCCGCGTCCAGGAGATCTCCTCGCAGGTCCACCTGAGCCAGAGCGCGCTCTCACGTCTCATCGGGCGCCTGGAGAAGGACGGTCTCGTCGAGCGCGGCATGTGCAGCGAGGACCGGCGCGGGGTGCGGGTCTCCCTGACCGGCAAGGGGCGTGAACTGCACCGCGAGGTGCGGCCGTTGCAGCGGGCGGTGCTCAAGCGGATGCTCGCGGGCTCCGACTGCGGCGCCGGGTCCGGCTCCGGGGCCGAGTCCGGCTGAGCCCGCCGCTGCCGGGCGCGGGGCAGCGCGTGCATGTCGGCCCATGCGGATCAGCGCATACGCGTCAGCGCATACGCGTCAGCGCATACGTGTCAGCGCATGACGATGGCGGACTTCTCCTGCCACAGCGCGGCGAGCGAGTGGTCGCCGCTCACCGCGGGGAGCGGCAGCCGGTTCCACAGCGCCGGATAGAGCCGCGCCGCCGGGCCGGAGATCTCGCAGTCGGCGGGGGCGGTGGCGCCGCGCTCCGTGACGGGCGGCCCCTCGGAGAGCCGTACGGTCCACACCCGTTCGTCGGCCGGGTCCGTCGCCCGCACCCGCAGCACTCGTGGCACGTCGCTGCGCACCCGGCTCTTCTCCCGCGCGTGGAAGCCGAGCAGCAGCTCCTCGATTCCGTCGACGGCGAGATCGGCGGCCACCGGCGACGGCGGGCCGCCGCGCGCGGACTCGGCGTCGATCCGGTGGACGGTGGTCTCGTTCGCCTGCCGCCGGGCCCAGAAGGCGAGCGGTGAGGGGGCGGGCAGGAAGGTCCAGCAGGTGACATCCGGCGGTGCGGTGGTGAGCGTGTCGACCAGCGCGGCGTGCCCTGCGCGGAACCAGTCCAGGAGCGCCGCGCCGTCCAGCTCGGGCAGCTCCCCGCCGAGCCGGAACTCGGTCCGCCGCTCGGTGAGGAACGCCGCCGCCCAGCGGTGCACCATCCCGGTGTGCCGCAGCAGGTCCCGCACCTCCCAGTCCGGGCAGGTGGGCACCTTGGCGTCGGGACCCGCCTGTTCGGCGGCCCGGGCCAGCAACTGCCCCTCGTCGCTGATCACTTGGATGTAGCGGGAAATGTTCATGCGGAGAGTGTGTCGGATGGAGTGCGGTCGAACCCAAGCCTCCGGAAGATGTCAGACCGTTTCCGTACGGCCCACGTCCTCCGTGTGGGGCGTATGAGCCGTGAGGGCCGCGTGTTCCGTGCGCCGCGTCGCGAAGCCGACGCAGGCGGAGACCCCCGCCAGGGCCGCCACGCTCGTCAGCGCCGTGGGCAGGGAGTACCAGTCCGCCATGAAGCCGATGAGCGGCGGCCCCACGAGCATGCCGCCGTAACCGAGCGTGGACGCGGCGGCGACCCCGCCGGGACCGGCCAGCGCTCCCGCGCGTTCGACCGCCACCGGGAAGATGTTGGCGAGCCCGAGCCCGGTGACGGCGAAGCCCGCCAGGGCGAGGCCCGACGAGGGCGCCAGGGCGCCCAGCAGCATCCCGGCGCACGCCGTCGTGCCGCCGCCGGTCACGGTGCGGGTGCGGCCGAGCCGTTCGAGGAGCGTGGTGCCCATGAGGCGGCCGACGGTCATGGCGAGGGCGAAGCACGAGTACGCCGCGGCGGCGACCCCCGGGTGCGCGTGCAGGTCCTGCTCCAGATGCAGCGGGCCCCAGTCGGCGATGGCGCCCTCGCCGTACGCGGTGCACAGCGCGATGAGGCCGAACACGAGGACGAGGGCGCGGGTGCGGCGGTCCCTGCGGGGCGCACGGCTGCTTCGTGAACCGGTCGTGGCGGTCCGCGGCTGCGGCTGCTGCTGAGCGGCGGCGTGTGCGCGGATGCGCTCCGCCGCCCCGTACCGCAGCAGTGCGGGCGCCGTCGACGCGGTGATCGCGAGGCCGGCGACGGTGATGCCGAGGAGGTGCGGGGTGGGGGAGAGGCGTCCCGCGACCAGGCCGCCGAGCCCGGAGCCGAGCATGCCGCCCAGGCTGAAGGCCGCGTGGAAGCTGGGCATCACGGGCCGCCGCAGCGCGCTCACGAGGTCGACGGCGGCGCTGTTCATCGCCACGCTGATGCCGCCGTACGCGGCTCCGAAGACCAGCAGGACGAGCCCGAGCGCGGGCACGGATCTCGTCAGCGGCGGCAGCGCGACGCTCAGCGGGAGCAGTACCCCGCAGGCCACGGTGACCGGGATGCTGCCGTAGCGCTCGCAGAGCCGCCCCGTGAGCGTCATCGTCACCACCGCGCCGGCGGAGACGGCGAGCAGCGCGAGCCCGAGCTCGCTCGCCGAGGCGCCGGTCTGCTCCTTGATGGCCGGAACGCGCACGACCCACCCGGCGAAGACGAAGCCGTCGAGGGCGAAGAAGACGGTGAGCGCCGCGCGCAGGCGGCGGAGGCCGGGGGCGGCGGGCCGCGACGCTGCGGACCCTGGTTTGTTTAGTAGCGGCACAAATTCAGGGTAGGGGTGCGCGGCGTCGGCGTACAAGACGGTTGGGGGAGGAACCGGGGGCTGCCGGACGGTCGCGCCGAGGGACGGGCGGATGGCGTCCGCACGACGGCGCCGGGTGCGGATCATGGGAGACTCGCCCACATGAACGGCAAGGCTGACCCCCGTGCCGAGGGGGAAGTGACCACGCGTACCCGCCTGGAGCGAGGGCGCGGCGCGCTGGGTCCCGCGCTCGAACTGGTCCACACCGGGCGCGCCCCGACCCGTGCCGTGCTCACCGCCGAGCTGGGCGTCACGCGCGCCACGGCGGGTGCCGTCGCCGCCGAGCTGGAGGCGCTCGGCCTGATCCGCATCGACGCTAAGCCGAGCGCGGCCGCGGGATCGCAGGGCAGGCCCTCGCACCGGCTCTCCGTGGCGGAGGAGGGGCCCGTCGTGCTGGCGGCGCAGGTGCACGCCGACGGGTTCCGTGCCGCGCTCGTGGGGCTCGGCGGGCAGACGGTCGCGACCGCGCCCGGCTGCGAGACCATCGACGCCGACCCCGCCCAGGTCATCGGTTCCGTCGTCGACGCGGGCGCGCGGCTGCTGCGGGAGACCGGCAGGCGCTGCGTGGGGGCCGGCCTCGCGGTGCCGTCCGCGGTGGCCGAACCGGAGGGCACCGCCCTCAATCCGCTGCACCTGGCGTGGCCGGCGGGCGCGCAGGTCCGGGAGATCTTCACCGAACGCGTGCGCGCCGCGGGCATCGAGGGGCCGGCCTTCGCGGGCAACGACGTGAACCTCGCCGCCCTCGCCGAGCACCGGCACGGCGCGGGCCGGGGCGCCCGCGACCTGCTGTGCGTGGCGACCGGTCACCGCGGTGTCGGTGGCGCCCTCGTCCTCGACGGCCGCCTGCACACCGGGAGTTCGGGCCTCGCCCTTGAGGTCGGCCACCTCACCGTCAACCCCGAGGGGCGGCCCTGTCACTGCGGCAGCCGCGGCTGCCTGGACGTCGAGACGGACCCCCTCGCCTTCCTGACGGAGGCGGGCCGCGCGCCCGGCCCCGAGGGGCTGCTCGTGCAGGCCCGCACCCTGCTCCGGGACGCGTACGCGGACCCGGCCGTGCGCTCGGCGGCCGAGGCGCTGATCGACCGGCTCGGGCTCGGCCTCGCGGGGCTCGTCAACATCCTCAATCCGGACCGGATCATCCTGGGTGGGCTGCACCGCGCCCTCCTGGAGGCGGACCCCGAGCGGCTGCGTGCCGTCGTCGCGGACCGCAGCCTCTGGGGCCGCAGCGGCAGCGTGCCGATCCTCGCCTGCACGCTGGACCACAACAGCCTGGTGGGGGCCGCCGAGCTGGCCTGGCAGCCCGTGCTCGACGACCCCCTCAGGGCGCTCGGCTAGACCGCTCCGCCGGACCGCTCGGGCACTGCGGTCTCAAACCGTCTCGGGCACGTCGCGCGCGGCCTGCCGCCCGGTCCCGGCCGGGACCGGCGGGACGGCTCGGGACCCGGCTCGGCGGCGCAGCGCGTCCGGCAGCAGCGTGACGAGGCCGAGTGCGGCGAGGCCCGCGCCGATCCACAGCGGCGCCCGCAGCCCGAAGGCGTCGATGGCGGGACCGCCCACGGACGTGGCGATGATGATGCCGAGGGTGATGAAGGACGAGTGGACGGTGTTCACCAGCGGCCGGGCGTTGCCGACGCGCTGGACGCGGGTGACCAGGGCCGGGTTCATGGTGACGCCGACGAGGCCGATGCCCAGCATCATCACGACGGCGGGCACGGTCAGCCGGGCCAGGAGCGCGAACCCGGCGAGGAAGGCCAGGTTCAGCGCGAGACCGGTGACGAGTACGGGGAGGGTGCGGCGGTCGGCGAGCCGCCCGACGACCGTGTTGCCGAGGACGGTGGCGGCGCCGTACGCGATGAGCAGCAGTGGAACGGTGCCGGTGGAGAAGCCCGTGATCTCGGTGAGGATCGGGTTGAGGTAGCTGAAGGCGGAGAAGGTGGCGCCGATGACGAAGGTGCTGGTGGTGAGGGTGAGCCACAGCCGCGGGTCGCGGAAGGCGCCGAGCTCCTGGCGGATCCCGCCGCTCTCCTCCGCGCCGCCGTCGGCGCCCGGCACTCCGGCGAGCGTGGCCACGGCGGCGAGCACGGTCAGTACGGTGATGGCCCAGAACGCGGCGCGCCACCCCAGGTGTTCGCCGATGACGGTGGAGAACGGCAGGCCGAGCAGGGTGCCCAGCATCAGCCCGTTGAGGGCCACGGCCACGGCGCGCCCGCGCACTTCGGGCCGGGTGAGACGGGAGGCCAGGGAAATGGAGACGCCGAAGAAGGCCTGGGAGGCGATGCCGGTGAGGACCCGGGCCACCAGCATCGTGCGGTAGTCGGGCGCGAGCGCGGCGAGCACGTTGCCGACGAGGAAGACGCCGAACAGCAGGAGGAGCGCCGTCTTCTGCCGCGTCCTCAGGAGAGCGATCGTCAGGAAGGGGCCGCCGAGGGCCATCGCGGCGGCGAAGGCGGTGATGAGGTAGCCGATCTCGGGGATGGTGGCGTCCAGTCCCGCGGCCATCTGCGGCATCAGTCCTGCGACAACGAACTCGCTGGTCACCATGGCGAAGATGCCTAGGGCCAGGACGTATACGGCACGGGGCATGGTGGTGTGCTCCTGATTCGGGACGTTGTTTTGGATGGTTCAGTACAAAACTGAGGCGTGAAGGTGCGCCCCGGGGCTCCGGGCGCCGGAGGGTTCGGTTCGGTGGGGTTCAGTGCGGTTTGGTGCGGTTCGTCGCGGCGGGAAAGAGGGCCCGGGATCCGGGCGAACCGCTAGCGGGGGATCAGCGCGTCGAGCGCGGTCTCCGCGATGCCCTCCAGGGCGGCCCGGTCGGCGCCGCCCTGCGCGGCCACGCGCATGCCGCCGATGACGGCGTTGACGTAACGGGCCAGGGCGTCCGCGTCCCGCTCGGCCGTGATGTCGCCGTCCCGCTGGCCGGACCGGATCGCCGTGCGCAGCATGGTGAGCCGTGCCGCGAGGTCCCGCTCCAGCATGGCGGCCGCCTCGGGGTCGCGCGCGGCGAGCTCGACGGTCGTGTTGACGGTGAGGCAGCCGATGCTGTGCCCGTCCTTGCGGTGCTCGAACTCTCCCTCGATCACCCGGTCGAGCAGCGCGTGGACGCGCTCCAGGCCCGGGCGCTCGACGTCCTCCAGGATGTCGAGCTGACCGGCGTTCATGGTCTCCATGTAGCGGGCCAGGGCGCGCCGGAACAGGTCGTGCTTGCTGCTGAACGTGTTGTAGATGCTGCTGCGGCCCAGGCCGGTGGCTTCGCACAGGTCCTGGGTCGAGGTGGCCTCGTAGCCGTTCTCCCAGAAGGCGCGCATCGCCGCGTCCAGGGCCCGCTCCTCGTCGAAAGTCCTCGGTCGGGCCATGGGAGGACCGTACCGGTTTTGGAACGTGCGGTGCAATACATGACTCGCGGGCACGGTCCGAGACCCGGGGGTCACCTGCACCCGGTGTGCTGCGGCGCCTGTCCACGTCTTTACGTCTGCTCCGCCGACTGCTCGGCGCCCTCGGGCGCCCCGGCGCTGATCAGCCCTGTCTCGTACCCGACGATGACGGCCTGGACGCGGTCACGGGCCCGAGCTCGGCGAGGATGCGGGCCGACGCGCTGAACAGGCGCCTGGCGCCGCGGGGCGCCACCGCTCAGGTCGGCGGCCTCGAAAGCGGCGGCGACACACGGTTGTCACGTTCAACGCGCTGTCCATGACCCTCAGGCTGATGCTCGTCGCCGTCGCCGTCGCCGTCGCCGTCGCCGCGCTCGGCGTGCTCAACGGCGTACTGCTCGACACCCGCGAGCGCGTCCGGGAGCTCGGTGTCCACAAGGCACTCGGCATGACTCCCCGGCAGACCATCACGATGGTCGTCACCTCGGTCGTCGTGACCGGACTCGTCGCGGGCGCCCTGGGCGTGCCGCTCGGCGTGGCCCTGCACGGCTGGGTCCTCCCCGCGATGGGCGACAGCGTGGGCTGCGCCTGCCCGGCTCCGTCCTCGCCGTCTACGACGGGGCGGAACTGCTGCCGCTCGCGCTCGGCGGCCTCGTCATCGCGACGCTGGGCGCGCTGCTGCCCGCCGGCCAGGCCGCCAGGACCCGGACCGCCACGGCTCTGCGCACCGAGTGATGGAGGCCGGGGAGGGGCTCGTGCCTACGAGCCCCTCCCCGGCGCTGCTCCGCGGCTCCCGGCGCCAGGTGTCATTCGGCATTCCCCTTCCTGCCCCCGCTTCCGTCCCTGTACCCGTCCTCGGCGTCCTCGGGCCACTGCACCGCGAACGCCCGCCCCGCGTTGACCGTCAGCATCCGCTCCGTCAGCTCCTCACCCACGGCGAGTCCGAGCCGGGAGCGCACCCCGCGGAGCAGATGGGGCATGCCGGGACCGCCCCGCACCGACCGCGCGCCCGCCGTGGTCGTGTCGCCGCCGAGGAGCAGGCGGTCGCCGAAGCCGGCGTCCACGAGCGAGCGCACCGCGTCCGGCATGCGCCAGTCCGTGGCGTGATGGGCACGGGACGGTCCGTCGAAGGCCAGGAAGGCGCCCGCCTCGGCGGCCTCGTGGTGGACGGCCAGGTCGGGGGAGCGGTTGAGGTGGCCCAGGATCACGCGGTGCGCGGGCACGTCCAACGCCCCGCAGAGCAGGTCGAGTACGTCCGGTGCGGCGGTGCCCAGTTCCAGGTGGACGGCGATCGGCGCCCCCGTCGCACGGTGGGCCTCGGCCGCGGCGGTCAGCGTCCAACGGGCGTGGGCGTCGAGGCCGTGAAAGCCGCCCGCGACCTTGATCAGCCCGGCCCGCACACCGGAGTGCCCGATGCCTTCGGTGAGTTCTCGGACGAAGAGCTCGGCCAGATTCTCCGCCCGGAGCCGTTCCAACGACTCCGTGGCGTAGTGCGCGGCCTGGTGCAGCCCCGTCGCGGCCACGACGTGCACGCCCGCCGCCCTGGACAGCTCCGGCAGCCGCCCCGCGTGCCGGCCCATCCCGTGCGGCGTCCACTGCACGACACTCCGCCCGCCCGCCGCACGGAACGCCGCCAGCTCGTCCGCCGCCGCCCGCACCGAGTCCAGTTCCTGGCCCGGCAGTTGAGGGCTGCGCAGGAAGAGGTGGTCATGGGCGTCACAGAGCCCGAGCAGCGCCGGGGCGATGTCACCGAGAACCGTGCGGACAGTGGGGGCCGTGGGGACGGTATGTGCTGTGCGGGTTGCCCGGGGCACGCTCACGATGTCCGCAGCGCGTGCGGTCACCACTGCCGTCCGTGCAG
Organism: Streptomyces sp. G44; assembly: GCF_016905445.1. Classification (GTDB taxonomy): domain Bacteria; phylum Actinomycetota; class Actinomycetes; order Streptomycetales; family Streptomycetaceae; genus Streptomyces. The sequence continues at coordinate 20,983 of NZ_JAFEXF010000125.1, forward strand.
CAGCTTCTCGCGCTTGGGTGCCGACACGTGCAGCACCTGGAAGACGTCGCCGAGTTCCTCGGGTGCCTCGTGCTCCCAGAGCGAGAAGTGCACCGCTTCCCAGGTGCGGGGGTCGACGGCGGTCAACGCGCTCACCGCTCCCTCACCTTCCGTCAACTGCCGCGCGGCAGCGACGAGGTCATCGGCGAGGCCCGGGAGCCGTGCCGCCTCGGGGATCCTCTGGCGGCGGCGTACCGCGGCCCTCGCGGTGATCCCCGGGGTGCCCTGGTCCTCGTACGCGAGGACCGTCCAGTGCCGCACGGCCGGACGCCCGAAGTCGTCGGCGAGACCCTGGAAACCGGCGCCCCAGAGAAAGGAGTTCATGCCCGCGGCGGTGTTCCAGAGGTAGAAGGGCGCGTACTGGTTGACGGGCGAGCCGTCCCTCCCGCGCTCGCGCATCAGGTAGGCCTTGAAGCCGAGACCGGCGAACGCGTCGAGGAGATGGCCCTTCGACGCGACGCGGTGGCGGATGACGCCCATGTCGTAAGCGGCGGGCAGAGTGATCTCGTACTGCATGGCGTGCAACGCGTACTCCAGTGACGTCAGGTCGAGTCGGCGGGGGCGGCGCACGCGGCGAGGAGTGCCAGCAGGCCGCGCACCGCCGTGTCGAAGGCGGCCGGTGTCCCCGACGAGCGGGCCAGGACGTAGCCGCCCTGTACGGTCGCGACGATCGTGGAAGCGACCTCCCGTGGGTCGAGCGATGCGGCGAACTCGCGCTGCTCCACGCCCTCCTGGAGGATTCCGGCGATGCGGTCACGCAGCCAGTCGAGGGTCTCGGTGACGGGTGCGCGCAGCTCGTCGCTCGCGATGACCTCCGGGTCCATCGTGAGCCGCCCGACCGGGCAGCCCCGCAACACGTCGCGTTCGCGCAGGAGATACGCCTCGACGCGCGCGAACGCCGGCCCCGAGCCGCCGAGCACCGCCTCCGCCGTCGCGCGCATCTCCCCGGCCGTACGCCGGATCGCGGCGAGCGCGAGGTCGGGTTTGCCGGCGAAGTGGTGGTACATGCTGCCTTGTCCCGCGCCCGCGTGCTGCTGGATGGCCCTGGGGCTGGTGCCGACATAGCCCCGCTCCCACAGCAGCTCGCGCGTGGACTCGATCAGACGCTCAGGGGTGCTCACGTGGACACTGTACATACTAGTAGGTACAGACGTCTACGATGAATGTGCGCCGTGCAGAGGGCCGCACGAAGGGGTCTGGGCAGGGGTCAGCGGCAGCGCGCCGTCATGGCGCGGCGATCGCGGGCCGCCCCGCCGTCGCCCGCGCGGCTCGCTCGGCTCGCGGTGGCCGCTCCGGCGG
>NZ_JAFEXF010000126.1 GCF_016905445.1 Streptomyces sp. G44
CCGCCACCCCGGGCGTGCGCGCCCGGCTGCCCCGCACCTTCCGCGTCGCCGGCGAGGAGCACGTCGTGTGGGTGACCGACGCCGAGGGCGACGAGGCGCTGGAGTTCGCCCCCGCCACCGGCCCGGCGCCCGGCGCCACCCCGCGCAGGCTCGCCGCCGGACAGCTCGGCCGGGTCCTCGGGCTCGCCATGTCACCGGACGGCAGCCGCGCCGCCGTCGCCTCGCACGACGGGCGCGTCCTGCTCGTCGAGCGGGAGAGCGGCGAGGTCCGCGAGGTCGACCGCAGCGAGGACGGCGACGTCACCGGGCTCGTCTTCTCGCCGGACTCCGCCTGGCTCGCCTGGTCGCACCCCGGCCCGAGCCCGCTGCGCCAGCTCAAACTGGCCAACACCGCCGACCTTTCGGTGTCCGAGGCGACCCCGCTGCGCTTCCGCGACTACTCGCCCGCGTTCACGCTCGACGGCAAGCACCTCGCCTTCCTCTCCGCGCGCGCCTTCGACCCGGTCTACGACGACCACGTCTTCGACCTCGCCTTCGTCGGCGGCTCGCGGCCCTACCTCCTCACGCTCGCCGCGACCACGCCGTCCCCGTTCGGGCCGCAGCGGCACGGCCGGCCCTTCGAGGGGCAGGACAGCCCCGGCGCCGAGACACCCGACAGCGAGGGCGCGCCCGTCACCCGCGTCGACTTCGACGGGCTCGCCGACCGCATCGTGGCGTTCCCCGTCGAGGCCGCCCGCTACACCGCGCTGCGCGCCGCCAAGGACGGCCTGCTCTGGCTGCGCCACCCGGTGCGGGGCGTGCTCGGCGCCTCCCGGGCCACCCCGTCCGACCCGGACCCGCACACCGAGCTGGAGCGGTACGACCTCGCCCAGCGCCGGGTGGAGGAACTGGCCGCCGACGCCGACCACTTCGCGGTCACCGGCGACGGCAAGCGGGTCCTGCTGTGGACCGACGGCAAGCTGAAGGTGGTGCCCAGCGACCGGCGCGCCTCGGGCGACGAGGACAGCGACTCGAACATCTCCGTCGACCTGACCCGCGTCCGCCACACCGTCGACCCGGCCGCCGAGTGGCGCCAGATGTACGACGAGACGGGCCGCCTCATGCGGGACAACTTCTGGCGGCCCGACATGGGCGGCGTCGACTGGGACGGCGTACTGGAGCGCTACCGCCCCGTCCTCGACCGCGTCGCCACCCACGACGACCTCGTCGACCTGCTCTGGGAGGTGCAGGGCGAGCTGGGCACCTCGCACGCGTACGTCGTTCCCGGCGGCTCGGGCGGCCGGGGCGGCGGCTCCGCGCTCCGGCAGGGGCTCCTCGGCGCCGACCTCTCGCGGGGCGAGGACGGCCTGTGGCGCATCGACCGCGTCCTGCCCTCGGAGACCTCCGACCCCGCGGCGCGCTCCCCGCTGGCGGCGCCCGGCGTCGCGGTCCGCCCCGGCGACGCGGTGATCGAGGTCAACGGCCGGCCCGTAGACCCCGTGACCGGGCCGGGCCCGCTGCTCGTCGGCACCGCGGGCAAGCCCGTCGAGCTGACCGTGTCGCCCTCGGGCGGCGGCGACCCCCGGCACGCCGTGGTCGTCCCCGTCGACGACGAGGAGCCGCTGCGCTACCACGCCTGGGTCGCGGACCGGCGGGCCTACGTCCACGAGCGCTCGGGCGGTCGCCTCGGCTACCTCCACGTCCCCGACATGCAGGCGCCGGGCTGGGCGCAGATCCACCGGGACCTGCGCGTCGAGGTCGCCCGCGAGGGCCTGGTGGTCGACGTCCGCGAGAACCGCGGCGGCCACACCTCCCAGCTCGTCGTGGAGAAGCTGGCGCGCCGCGTCGTCGGCTGGGACCTGCCGCGCGGCTCGCGGCCCTTCAGCTACCCCCAGGACGCGCCGCGCGGGCCCGTCGTCGCCGTCGCCAACGAGTTCTCCGGGTCCGACGGCGACATCGTCAACGCGGCGATCCGGGCGCTCGGCATCGGCCCGGTGGTCGGCACCCGCACGTGGGGCGGCGTCATCGGCATCGACAGCCGCTACCACCTGGTCGACGGCACGCTGGTGACGCAGCCGAAGTACGCGTTCTGGACGGAGGGCGAGGAGTGGAGGGTGGAGAACCACGGCGTCGACCCCGACGTCGAGGTCGTGATGACCCCGGACGACTACGCGGCGGGCCGCGACCCGCAGTTGGACGAGGCGGTGCGCATCGCGCTCGCCGCGCTGGCGGAGAACCCCGCCAAGAGCGCGCCGCCCCTGCCCTGGACGACGTAGGCCCGGCATCCCTCCGCGTGGCGCGGCGCGGAGGGATAGCATTCCGTGCGTACTGATCACTGCTCAGGAGGAGGCCGGACCCATGGCGGGCGAAGCGCGAAGCGACTGCCTGTTCTGCAAGATCGTCGCGGGCGAGGTGCCGGCGACCGTGGTCCGGGAGACGGAGACGACCCTCGCCTTCCGCGACATCAACCCGCAGGCCCCGACGCACGTCCTGATCATCCCCAAGGTGCACCACCCCGACGCCGCGTCCCTGGCCGCCGCCGAACCGCAGATCGCCGCCGACGTGCTGCGGGAGGCGCAGGAGGTCGCCACCGAGGAGGAGGCGGAGAGCTACCGCATCGTCTTCAACACCGGCACGGGCGCGGGCCAGACCGTCTTCCACGCGCACGCGCACGTCCTGGGCGGCCGCGGCCTCCAGTGGCCCCCCGGATAGCGGGGCCGGCCCCTCTTGTCCTCACGTGAACTGGTGGTGCTCGGCACCGCCAGCCAGGTCCCGACCCGGCACCGCAACCACAACGGCTACGTGCTGCTCTGGGACGGCCAGGGCATCATGTTCGACCCCGGCGAGGGCACGCAGCGGCAGATGCTGCGCGCCGGGGTCGCCGCGCACGACCTGCACCGCATCTGCGTCACCCACTTCCACGGCGACCACAGCCTCGGCCTCGCCGGGGTGATCCAGCGCCTCAACCTCGACCGGGTCCCGCACTCCGTCACCGCCCACTACCCGGCGTCCGGGCAGCGCTTCTTCGACCGCCTGCGGTACGCGACGGCCTACCGCGAGACCGTCGCGCTCGCCGAGGCCCCGGTCGCCGCCGACGGCCCGCTGGCCGCCACCCCCGCGTACACCCTCGCCGCGCAGAAGCTCTCCCACCCCGTCGAGTCGTACGGCTACCGCCTCACCGAGCCCGACGGGCGCCGCATGCTCCCGGACCTGCTGGCCGAGCGCGGCATCAGGGGGCCCGACGTCGGGCGGCTCCAGAAGGAGGGCGTCCTCGGCGGCGTCACGCTGGAGGAGGTGAGCGAGGCGCGGCGCGGACAGCGGTTCGCGTTCGTGATGGACACCCGGCTCTGCGACGGCGTGTACGCCCTCGCCGAGGGCTGCGACATGCTGGTCATCGAGGCGACCTTCCTCGACGAGGACGAGCAACTGGCCGCCGACCACGGTCATCTGACGGCGGGTCAGGCCGCACGGGTGGCCGTCGACGCGGGGGTGCGGCATCTCGTGCTGACGCACTTCAGCCAGCGCTACCCCGACCCGGGCGTCTACGAACAGCAGGCCCGCGCCGCCGGTTTCGACGGCGAACTGACCGTCGCCCGCGACCTGACGCGCGTGCCCCTGCCCAAACGAACCTGAGCCCAAACGAACCTGAGCCCACCCGAGCTCCGGTACACAGCACAGAACTGAGCGAGACCGCACCATGCCGATCCCCAAGGCCGAACTCCACCTCCACATCGAAGGCACCCTCGAACCCGAACTGGCCTTCGCGCTGGCCGCGCGCAACAACGTCGAGCTGCCCTACGCCGACACCGAGGAGCTGCGCGAGGCCTACCTCTTCGAGGACCTCCAGTCCTTCCTGGACCTCTACTACAGCCTGATGGCCGTGCTGCGCACCGAGGCCGACTTCGAGGAACTCGCGGACGCCTACCTCGCCCGCGCCGCCGCCCAGGGCGTACGGCACGCGGAGATCTTCTTCGACCCGCAGGCGCACATCGCGCGCGGCGTGCCCATCGCCACCGTCGTCGAGGGCCTGTCCCGCGCGCTGGAGCGCGGCGAGGAGCGGCACGGCGTCTCCACGCGGCTCATCATGTGCTTCCTGCGCGACGAGTCCGCCGAGTCCGCGATGGCCACGCTGGAGGCCGCCAGGCCCCACCTCCACCGGATCATCGGCGTCGGCCTGGACTCCGCGGAGGTGGGCCACCCGCCGGCCAAGTTCAAGGAGGTGTACGAGGCGGCCGCCGCCCTGGGGCTGCGGCTCGTCGCGCACGCCGGTGAGGAGGGGCCGCCCGCGTACATCACCGAGGCCCTGGACGTGCTGCGCGTCGAGCGCGTCGACCACGGGCTGCGCTGCATGGAGGACCCGGAGCTGGTCGAGCGCCTGGTCCGCGAGCGTGTGCCGCTGACGCTCTGCCCGCTCTCCAACGTCCGGCTGCGCGCCATCGACATGCTGGAGGACCACCCGCTGGCGCGAATGCTCGACGCCGGGCTGATGTGCACGGTCAACTCCGACGACCCGGCCTACTTCGGCGGGTACGTGGACGACACCTTCCACGCCGTGCGCGAGGCCCTCGGCATCGGCCAGGAGCAACTGCGCACGCTGGCGCGGAACTCCTTCGAGGCGGCCTTCCTCGACCGTGACGCGGCGGACGAGGAGCTGCGGGCGCGGTACCTCGCCGAGGTCGAGGCTTATTCGTTCGACTGATCACCGGCGCCGGGGTTACGGTCCCGGTATGCATTCCATCGCGCAGATCTACGGCTGACACGGCCTTCCGTGGTCCCCGCCCGCCCTCCGGGGCCGAGGCGGCGGCCCGTCGTGCCTGTCCCTGCTCCGTGACTTCTGTACGCGAAGGAACTCTCATGTCATCCCGTGGACCCTCCCGCCGGCGTGCCCATATCGCGATGATCGGCGTCCCGATGGTCAGCCACGTGCTGCCCGGCCTGGAGATCATCCGTGAACTGGCCGCGCGCGGCCACCGCGTGACGTACGCCAACGACCCGGCCGCGGCCGGGCTGATCGAGCCCACCGGTGCCGCACTCGTCCCGTACGACTCGACGCTCCCGCACCGCGACAACCTCTGGCCCGACGACCCGATCGAGGCGAGCGCGCTCTTCCTCGACGACGCGACGGCCGTGCTGCCGCGGCTGCGCGAGGCGTACGACGACGACCCCGCCGACCTGTACCTGTACGACATCGGCGCGTACGTCGGCCGGGCGCTCGCCGAGGCGCAGGGGCGGCCCGTCGTCCAGCTCTCGCCCACCTATGTCGCCTGGGGCAGCTACCAGGAGGACATCGGCGCGGCCCTCGCGCGACTGCCGGGCGCCGCCGCCCTGGAGGCCCGCTTCACGGAGTGGCTCGCCGGGTGCGGGGCCACCACCCTGGACGCCGGCCGGTTCTCGGGGGTTCCGCCGCGCGCCCTCGCCACGATCCCGCGCGCCATGCAGCCGTACGCCGACACCGTCGATCCCCGGGTCGACTTCGTCGGGCCGTGCTTCGGCGACCGTGCGCGGCAGGGGAGCTGGGCGCGTCCCGGGGGCGCCGAGAAGGTGCTCCTGGTCTCGCTCGGCTCGGCGTACACCAGGCAGCCCGAGTTCTACCGCACCTGCGTGGCCGCGTTCGGGGACCTGCCGGGCTGGCACGTCGTCCTCCAGATCGGCAAGCACGTCGACCCGGCCGAGCTGGGCGGGGAGCTGCCCGCGAACATCGAAGTCCGCTCCTGGGTGCCGCAGTTGGCGGTCCTGGAGCAGGCCGACGCGTTCGTCACCCACGCCGGCATGGGGAGCAGCTCAGAGGGCCTCTTCTGCGGCGTGCCGATGATCGCCGTACCGCAGGGGGCCGAGCAGCCGGTGAACGCGGACCGGCTGGTGGAGCTGGGCGTGGCGCGGCGGCTCGACACGCGGGACGCGACGGCCGAGGCGCTGCGGTCGGCGCTGTCGGCCCTGGTGGCGGACCCCGAAGTCGCCGGGTGCTGCGCGCGGTTGAAGGCGGAGGTCCGGGCGGAGGGCGGCACCTCGCGGGCGGCGGATCTCATCGAGGCCGAGCTGTAGCTCCTACGCGCCGTTGACCGGCGTTTGTCCGCGTACCTGGTCTCCGTTCCCATGTATGGACAGAGCTTGGTCATCGCGGATGTCCGCCTCACGCCCGTCCTGGTCGCCGACCCGCCTCTGCTCAACACGCAGGGCGTCCACCAGCCCTACACGCCACGCCTCATCGTGGAGGTGGTCACGGCGGGCGGGGTGACCGGCATCGGGGAGACGTACGGCGACGGGACGTACCTGGAGCTCGCGCCGCCCCTGGCCGAGCGGCTGCCCGGGGCCAACGTCTGCGACGTGAACCGGCTGTTCACACTCGCGGACGAGGTGGCCGTCGACGCCGCCCGGGTCGACGACGCCGTCGACGTCGGCGGTCTGCGCGGTGTGCGGACCGCCGACAAGCTGCGGCTGTCCGTCGTCTCCGGGTTCGAGGTGGCCTGCCTGGACGCGCTCGGCAAGGCGCTCGGGCTGCCCGTGCACGCCTTGCTCGGCGGCAAGGTGCGGGACGCCGTGGAGTACGGCGCGTACCTGTTCTACAAGTGGGCCGAGCACCCGGCGGGCCGCGCCAGCGAGCCGGACGACGGCTGGGGCGCCGCCCTCGACCCGGCCGGGATCGTCGCCCAGGCCCGGCTGTTCACCGAGCGCCACGGTTTCCGGTCGTTCAAGCTCAAGGGTGGTGTCTTCCCGCCGGAGGAGGAGGTCGCCGCGGTCCGCGCCCTCGCCGAGGCGTTCCCGGGCAGGCCGCTGCGGCTTGACCCCAACGGCGCCTGGTCCGTGGAGACGTCGCTGAAGGTCGCCGCCGAACTCGGTGACGTACTGGAATACCTGGAGGACCCGGTGCTCGGCACCTCCGCCATGGCGCGGGTCGCGGCGGGCACCTCGGTGCCGCTGGCCACGAACATGTGCGTGACGGCCTTCGAGGAGATCCCGGCGGCCTTCGCGAAGGGCGCCGTGCGGGTCGTCCTCTCCGACCACCACTACTGGGGCGGGCTGCGGCGCACGCGGGAGCTGGCCGCCGTGTGCCGGACGTTCGGGGTCGCCGTCTCCATGCACTCCAACACCCACCTCGGCATCAGCCTCGCCGCGATGACGCACGTCGCGGCGACCGTGCCCGGCCTCCACCACGCCTGCGACTCGCACTACCCCTGGCAGTCCGAGGACGTCCTGACCGCGCGCCCACGGTTCACGGACGGCAGGATCGCCGTCACCGACACCCCCGGCCTCGGCGTGGAACTCGACCACGCCAGGCTCGCCGCGCTGCACGCGCGCCGGCTCGACGAGGACCTCCGCGCCCTGCGGGAACGCGACGACGCGGCGGCGATGCGGGCCGCCGACCCCCGGTGGACGACCCCGGCGGTGCCGCGCTGGTAGCGCTCCGCACCCCGCGGCACACCGGTAACCCCCGCCCCGGGGCGCGGCGTCCGTTACGTTGCCTGCATGGTCGTACCCGTACAGCCCACCGTCGACCCGCTGAAGGCGGCCCGCAGAGCCGGGGATCCGGCCTGTGACGTCTACCTCACCGGCACGGTCTTCCTCGACATCATCTTCACCGGGCTCGACTCCGCGCCCGTGCGCGGGACCGAGTCCTGGGCGCGCGGCATGGGGTCGAGTCCCGGCGGCGTCGCCAACATGGCGACCGCGCTCGCCCGTCTCGGTCTGCATACGTCCCTGGCCGCCGCCTTCGGCGACGACCACTACGGGGAGTACTGCTGGGACGCCCTCGAAGGGGGCGAGGGCATCGATCTCACCTCGTCGCGGATCGTGCCCGGCTGGCACACCCCGGTGACCGTCTCCATGGCCTACGAGGGCGAGCGGACCATGGTCAGCCACGGCCACGAGCCGCCCCCCGACGCCGACGCCCCCGACGGCGGCGCCCCCTCCTGCCCGCCCCGCGCCCGCGCCGCCGTCGCCTCCCTGACGCCCGGTGTCAGCGCCCCCTGGATCGCGCAGGCCGCCCGCAGCGGCACCCGGATCTTCGCCGACGTCGGCTGGGACGACACCGGGCGGTGGGACCTCGCGGCCCTGCCCGACCTGGGGCACTGCGAGGCGTTCCTGCCGAACGCGGAGGAGGCGATGCGGTACACGCGCACGTCGTGCCCGCGGGACGCGGCGCGGGCGCTGACGGAGCATGTGCCGCTGGCCGTGGTGACCCTCGGCGCGGAGGGCGCGTACGCCGTGGACCGGCGGACCGGGGAGACCGCGGAGGTGCCCGCGATCGAGGTGGAGGCGCTGGACCCCACCGGGGCGGGCGACGTCTTCGTGGCGGGCTTCGTCACCGGCACCCTCGCCGGGTGGCCGCTGGCGGACCGGCTGGCCTTCGCCGGGCTCACCGCGGCGCTCTCCGTACAGGAGTTCGGCGGATCCCTGTCCGCGCCCGGCTGGGCGGAGGTCGGGGGCTGGTGGCGGCGCGTCCGGGAGTTCGACGAACAGGACCCGGCGGCCCTGCGGCGCTACAGCTTCCTGGAGGCCCTGCTCCCGGCACAGGGCCGCCCGTGGCCCCTGCGGCGAGCGGTGCCGACGATCGGGTTCAGGTCGGCGTAGCCGGCCCCCGCGGAAAAGCCCTACGGCACTGTCAGTGCCGCGTCGTACCCTTGGCAGTGCAAGGCTGTCGAGCGGCCCCCAAGCCCCGCACGAGGAGGATGAGCAGGCCTTCAGAGCCGGCCCATGACTCAGACACCCACAACTCACACGGCGCAGGACCAGGCGCGAGCCCACTTCACGGTCCCGGCGAAGCATCCGATGGTGACCGTCCTCGGCTCCGGCGACGTACTTCTGCGCGTGATCGAGAAGGCCTTCCCGGCGGCCGACATCCATGTCCGGGGCAATGAGATCAGCGCCGTGGGCGCGGCCCACGAAGTCGCCCTCATCCAGCGCCTGTTCGACGAGATGATGCTGGTGCTCCGCACCGGTCAGCCGATGACGGAGGACGCAGTGGAACGCTCGATCGCCATGCTCAGGGCGGACGAGAACGGCGGCGGCGCGCAGGAGACGCCCGCCGAGGTGCTCACGCAGAACATCCTCTCGTCGCGCGGCCGCACCATCCGCCCCAAGACGCTGAACCAGAAGCGGTACGTCGACGCGATCGACAAGCACACCATCGTCTTCGGCATCGGCCCCGCCGGCACCGGCAAGACGTACCTGGCCATGGCCAAGGCCGTCCAGGCGCTCCAGTCGAAGCAGGTCAACCGCATCATCCTGACCCGCCCCGCGGTCGAGGCGGGCGAGCGCCTCGGCTTCCTGCCCGGCACGCTCTACGAGAAGATCGACCCGTACCTCCGCCCGCTCTACGACGCGCTGCACGACATGCTCGACCCCGACTCGATCCCCCGCCTGATGGCGGCGGGCACGATCGAGGTCGCCCCGCTCGCCTACATGCGCGGTCGCACGCTCAACGACGCCTTCATCATCCTCGACGAGGCGCAGAACACCAGCGCCGAGCAGATGAAGATGTTCCTCACCCGCCTCGGCTTCGACTCCAAGATCGTCATCACCGGTGACATCACCCAGGTCGACCTGCCGGGCGGCACCAAGAGCGGTCTGCGGGAGGTCCAGCGGATCCTGGAGGGTGTGGAGGACATCCACTTCTCCCGGCTCACATCCCACGATGTCGTACGGCACAAGCTGGTCGGCCGTATCGTCGACGCGTACGAGCAGCACGACAGCCGCGACGGGAAGTAGACCAGCACCACCATGTCGATCGACGTCAACAACGAATCCGGAACCGAGGTCGACGAGCAGGCGATCCTCGACATCGCCCGCTACGCCCTCGCGCGGATGCGCATCCACCCGCTCTCCGAGCTCTCGGTGATCGTCGTGGACGCCGACGCCATGGAGCAGCTGCACATCCAGTGGATGGACCTGCCCGGCCCCACGGACGTGATGTCCTTCCCCATGGACGAGCTGCGGCCGCCCATGAAGGACGACGAGGAGCCCCCGCAGGGCCTCCTCGGTGACATCGTGCTCTGCCCCGAGGTCGCCACGCAGCAGGGCAAGGACGCCCCGACGCAGCACTCCATGGACGAGGAGCTCCAGCTCCTGACCGTCCACGGGGTGCTGCACCTGCTCGGGTACGACCACGAGGAGCCCGACGAGAAGGCCGAGATGTTCGGCCTCCAGGCGGCGATCGTCGACGGCTGGCGCGCGGAGAAGGGCCTCACCGGCCCCTCCCCGGCGCCCACGGTCTCCTAGCGCCATGAGCTTCCAGCTGATCGCCGGGGCCGTCGCCCTGGTCGTCGCCGCGTGGCTCGCGGCATGCGCCGAGGCCGGCATCGCCCGCGTCTCCAGCTTCCGCGCCGACGAGGCGGTCCGCTCCGGGCGGCGCGGCAGCGCCAAGCTCGCGCAGGTCGCCGCCGACCCGACCCGCTACCTCAACGTGGCGCTGCTGGTGCGCGTGGCGTGCGAGATGGCCGCCTCGGCCCTGGTGACGTACGCCTGCCTCAAGGAGTTCGACCGCACCTGGGAGGCCCTCGCCGTCGCCATCGGCGTCATGGTCCTCGTCAGCTACGTCGCCGTCGGCGTCTCCCCGCGCACCATCGGCCGCCAGCACCCGCTGAACACCGCGACCGCGGCGGCGTACGTCCTGCTGCCGCTGGCCCGGATCATGGGTCCCATCCCACCCCTGCTGATCCTCATCGGCAACGCCCTCACGCCCGGCAAGGGCTTCCGGCGCGGCCCGTTCGCCTCCGAGGCCGAACTGCGCGCGATGGTGGACCTCGCCGAGAAGGAGTCCCTGATCGAGGACGAGGAGCGCCGCATGGTGCACTCCGTCTTCGAGCTGGGCGACACACTGGTACGCGAGGTCATGGTGCCGCGCACCGACCTCGTCGCCATCGAACGGTTCAAGACGATCCGCCAGGCCCTCACCCTCGCGCTGCGCTCCGGCTTCTCGCGCATACCCGTGACGGGGGAGAGCGAGGACGACATCGTCGGCATGGTGTACCTGAAGGACCTGGCCCGCAAGACGCACATCAACCGCGACAGCGAGTCCGAGCTGGTCTCCACCGCGATGCGCCCCGCCACCTTCGTGCCCGACACGAAGAACGCGGGCGACCTGCTGCGCGAGATGCAGCAGGAGCGCAACCACGTCGCCGTCGTCATCGACGAGTACGGCGGCACGGCCGGCATCGTGACCATCGAGGACATCCTGGAGGAGATCGTCGGGGAGATCACCGACGAGTACGACCGTGAGCTGCCGCCCGTGGAGGAGCTGGCGGACGGCTGCTACCGCGTGACGGCGCGGCTCGACATCGGCGACCTCGGGGAGCTGTTCGGGCTCGACGCGTTCGACGACGAGGACGTGGAGACGGTCGGCGGCCTGCTCGCCAAGCAGCTGGGCCGCGTCCCGATCGCGGGCGCCTCGGCCGTCGTGCCGCTGCCGGACGCCCGCGAGCTGAGGCTCACCGCGGAGTCCGCCGCGGGCCGCCGGAACAAGATCGTGACGGTACTGGTGGAGCCGGTCGCCCCCTCCGGCGCGACCGCGCGGGAGGAGCCCGAGTGACCCCCGACGAGCTGCGGGCGTTCTGCCTCTCCTTCAACGGCGCGGTGGAGGACTTCCCCTTCACGCCGGAGACCTCGGTCTTCAAGGTGGCGGGAAAGATGTTCGCGCTCTCGGCCCTCGGCGGGCGCCCGCTCACCGTCAACCTCAAGTGCGACCCGGACCTGGCGGCCCAGCTGCGGGCCGCCCACCCGGAGATCGTCCCGGGCTGGCACATGAACAAACGCCACTGGAACACGGTGACGGTCGACGGAGCCCTCCCCGACCACCGCATCAGGGAACTCATCGAGGACTCGTACGACCTGGTGGTCGCGGGCCTGCCCAGGGCGCACCGACTGCGCCTCGACCGCCCTTAGTTGGCGAGAACAGGGCCGTTCATAGTGGAGGAGAAGCGTGGGCAGCTCATGGACCTGGCGCAAGAGCAGCGCGAGCGATGGCCCGGAGGGCGCGTGCGTGGAGACCGCGTGGACCGGTGAGACGGTCCTCGTGCGCGCGCGACGGCCCGCCGCTGAGCCGGGCACGCTGTTCCTGGAGTCGACGCGGCTGAAGGTGCCGGCGGGGCTGGAGTGGCCGGCCGCGGCGCCTCGCGGCCGGGGCCGGGGTGGCTCCCGGGGCGGGCGCGGTGCTCCTTATGCTCGTGCCATGACGCAGAGCACCGACCTCGGTCCCGAGGACCGCAAGATCGTCACCCTCGCCCGTTCGGCCCGGGCCCGCAACGGCGTGCCCGAGGGGGCGGCCGTGCGGGACGAGACGGGCCGTACGTACGTGGCGGGGACCGTGGACCTGGAGTCGCTCCGGCTGTCCGCGCTGCGGACCGCCGTGGCGATGGCGGTCGCCTCGGGCGCCGAGTCGCTGGAGGCCGCCGCCGTCGTCTCCGGTGCGCAGGCCCTCACCACGGAGGACCTCGCCGCCGTGCGTGACCTCGGCGGGGCCGGTACGCCGGTCTTCCTCGCGGGGCCGGACGGAGAGGTCAGGGTGCGGGCGGAGGCGGGCTGAGGCCGTTCCCGGCGGCCCCGTGAGCCGCGCGGTGCGGCGGGGCTCCCGGGATCAGGGACAATGGGCGCCATGAGCGTTCGTACCCCGTCATCAGCCGAGTCGTCCGAGGCCGCGCACCGCGCCGGCTTCGCCTGCTTCGTCGGCCGCCCCAACGCGGGCAAGTCCACCCTCACGAACGCTCTGGTCGGCAAGAAGGTCGCGATCACCGCGAACCAGCCGCAGACCACGCGGCACACGGTGCGCGGCATCGTGCACCGTCCGGACGCGCAGCTGATCCTGGTGGACACCCCCGGGCTCCACAAGCCGCGCACGCTCCTCGGCGAGCGGCTCAACGACGTCGTGCGGACCACGTGGGCCGAGGTCGACGTCATCGGCTTCTGCCTGCCCGCGAACGAGAAGCTCGGCCCCGGCGACCGCTTCATCGCCAAGGAGCTCGCCTCCATCAAGAAGACGCCGAAGATCGCGATCGTCACGAAGACCGACCTCGTCGACAGCAAGACGCTCGCCGAGCAGCTCATCGCCATCGACCAGCTCGGCAAGGAGCTCGGCTTCGAGTGGGCGCAGATCGTGCCGGTGTCGGCCGTCGGCGACCAGCAGGTGGGCCTCCTCGCCGACCTCATCGTGCCGCTGCTGCCCGAGGGCCCCGCGCTCTACCCCGAGGGCGACCTCACCGACGAGCCCGAGCAGGTCATGGTCGCCGAGCTGATCCGCGAGGCCGCGCTCGAAGGCGTGCGGGACGAGCTGCCGCACTCCATCGCCGTGGTGGTCGAGGAGATGCTGCCGCGCGAGGACCGGCCCGCGGACAAGCCGCTGCTCGACATCCACGCGTTCGTCTACATCGAGCGGCCCAGCCAGAAGGGCATCATCATCGGCCCCAAGGGCAAGCGGCTCAAGGACGTCGGCATCAAGTCCCGCAAGCAGATCGAGGCGCTGCTCGGCACGCCGGTCTTCCTCGACCTGCACGTGAAGGTCGCGAAGGACTGGCAGCGGGACCCCCGCCAGCTGCGCAAGCTCGGGTTCTGACCGCGCCGGGCCCGCGGCCCGGCGGACGACGAGGCGCAGCGGTGGACCCCCGTCCCGCCGCTGCGCCGCCAGCAGCATAACGCTGTTATTTCCGTGACGGCTTTTTCTATAACGGCTTTATGCTTTGTCGGTGTCCACCGGAAAACGCGACGCGGCCGACGTCCGCCGTCTCCTCCTCGACGAGGCCGCGCGCGTCCTCGCGGAGCAGGGGCCGGCCGCCCTGAGCGCACGGCGCCTGGTCAGACAGGTCGGCGCCTCGACGATGGCCGTGTACACCCACTTCGGTTCCATGCCCGCACTCGTACGCGAGGTCATGCGGGAGGGCTTCGAGCGGTTCCGGGCGCGGGCGGAGGGCCTGGAGCCGGGCCCGGACCCCGTGGCCGAACTCGCCGGACTCTGCCGCATCTACCAGGAGTTCGCGCGCGCCGAGTCCGACGTCTACGCGGTCATGTTCGGCGGTTCCGCGCTCGCCGGGTTCGAACTCTCCGACGACGACCGGCGGATGGGCACCTCCCTGATGCGCTTCCCGCGTGACGCGATCCGCCGCTGTGTCGTGGCGGGCCGCTTCCGGGCGGACGCCGATCCGGACCTGCTCGTGCGCCAGCTCTTCGCCTCCATGCACGGCCTCGCCCAGCTCGCCCAGGCGGGGTACATCCTGGGGGACCACACCCCGGACGACGTGCTCGCGGGAACGCTGCGGGACTTCGCCGCCGCGGCCGGTGACGCGCCCGGCGCCGCCGCGGCCTCCGTGGCCGCCGGGCTCACTCCACGCCCCTGATCCGCGTCACCAGGACCGCCCCCGCCAGGCCGATCACCGCCGCCGCCAGGTACAGCACGCGGTAGCCGCCGAGGTGGGTGACGACGGGCGCCGCGATCGCCGGGGCGGCCACCTGCGGCAGGGAGTTGGCGATGTTGATGACGCCGAGGTCCTTGCCGCGGTCCATGGCCGTGGGCAGGACGTCCGTCATCAGCGCGAAGTCGACCGACGTGAAGACGCCGAAGCCGACGCCGAGCACCGCCGCCGCGACGAGCGCGCCCGGCCAGGTCTGCCACAGGGCCAGCAGTCCCGTCGCCGCCGCCATCAGCGTGCCCGCCCAGAGCACGAAGGGCTTGCGCCGCCCCACCCGGTCCGACCAGGCGCCGCCGACGACGACGGTGGCGAGCATCGTCACGCCGTTCACGGCCGTCAGGACCAGCACGCCGCCCTCGGGGTCCTCGTGGCGCAGCCGGTCCCGGAGGAAGTACAGGAGGTAGAGCAGCACCACGGAGTTGCTGACGTTGATCAGGAAGCGGGTCAGCCACGCCCAGGCCAGGTCCGGATGGCGCCGTGGGCTGATCCGGAAGCTCCGCGCGAAACCCCGCCGGTCCCACGGCGGACGCGCGGCGGGCGGCAGGCGCGGGTCCCGGTGGCCCACGACGTAGGGCAGCACGCCCGCCACCGTGAAGACGGCGCACGCCGCGTATCCCGCGACCGTGCCGCCCGCCACCGTCGCCAGCCCCGTCCCGGCCACCACGCCGAGCAGCTGCGCCGCCCCGAGCCAGCCGCCGACCACGCCCCGCTGGCTGCGCGGCACCTGGTCCGGCACGGCGGCCGTGACGGCGGCGAACGCCGCGTTCAGGGTCAGCTGCACCAGGCACCAGCCGGCCGCCAGCCACCACACGGAGCCCGCCGCCGACAGCAGCAGGAGCGCGGCGGCGCCGCCCGCCGCGCCCGCCACGATCCACGGGGTGCGCCGCCCCCAGCGGGACGTCGTACGGTCCGACAGGGCCCCGCAGACGGGGTTGGCCGCCAGCGAGACGACCGCGCCGACGCCCGTCACCCAGGCGAGCACCGTCTCCTTCGGCGTGCCCGCCGGGGCCAGCTCCTCGGCCTGCGCCGCGAGCAGGATCTGGAGCGGCCCGTACCAGCCCACCCAGATCGCGCCGTTGGCCAGCGACAGGGCGCCCGTCCAGCCCCGGCCGACCCGCTCGCCGGGCTCCCGCAGCGCGGCGGCGGTCATCCGTGCCGCGCCCGCAGGGCCTCGCGCAGCCAGTGGTAGGACGCCTTCGGGGTGCGCTCCAGCGTGGCGTGGTCCACGTGGACGAGGCCGAAGCGCTGCCGGTAGCCCTCGGCCCACTCGAAGTTGTCCATGAGCGTCCAGACGAAGTAGCCGCGCACGTCCACGCCCGCCTCCAGCGCCCGGTGCAGGGCCCGCAGGTGCCCGTCCAGGTAGGCGATCCGCTCCTGGTCGTCGAGGCCTTCGTACGAGCAGCCGTTCTCGGTGATCACGAGGGGCGGGAGGCGGTCGCCGTAGCGGTCGCGGAAGGCGGTCAGGAGTTCGGTGAGGGCCTCGGGGACGACCGGCCAGCCGAAGTCCGTGACCGGGTATCCCTCGATCTCCCGGGGAGCGAAGGGGAGTCCGGGCGGCAGGGTGAGGCCCGCGAACTCGGCGGGGCGCGGGTGCGGGGGAGGGGCGCCCACCCTCGTCGGCTGGTAGAAGTTGATCCCGTACCAGTCGAGGGGCTCGGCGATCACCTCCAGGTCCGCGTCCAGGTCGCCGGCCGGCATCAGTTCGCCGCAGCCGTCGGGGTACCGGCCGAGCAGGAGCGGGTCCGCGAAGAGGCGGTTGAGCAGTACGTCGTAGAAGTCGGCGGCGGCCGTGTCCTCCTCGGCGGGCGACGCGGACCAGGTCGGGCCGTGCGAGTTGGCGATGCCGATGTCCCGCGCGCCCGCCGCGCGCAGCGCCCGTACCGCGAGGCCGTGTGCGAGGAGCTGGTGGTGGGCGGCCGGCAGCGCGTCGAAGAGGAGCCGCTGACCGGGCGCGTGCCGGCCGAGCGCGTGGCCGAGCAGGGTGTGCTCGGCGGGTTCGTTGAGGGTGATCCACTTCTCGACGCGGTCGCCGATGCGGGCCGCGACGATGTCCGCGTACCGCGCGAAGTGCTCGGCGGTCTCGCGGTTCAGCCAGCCGCCGGCCTCCTGCACGGCCAGCGGGGTGTCCCAGTGGAAGAGGGTCGGGACCGGCCGCACGCCCGCCGCGCACAGCTCGTCGACGAGGCGGTCGTAGAAGTCCAGGCCCGCCGGGTGCACGGCGCCCGTGCCGGTGGGCAGCACGCGCGGCCAGGAGACCGAGAAGCGGTAGGCGTCCACGCCGAGGTCGCGGACGAGGGCCACGTCCTCGCGGTGGCGGTGGTAGTGGTCGCAGGCGACGGCGGCCGTCGTGCCGTCCTTCACATTCCCCGGCGCGGCCGTGAACGCGTCCCACACCGAGGGGCCGCGCTCGTCGGCGGCGCCCTCGATCTGGTGGGCCGAGGTGGACACGCCCCACAGGAAGTCGCGGGGAAAGCGGGGGAGGGGGGACAAGGGGCTCGCCGCAGTCGCTGCCATGGGCGGGATCTTCCGTACCGCCGAGTACGGAAGTCAATGGGCGTGCCACGAGAACATGAACAATGCTCAGGTTTTCTTCTCCGTCCTGCCTATGAGCCCTCCTTCAGTACGCGCGAGATCAGCTTCCGCTGCGGCTCCGTCAGCCGCGGATCCGAGCAGTACACCGTGCGCCCGTCCACCGTCAGCTGGTACTGGAAGCCGTCCGGCACCCCGATGGGGGGTGTGTCGCGGCCGTCGGCCACGGCCTGTTCCGCCAGCGCGTGCCACTCGGGGGCATCGGCCAGCGCCGTGGTGTCCACCTCGGCGTGCCGGTCGATGCCCGCGAACCCGCCCGTGCGCTTCACCTGGATACGCATGGCTCCTGTCTACTCCACCTCGGGGGCGGCCGGTAGCGCGCCGTCAGCCGCCGCTGACCGGCACCTTGACCGTGGACCAGGCGTCGGTGACGGCCTTCACCTCCTCGCCCTGGCCGTACTTCTCCCGGGCGGCGGCCACCGTCAGCTTCGCGAAGTCCGAGAAGGAGGCGTCCTGGGCCAGCTCGCCGCCGGTCAGCACCGCGTACCAGATCTGGCCCGCCCGCTCCCAGGCGTGGCCGCCGAGCGCCTCCGCGACCAGGTAGAAGGCCCGGTTGGGGATGCCGGAGTTGATGTGCACACCGCCGTTGTCACGGCCCGTCTTGACGTAGCGGTCCATGTCGGCGGGCTGCGGGTCCTTGCCGAGCACGTCGTCGTCGTACGCCGTGCCGGGCTCCTTCATCGAACGCAGGGCCTTGCCGGTGACGCGCGGCGCGAGCAGGCCCGCGCCGATCAGCCAGTCGGCCTCCCGGGCGGTCTGGCCGAGCGCGTACTGCTTGATCAGCGAGCCGAAGACGTCCGCCAGCGACTCGTTCAGGGCGCCGGGCTGGCCGAAGTAGGTGAGGTTCGCCGTGTACTGCACGACGCCGTGGGTCAGCTCGTGGCCGATGACGTCCACCGGGATGGTGAAGTCCAGGAAGATCTCGCCGTCGCCGTCGCCGAAGACCATCTGCTCGCCGTTCCAGAAGGCGTTGCCGTAGTCCTCGCCGTAGTGCACGGTGGCGTTCATCGGCAGGCCGTTGCCGTCGATGGAGTTGCGTGCGTACGACTTCTGGAACAGCTCGAAGGTGGCGCCGAGTCCCGCGTACGCGCGGTTGACGGTGGCGTCCTGGCCGGGCTCGTCGCCCTCGCCGCGCACCTTGCGGCCCGGCAGCTCGGTGCGGTGCCCGGCGTCGTGGATCGTGCGGTGCGGCTTGTCCGCCGCGGCTCCCTCGGGCGGGGCCACGGCGGGGGCGCCCATGACGGTGGTCAGGCGGCGGTGGGTGCGCTCGACGGCGTCCCGCTCCAGGGTGCGGCGGGCGGGGGCGGCGAGCGCCGGGTCTTGGTTGCGGGCGAGGGTGTCCAGGACGTGGGGCGGCACGATGGTGCAGAAGACGGGGTGGAAGCCCGTCGGTTTGGCGGTCATGGCGGCAATGTGGCAGTGCGTGACGCGGCTGTCACTACCCGCGACCATGATTCCTGAAATAGAGGGATTGATGCGCACTATGTGTTTATTCGGCAGCGGTCCCGCATACTGAAACGGGCCCGCGCACGGAGCGCGGCTCGGCTAGGCTGCGGCACATCATGCGATTCGGGCTGCTTCTTCTTAGCCGCCGCGGCGAGGGCCTGTAAGTCGAGGCCGACCCCCTCCCCGCGGAGTTCGGCGTTGCGCTAAGACCGTCGGCCGTCCTTCAGGACACTTCCGAGGAGCCCCGCACATGCCGAACTTCCAGCGCCCCACGTCCATGCCGATCCACAAGTACGGCCGGTACGAGCAGGTCGCCATCCCCGACCGCACCTGGCCGGACCAGCGCATCACGGTCGCTCCCCGCTGGCTCTCCACCGACCTGCGCGACGGCAACCAAGCGCTGATCGACCCCATGTCACCGGCCCGCAAGCGCGCCATGTTCGACCTGTTGGTACGCATGGGCTACAAGGAGATCGAGGTCGGCTTCCCCTCCTCGGGCCAGACCGACTTCGACTTCGTGCGCTCCATCGTCGAGGACGAGGACGCCATCCCGGAGGACGTGACGATCTCCGTCCTGACCCAGGCCCGCGAAGAGCTGATCGAGCGCACCGTGGAGTCCCTGAAGGGCGCCCGCCGCGCGACCGTGCACCTGTACAACGCGACCGCGCCCGTCTGGCGCGACGTCGTCTTCCGCGGCTCCCGCGACGCGGTCAGGCAGATCGCCGTGGACGGCACGCGGCTGGTCATGGAGTACGCCGACAAGCTGCTGGACGACCGTACGACGTTCGGATACCAGTACAGCCCCGAGATCTTCACCGACACCGAGCTGGACTTCGCCCTGGAGGTCTGCGAGGGCGTCATGGACGTGTGGCAGCCCGACGCCGACCGCGAGATCATCCTGAACCTGCCCGCCACGGTCGAGCGCTCCACGCCCTCCACCCACGCGGACCGCTTCGAGTGGATGTCCCGCAACCTCTCCCGGCGCGAGTTCGTCTGCCTCTCCATCCACCCGCACAACGACCGCGGCACCGCCGTCGCCGCCGCCGAGCTGGCCGTCATGGCCGGCGGCGACCGCGTCGAGGGCTGCCTGTTCGGCCAGGGCGAGCGCACCGGCAACGTCGACCTGGTGACGCTGGGCATGAACCTCTTCTCGCAGGGCGTCGACCCGCAGATCGACTTCTCGGACATCGACGAGGTCCGGCGCGTGTACGAGTACTGCACGCAGATGGAGGTCCACCCCCGCCACCCCTACGCGGGCGACCTCGTCTACACCGCCTTCTCCGGCTCCCACCAGGACGCCATCAAGAAGGGCTTCGACGCGCTGGAGGCCCGGGCCGCGAGCCAGGGCAAGACCGTCGACGACATCGAGTGGGCCGTGCCGTACCTGCCCATCGACCCCAAGGACGTCGGCCGCTCCTACGAGGCCGTCATCCGCGTCAACTCGCAGTCCGGCAAGGGCGGCATCGCGTACGTCCTCAAGAACGACCACAAGCTGGACCTGCCGCGCCGCATGCAGATCGAGTTCTCCAGGATCATCCAGGCGAAGACCGACGCCGAGGGCGGCGAGGTCACCCCGGAGGCGATCTGGAGCGTCTTCCAGGACGAGTACCTGCCGAACGCCGCCAACCCCTGGGGTCGGATTCAGGTCAAGAACGGGCAGACGACGACCGACACCGACGGCGTCGACACCCTCACCGTCGAGGCCACGCTGGACGGCGCGGACACCGTCCTGACCGGTTCCGGCAACGGCCCGATCTCCGCGTTCTTCGACGCGCTCCAGGGCATCGGCATCGACGTGCGCCTGCTGGACTACCAGGAGCACACGATGAGCGAGGGCGCGTCCGCGCAGGCCGCCTCGTACATCGAGTGCGCGATCGGCGACAAGGTGCTGTGGGGCATCGGCATCGACGCGAACACCACCCGCGCCTCGCTGAAGGCCGTCGTGTCGGCCGTCAACCGCGCCGCGCGCTGACCTCTCCCCGGCGGTTCCACCGGCCCCGCCCGCCCCTGTGGCGGGTGGGGCCGCGTCATGTCCCGGCCACCTCCGGCTCGCTCTCCTGTACGAGGTGCTGACGCCGCATCACCGATGTGGCTAACATCACGCCAACGCGGCAATGCAGCCGGGGAGTTACGGAGGTGCGTGGTGCAGCCAGAACGGGGACCCGACGGCCGGAAAGCCCGCATCTCCGCCAGGCCCGTCTCGCGCGGGCGGGCCCTGAGCCGACGGGTGATCGGAACGCACACCGCCTGGGACGCCGTCGGCGACGGCGAGTTCTTCTGCCCCGCCTGCGGCGGCGACCGCAACTACCAGCGGCTCACCGGGCGGCGCCGCTTCGTCCTGCTCGGCCTGCCGGTCGTGCCGCGCGGCGCCGCGGGGCCCGTCATCCAGTGCGCCGCCTGCCAGGAGCTCTTCGATCCCGACGTCCTGGACCACCCCACCACCACGCGGCTCTCCGCGATGCTGCGCGACGCCGTCCACACCGTGGTCCTCGCCGTCCTGTCCGCCGGGGGCGCCACCGCGCGCGCCGCGCTCGACACGGCCGTCGGCACGCTGCGCGCCGCGGGCTTCGACGGCTGCACCGAGGAGCAGCTCGTCGCCCTCGTCGACGCGCTCGCCGCCGACACCGGCCGCGTCACCGAGCCCGACTGCACGCCCGGCCTCGCCATCGAACTCCACGAGGCGCTCGGCCCCCTCGCCCCGCACCTCGCCCCCGCCGGACGCGAGGCACTGCTCCTCCAGGGCGCCCGGATCGCCCTGGCCGACGGCCCCTACACCCCGGCCGAACGCGACGTCCTCGCCACGGCGGGGTGCGCGCTCACCATCTGCTCCGAGGACGTGACCCGGCTCCTGGTAACGGCGCGTACGCCGTCCTGACGCCGAAGCCGCCGCCCCGCCCGCGTGACCGAGTGCCCTGAGGAGCTCAGCCGCCCATGACCGCGGCGGCCGCGATGGCCGGTCCAAAGGCGCCGCCCAGCTGGTAGCAGAGGTTGAACAGGCCCAGCGCGGTGGGGCGTAGGCCGTCCTGCGCGGGCGCGGTGGCGTACACCGCGAGCGTCGCCTGGCCCGCGCTGGTGGCGAGGACGGCCAGCGTGGCGACGAGCAGGAGCAGCGGCGCCCAGGGGGCGAGCGCGGCGGTGAGCGGGGCGAGCGCGCCGACGGTGAGCAGGATCGTCAGGACCCGGGGGCGGCTCATCCGGGCGGAGGCGGCGGCCAGCGCCATGGAGAGCAGCGAGCCGGTCAGGAGCGCGGCCAGCTGACCGGCGCCGACGGTGGCCGCCGACCAGCCGGTGCGCTCGCGCAGCAGGTGCGGCACGGCGAAGAGCAGCGTGAAGTACGAGGTCGCGAGGGTGCAGGCGAGCGCGGCCGACAGGACGAACGCGCGGGTGCGCAGCAGGGACACCGGTACGAATCCGGCGGGGCGGGACCGGATGTGCAGGGCCAGCGGTACCGCCGCGGCGAGTGCGGCGGCCACGGCGGGCAGCGGGTGGCGGGGGACGAGCACCAGGGCCGTCACCGTCAGGACCAGCAGGGCGGCGCCCCGGCCGTCGAACGGTGTGCTGCGGGGCGGTGGCGCGAGATCGGCGCGGCGCATGACCACCGGCAGGGCGAGGAGGGCGACCGCGCCGACGGACAGGGAGAGCCGCCAGGAGGCCGCGCCCGCGAGCGCCGAGCCGAGCAGCGGCCCGCCCGCCCCCAGGACGCCGAACCCCGCGGTGATCACGCCCATCCTGCGGACCGAGCCCGCGA
>NZ_JAFEXF010000127.1 GCF_016905445.1 Streptomyces sp. G44
GCCCGGTCGCGCCCGGGGCGGATGCGGGGGCGCGGCACCTGGCCCTGGTCGTCGGCGCGCCCGAGGTAGTCGAGGCGGCCGTCGGCGGTCCAGCGGGCCAGGTCGCCGGTGCGGTACATCCGCTCCCCCGGCCCGCCGAACGGGTCGGGCAGGAAGCGGGCCGCGGTCAGCCCCGGCCGCCCGGCGTAGCCCCGGGCGAGCTGGCCGCCCGCCAGGTACAGCTCGCCGCCGACACCGGGCGGCACCGGGCGGAGCCGGTCGTCGAGTACGTAGGCCCGTACTCCGGGCAGGGGACGGCCGACCAGCGGGCGGTCACCGCCGTCGATGCGGCAGGACAGCGCGTCGACCGTGCACTCGGTGGGGCCGTAGAAGTTGTGGGCGGTCACGCCGGGGTGGGCGGCCAGCTCGCGCCAGAGGGCGGGGCCGATCGCCTCGCCGCCGAGCATGAGGACGCGGGGGTGGTGCCGGGGGTCGGTGAGCAGCCCGGCGGGCAGCAGTTGCCGCAGGTAGGACGGGGTGACGTCGAGGAAGTCGACGCGGTGTTCGACGACGTACTCGACGAGCGCGGCCGGGTCCATGCGGGTGGTCTCGTCGACGAGGTGCAGCGGGTGGCCGTCGGCCATCAGGAGGATGCCTTCGAGGGAGGTGTCGAAGGAGAACGACGCGGTGAGCGCGACCCGCAGCGGTCCGCCGCCCGCCTCGGCGACGAAACCGGCTCGGTGGGCGGCGAGCAGGTGCGCCGCCGCGCGGTGGGTGACGGTGACGCCCTTGGGGCGGCCGGTGGAGCCGGAGGTGTAGATCACGTACGCGGTGTGGTCCGCCACCAGTGGGGCTCGCCGGTCGGCGTCGGTGGGGTCGGTGTCGGGGGCGTCGGCGGGTACGGCGCGCAGGGCCGGTTCGTCGAGGACCAGGGCCGGGCGGGCGTCGTCCAGCAGGAACCGGACCCGTTCCTCCGGGAGGGCCGGGTCGAGGGGGAGGTAGCCGGCGCCGGACTTCCAGACGGCGAGGATCGCGACGATCATGTCGGCGGTGCGCGGCAGCCGCAGGGCGACGAGTTGTTCGGGTCCGGCGCCGTGGGCGATGAGGTGGTGGGCGAGCCGGTTGGCGCGGGCGTTGAGCGTGGCGTAGTCCAGCCGTTCGCCGCCCGCGACGAGCGCGAGGGCGTCGGGGGTGCGGGCCGCCCGGCGTTCGAACAGTTCGGGGTGGACGGTGTCCGTGGTGGGGAGCGGGGCCGGGTTCCAGTCGTGGACGACGCGCCGGGTCTCCTCCTCGGAGAGCAGGGGGAGGCTGCCGAGCGCCCGGTCCGGCGCGGCGCAGGCGCCTTCGAGCAGGCGTATCAGCTGTCCGGCCATCCGCTCGGCGGTGGCCGCGTCGAACAGGTCGGTGCGGTATTCGAGGAGACCGGTCAGGCCGTCCCCGTCCGGCACGAACTCGATGCTCAGGTCGAAGGTGGCCGCCTGCCGGGGCACGGTGACCGGAGTGGTGGCGAGGCCGCGGGGGGCGGTCGCGGCGGGCGGGTCGGGGTGCAGCAGGACCATCACGTCGAACAGCGGGTTGCGGCCCGCCTCGCGGGGCGCCCCCACCGCCTCCACGATCCGTTCGAACGGCGTGTCGCCGTGGGCGAAGGCGTCGCCCACCGTCTCGGCCGCGCGGGCGAGCAGGTCGCGGAAGGAACCGGACGCGTCCACCGGGGTGCGCAGCACGACGGTGTTCACGAAGAACCCGACGGCGCGTTCCAGGTCGGTGCGGGAGCGGCCGGGCGTGAGCGACCCGACGGTGATGTCGTCCTGGCCGGACCAGCGGGCCAGCAGGGCCTGGGCGGCGGCGACGAGAGCGGTGTGCAGGGTGGTGTGCTGCTCTCTGGCGAGGCCGCGCAGGCGGGCGGTCAGGGGGGCCGGGACGGCGAAGGCGCTGACGGCGCCGTCGGCGGCCTCCTCGCCGCGCCGGGGCCGGTCCAGGGGCAGCTCGGGCGCGACCGCCCCGGCCAACCGCTCGCGCCAGTGGGCGAGTTCACCGTCCAGGCGGGCGCCCGAGAGGCGGGTGCGCTGCCACACCGCGAAGTCCGGGTACTGCGTGGCCACCGGGGGCAGGGCGGGTGCGGCGCCCTGCGCGAGCGCGTCGTAGGCGGTGCACAGTTCGTCCAGGACGACGCCCATGGACCAGCCGTCCGTGACGATGTGATGGGCCGTCAGCAGCAGGACGTGGGAGGTCGCGGACTCGCGCAGCAGCAGGGCGCGCAGCAACGGGCCGCCCCGCAGGTCGAAGGGCCGGGAGTACTCGGCAAGGAGGTCCTTGTCCAGGTCGTCGGCGTCCCGGAGCGGCAGCGGCACCGGGCCCGCCGGGCGCACGCGCTGCACCGGGCGGCCGTCGGTCTCCTCGAAGGTGGTGCGCAGCGCCTCGTGCCGGGCAACTACGGCGGCCAGGGCCGCGGCGAGCGCCTCCTGGTCCGGTGTGCCGGCGAGGCGGAGGGCGACCGCGCTGTTGTAGCGGGCGTCGCCGGGCCGCAGCTGGTCCAGGAACCACAGCCGCTGCTGGGCGAAGGACAGCGGAAGGGGGCGGTCCCGGTCGGCGCGCGGGATGCCTTGCCGGGCCGCCGGGGCGGTGCCGGCCGCCCGGCCTGCGAGCCGTCGCCGCAGCGCTTCCCGCATGTCCTCGGGCAGGGCTTCGGCGCGGGCCTGCCGGGAGGGGCGGGAGGGCCGTGCGGAGTCGGCGGGGTCCGAGGCGGGGTTGCTGGAAGAAGGGGTCGAAGACGTCATGGTCGTCGGATCCTCACCGTTCGTGGTCGTGGTCGTGGCCGCCGGACGCGGCGTCTTCGCTGTCGTCGTCGCCGTAGGCGTCTTCGTCGTACGCGCTCTGTTCCAGTTCGCTCAGCACCTGCTCCTCCACCAGCTCCGCCAGGGCGGCGACGGTGCGGGAGAGCAGGACGTCGCGGGGGGTGAGCGTGACGGCGAACGCGTCGTTGGCGCGGGAGGCGATGAGCAGGGCGCGCAGCGAGTCGCCGCCGAGCAGGAAGTAGTCGTCCTCGGCGCCCACGGCCGTCTGGAGGGTCTCCTCCCAGATGGCCGCCACCGCCTCCTCCGTGGGGGTGCGGGGTGCCACGTACGCGGCCCGTTCCCGTTCGCCCTCCCGGGCCCCGGCCGGCGGCGGGGCGGGCAGGGCGGCCCGGTCGGTCTTGCCGTTCTCGGTGAGCGGGAAGCGGTCGAGGACCACGAACGCGGACGGCACCATGTGGCCGGGCAGTGAGCGGGCGGCCAGTTCCCGCAGGTCCGCCGGGGCCGGCGGTTCCGCGTCGGGGGCCGTGAGCAGGTGGGCGACCAGGCGCGGCAGGCCCGGTTCGTCCTCGCGTACGGTCACCACCGCGTCCAGCACGCCCGGGTGGCGGACCAGGGTCGCCTCGACCTCGCCCGCCTCGATGCGGTGGCCGCGCAGCTTGAGCTGGTGGTCCGTGCGGCCCAGGTAGTGCAGTTCGCCCGCGCTGTCCCGGCGCACCAGGTCACCGGTGCGGTACATGCGGGCGCCGGGCGGCCCGAACGGGTCGGCGGTGAAGCGGGAGGCGGTCAGGCCGGGCCGGCCGAGGTAGCCGCGCGCCAACGCCGGTCCGCTCAGCCACAGTTGGCCGATGACGCCGTCGGGGACCGGCCGCAGGTGGGCGTCGAGTACGTAGGCGCCGGTGGCGGGCAGCGGGCGGCCGATGGGCGGTGCGCCGCCGTCCGCCGTCAGCGGTGCGGACCAGGTGGCGACGACGGTGGCCTCGGTGGGGCCGTAGGAGTTGACCATGCGGTGGTGCGGCGCCCAGCGGGCGACGAGTTCGGGGCCGCACGCGTCGGCGCCGACGATCAGGGTCTTCAGGTCCGGCAGCGTGCCCGGGGTGTCGGGCGGCAGCGTGGCGAGCGCGGCCGGCGGGAGCAGGGTGTGCGTGATGTGTCCGGCCCGCAGCACGTCCGCGAGTTCGGCGCCGAGCAGCGGTCCCTGCCGGGGTACGACGAGCCGGGCGCCGTGCGGCAGGGACGCGCACAGCTCCAGGACGCTGGCGTCGAAGCTGGGCGTGGCGAACGCCAGCACCCGGTCCCCCGGGGCGACTTCGTAGTGGTCCGCCTCGGCGGCGCTGAACGCGGCGAGTCCGCGGTGGGTGACGACGACCCCCTTGGGCGTACCGGTGGAGCCGGAGGTGTAGATGACGTACGCCGGGTCGTCCACGTCGAGGGGGCGGGTCCGGTCGGCGTCGGTGGGCCGGTGGCCGGGGACGCCGTCCGGCGCGGCGGCGAGCAGGTCGGCGACCTCCTGGGCGTCGAGGATGAGGGCGGGGGCGGCGTCGCCCAGCATCAGGGCGATCCGCTCCTTCGGGTAGCCGGGGTCGACGGGCAGGAACGCGGCGCCGGCCTTCGCCACCGCCAGTTGCGCGAGCACCATGTCCGTGGAGCGGGGCAGCAGCAGCGCGACGAGGTCGCCGGGTCCGGTGCCCCGGGCGATGAGCCGGTGGGCGAGCCGGTTGGCGCGGTCCTCGGCCTCCGCGAAGGTCAGCGGTGCGCCGCCTGAGCCGCCCGTGTCGAGGGCGTCCAGCGCTTCCAGTGCGACCGCGGGCGGCCACCGGTCGACGGCGGCTTCGACGAGGGCGGGCAGCGTGGTGGCGGCCACCGGGCCGGTCGCGGGGCGGGCCGGGCCGCGCAGCAGCCGGTCGCGCTGTGCCGACGGCAGCACGTCGACGTCGTCCAGGCGGGCGGTGCCGTCGGAGGCGGCCAGGGCGTCCAGGGTGCGCAGCAGCTGCCCGGCCAGCGACTCGGCGTTGGGCTCGTCGAAGTACCGCGGGTCGTAGCCGAGTTCGACGGTGAGCCGGTCGCCGGGTGAGACGACCACGGTGAGCGGGTAGTTGGTGGCCTCCCGGGCGTCCAGGTCCCGCAGGGCGAGCCCCTGGGCGCCCGCGGTCGCGTCGCCGACGGGGTAGTTCTCGAAGACGACCAGGCTGTCGAACAGGGCCGTGCCCGGCGTCAGTTCGCCGAGGGCGTGCAGGGTGGTGAGGGGCAGGTGGTCGTGGCGGCGGTCCTCGGCGCGGGCTTCCTGGAAGGCACGCAGCCAGGCGCCGCACTCCGCGCCGCCGTCGACTCCGGTGCGGGCGGGCAGGGTGGTGATGAACAGGCCGGTGATGGTGTCGGCGCCGGGCAGGTCGGCGGGGCGTCCGGAGACGGTGGTGCCGAAGCAGACCTCCCGCTCCCCGCTCCACCGGGCGAGCAGCAGCGCCCAGGCGCCCTGCACCAGGGTGTTGAGGGTGAGGCGGTGCCGGCGGGCGAACTCCTGGAGTCGGCCGGTCCGTTCGGTGTCGAGCCGCTGGGACAGCCAGGTGCCGGAGCGCGCGGTGGCGTCCGGGGCGGGCCGCCGGTCGTACGGCAGCGCAGTCGGGCCGCGCAGCCCGGCCAGGGCGGCGCGCCAGTGCTCCTCGGCCTGGCGGGTGTCGCGGGCGGCGAGCCAGGCGGTGTAGTCCGCGAACGGCCTGCGGTCGGGCAGGTGGGGCCGCTCGCCGCGGGTGAGGGCGGCGTGCGCGGCCGTGACGTCGGACAGGACGTGGAAGACGCTCCAGCCGTCCAGCAGGACGTGGTGGAAGGTCCACACCACGCGGACCGCGTCCGGGCCGACCCGGACCAGGGCGAGCCGCATCAGCGGGGCGCGGTCCAGGGCGATGCCCCGGGCCCGCTCGTCGGCGAGCAGCCGTTCCAGCTCCGCGTCGTGCCGGTCCGCCGGGAGTGCGCTCCAGTCGTGCTCGGTGACCGGCAGCGTCACGTCCCGGTGGACCACCTGGAGCGGCACGGGTACGCCGCGCAGCGCCACGGAGGTGCGCAGCACGGGAGTGCGGTCGACGACGTGCTGCCAGGCGGCGGCCAGGGTGCGCGGGTCCTGGGCGCCGTCCGCGACGAACGTGATCTGCTCGACGTACAGACCGTGTGCCGCCTCGTCCAGACCGTGCATGACCATGCCGGTCTGGGTGGGCGTGAGGGGGTAGACGTCCACCACGTCCGCCACACCCGCCCGACCGGCCACACCCGCCCCACCGGCCGCACCCGCTCCGGTGCCGACGAGCCGGTCGACGCCCGCCTGGTCCAGCGGGGCCAGCGGGAAGTCGGCGGGGGTGCGGCCGCCGGCACCGGGCTCGGCGCAGTGCCGGATGATCGCGCGCAGTTCGTCGGTCAGCTCGTCCGCCAGCCGGGTGACGGTCTCCCGGCCGTGCACCTCGCGGGAGTACGACCAGGTGAACTCCAGCCGCTCGGCGCTCACTTGGCCGAGGACGTCGAGGAGGTAGGGCCGCTGGGCCGTGCGGTCCATGCCGCCGGTCAGACCGCCGTAGGGCGTGTGC
The DNA here is from genome assembly GCF_016905445.1 of Streptomyces sp. G44. Taxonomy (GTDB): domain Bacteria; phylum Actinomycetota; class Actinomycetes; order Streptomycetales; family Streptomycetaceae; genus Streptomyces. The sequence continues at coordinate 6,344 of NZ_JAFEXF010000127.1, forward strand.
AGCAGTCCGCCCGGTGTGCCGGTGCGGTCCTGCCGGCCCAGGTAGTTGAAGCAGACCGGCGGCAGGGCGGGCAGCTCGCGGCCGGCCGTGGGGTGCAGGAAGCGCAGCGCGCCGTAGCCGAGTCCGCCGTGCGGTACGGCCCGCAGGTTCTCCTTGACGGCCTTCAGGACGGTGCCGGTGCCGGCGTCACGGGGCACGTCCAGCGCGACGGGATACATCGCGGTGAACCAGCCGGTGGTCCGGGCGAGGTCGGTGTCCTCGAACAGTTCCTCGCGGCCGTGCCCCTCCAGGGTCACCGCCACCCGGTCCTGTCCCGTCCAGCGGGCCAGGACCCGGCCAAGGGCGCACAGCAGCACGTCGTTGACGCGGGTGCGGTAGGCCTCCGGCACGTCCTGGAGCAGGCGCCGGGTCTCCTCGGCGTCGAGGCCGACGGTCACGCTCTCCTCGTCGGCGACGGTGTTCGCGCCGCCGGGGCGGTCGGCGGGCAATGGTGCGGCGGCGCCGTCGAGGTCGCGCCAGTGGGCGAGTTCGCCGTCGAATCCGCCCGCCTCGGTGTGCTCGGCGAGCCGTCGCGCCCACGTCCGGAACGACGTGCTCTTCGGGGCGGGAGCGGGCTGCCCGCCGTCCCGCAGCGCGTCGTAGGCGGCGGCCAGGTCCTCCAGGACCAGGCGCCAGGACACGGCGTCCACGACGAGATGGTGGGCGGCGAGCAGCAGCACCGGCCGCCTGCCGTCGTCACCCGGCCGGCACAGCGCGGCCCGCAGCAGCGGCCCGCCGGCCAGGTCGAAGCCGGCGCCCAGGGCGTCGGCCACCTCTTCCGGGGCCGTCCGGTCGTGTACCTCCAGGTGTACGCCGTGGTCGCCGGGCGGGGTGCCGTACTGCCGCCACCGTCCGTCGCCGAGCGGCTCGAAGCGCATCCGCAGTGCGTCGTGGTGTGCCAGTACGGCGGACAGGGCGGCGCGCAGCAGTGCCTCGTCGGGGTCGGCGGCCAGCTCGAAGGAGACCGTCTGGCTGAAGTGGGCGGGGTCACCCGTGAGGGTGTCCAGGAGCCAGTGCTGTACGGGGGTGAGGGGCGCGTCGCCGGTCACCGGCCCCTGCTCGGCGGTGGCCGTGGCGGTGTCGGACACCGGCTCGGCCGCGGCGGCGAGTTCGGCGAGGGTCTGGTGGGTGAACAGGTGCCGGGGGGTCAGGGCGAGCCCGGCCCGGCGGGCGGCGGAGACGATCTGGATGCCGAGGACGGAGTCGCCGCCGAGTGTGAAGTAGTTGTCGTCCGCGCCGACTTCGGGTACGCCGAGCACCTCGCACCAGATGGCCGCGAGGGCCTGCTCGGCCTCGGTACGCGGCGCCCGTCCCCCCGCACCGGGGGCGGGCACCGCCCACTCGGGCACGGGCAGCGCCCGCCGGTCGAGCTTGCCGGTGGCACCGAGCGGCAGCCGCTCCAGCGGGACGACGAGGGCGGGCAGCAGGTGGTCGGGAAGGCTCCGGGCGAGGAAGGTGCGGAGTTCACCGGTGTCGGGCAGGGGGGCCGGGGGGTGCGCGGCGTGAGCGGCTGGGGCCGTCCGGCCTTCGCCGACGGGCACCGGCAGGCCCGTCGCCTGGGGCACCACGTACCCGATCAGGCGCCGATGCCCGCCCTGCTCCACGACACGTGCCGCTGCCGCCGCCACCCCGGGGTGGCGGGCCAGCGCCGCTTCCACCTCGCCGAGTTCGATGCGGAAGCCCCGTACCTTGACCTGGTCGTCGCCCCTGCCCAGATAGACGAGGTCGCCGTCGGGCGTCCAGCGGACCAGGTCGCCGGTGCGGTACATGCGGCTGCCGGGCGGGCCGAACGCGTCGGGCAGGAACCGGGCGGCGGTCAGGCCGGGGCGGCGCAGGTAGCCGCGGGCGACACCGGTTCCGGCGAGGAACAGCTCGCCGGGCGCGCCGACGGGCACCGGCCGCATCCGCTCGTCCAGGACGTAGGCGCGGGCGCCGCCGAGCGGCCTGCCGATCGGCGGATCGCGGTCGGGGTCGGCGGGGTCGCAGGCGAAGGCGGTGGCGTAGACGGTGGCCTCGGTGGGGCCGTAGATGTTGTGCACCCGGCTGCCGGCCACGGCCTCGCGGACCCGGCCGACGGTCCGGGCGGGCAGCCCCTCCCCCGCGAGGACGACGGTGTCCGCGGTGACGTGGACGGCGTCCTCGGCCAGCAGCCGGTCCAGGGCGGAGGGCACCGCGCTGAGCAGTCCGGCCCGCCAGGGCCCGGGGCGTTCGGCGAGGGCCAGCAGGTCGCGGACGATCTCCACGCAGCCGCCGGACAGCAGCGGCGAGAAGATCTCGAACACCGACACGTCGAAGTTGAGCGAGGTGGACGCCACCACGTGTTCGAGGCCGCGCCCGGTGAACTCCGCCGCCGCCCAGTCGGTCAGGGCACGCACGGACGCGTGGCTGACGACGACTCCCTTGGGGCGGCCGGTCGAGCCGGAGGTGTGGATGACGTAGGCCGGGTGCGCGGGCAGCAGGGTGGTGTGGCGTTCGGTGTCGTCGACGGGGGTGTCCGGCAGGCCGGTGCCGGGTTCCTCGTCCAGGAGAATCCGGGTGTACGTGCCCTCGGGCAGCCGGCCCGCGGTCTCGGCGGCCGTGATCACGGCGTCCGGCCGTACGTCCTCGAAGAGGAACGCGACGCGCTCGGCGGGGTACTGCGGGTCGACCGGCAGGTACCCGGCGCCGCTCTTGAGCACCGCGAGGAGCGCCACGACCAGGTCGGCGGTGCGGGGCAGGCAGAGGGCGACGAACCGCTCCGGTCCGGCACCGGCGGCGATGAGCAGCCGGGCCAGCCTGCTGGAGCGGGCGTCGAGTTCGCGGTAGCTGAGGCAGGTGTCGGCGTGGCGGACGGCCGGGGCGTCGGGGGTGCGCTCGGCCTGCCGGCGGAACGCCTCGGGCAGGGTGTCGTGCGGCGTTTCGAGCACGGTGTCGTGCGGGCCTTCGGCCACCCGCCCGCCGAACCGGGCCACCAGATCGCGGCCCTCTGCGGGGGCGAGGAGGGGCAGTTCGGCCAAGCGGCGCTCCGGCGCGTCGGCCATGCCGGTCAGCAGGGTGCGCAGGCTTTCGCCGAGGGCCTCCACCGTGCCGGTGTCGAAGGCGGCCGGGTCGTGGTCCAGGTTCACGGCCAGGGTCTCGCCGGGCGCGACGACCACGCTGAGCGGGTAGTTCGTCGGCTCCAGGTCCCGCTCGCCCTCCATCGCCAGACCGTGCCGGGCCATGGCGCCTTCGTCGAAGGGGTAGTTCTCGAAGACCACGATGGAGTCGAACAGGCCGGTGCCGCCGGGCACGTCGCTCCACGACTGCACCTGCGCCAGCGAGACGAAGTCGTGGCGCCGGGCCTCCGCCTGGGCGTCCTGGAGTTCGCGCAGCCAGTCGAGGAGCGGGCGCCGCCCGTCGACGCGGGCCCGGGTGGGCAGGGTGTTGATGAACAGCCCGACCATGGAGGTGATGCCGGGCATGTCGGCGGGCCGGCCGGAGACGGTCGTGCCGAACACCACGTCATCACCGCCGCCGTAGCGGGACAGGAGCAGTGCCCACGCGCCCTGGACGACGGTGTTGAGGGTCAGTCCGGCTCGCTGGGCGGTCTCCCGCAGCCGTGCCGAGACCTCCGCGCCGAGGGCCACCCGCACGGAACCGGAGGAGGAGGCGCGGTGGGCCTCGGCGGGCCGCCGGTCGCGGGGCAGTTCGGTGGGCGCCTGGAAGCCCGCGAGGGTGGTGCGCCAGTACTGTTCGGCGCGGCCGGTGTCCTGCTCGGACAGCCAGCGCAGGTAGTCGGCGAAGGGCCGCCGGTCGGGCAGTCGCGGGCGGTGCCCCGCGGTCAGGGCGGCGTACCGCGCGCCCACCTCCTCGAAGACCTGGGCGGCGCTCCAGCCGTCGAGCAGGACGTGGTGGAAGGTCCACACCAGCCGGACCCGGTCCGGCGCCAGCCGGATCAGCGTGAGCCGCATCAGGGGCGCGGCGCCCAGATCGATGCCGTTCTCCCGGTCCTCGGCGAGCAGGCGGTCCAGCTCGCGCGCGCCGCGCTCGGCGGACCGGCCGGTCCAGTCGTGGTGGGTGACGGGCACGGTGGCCCGGTGCCGGACGACCTGGAGGGGTCGGTCGGTCTCCTGCCACACCAGGTGGGTGCGCAGCACCGGGTTGGCGTCGGCGGTGTGCTGCCACGCCTCGGCGAGCGCGTGCGGGTCCGTGACGCCGGACAGCACGAGCTGCACCTGGTTGACGTACGTACGGTTGTCGCCGTCGAGCAGGCTGTGGAAGAGCATGCCGGCCTGCATCGGCGTCAGGGGGTAGATGTCGGCGACGTCCCGGCCGTTCCCGGCGATCCGGTCCACGGCGGCCTGGTCGAGGCGGGCCAGCGGGAAGTCCGACGGGGTGCGGCCGCCCGCGTCCGGCAGGGCGCAGTGCGCGACGATGTCGCCGAGCGCCCGCAGCATGGCGTCGGCCAGCGCGGTGACGGTCTCCTCGCGGTGCCGTCCGGCGCTGTAGTACCAGGTGATCTCCAGCCGGTCGTCCTCGACCCGGGCCACGACGTCGATGAGGTGCGGCCGTTCGGTGTCCGGGGCCTCGGCTCCGCCCAGGCCGCCGGGCACGGCCGCGACGAGGGTGCCTTCGTCGGCGGACCAGTCGAAGCGGCCCAGGTAGTTGAAGCTGATGCCGGGTTCGGGTGTGCCGGTGAGCCGTTCCTCGCGGGTCAGGTGGCGCAGCACGCCGTACCCGAGTCCGCGGTCGGGTACGGCCCGCAGCTGCTCCTTCACCGATTTCAGCGCGGTGCCCCAGGAGCCGGGCGGGACGGACAGCGCGAGGGGGTGGAGCGAGGTGAACCAGCCGACCGTGCGGGACAGGTCGATGTCCTCGAACAGCTGGTCCTCGCGGCCGTGCCCCTCCAGGCCGACGGCGACGGTGTCGCGTCCGGCCCAGTCGCCGAGGACCCGGCCCAGCGCGGTGAGCAGCACGTCGTCGACGCGGGTGCGGTAGACGCCGGGGACGCGGCGCAACAGGCCGTCGGTCTGTCCGGGGTCGAGGCGGACGGTGACCTCGCGGACGTCGGCGGTGGTGTTGCCGCCGTCGAGGTCCACGGGCAGCGGGTCGGCGCAGGCGCGGGCAGTGCGCTCCCAGTGGCCGAGCTGCGCGGCGAAGCGGTCGTCGTCGCGCAGCCGGGCGGCCCACTCCCGTACGGACGTGGTGCGGGCGGGCAGCCGTACGGGTTCACCGGAGGCGGCCTGCCGGTAGGCGGTCTCCAGGTCCTCCAGGAGGATCCGCCAGGAGACGCCGTCGACCACCAGGTGGTGGGCGATGAGGAGCAGCCGGGCGGGCCGGGTGCCGTCGGCGGCGAACAGCCGGGCGGTGAACAACGGGCCGGTGTCGAGGCGCAGTCCGCTGTGCGCGGCCGCCGTGACGCGCTCCTCGTGCGCCGGGTCGTGGACCTGGAGCAGCTCGGGTATGGGGCCGTCGGCGGCGGCGATGTCCTGCCGCCGGGCGCCCTCGTCGGCGAGGAGGAACCGGGCGCGCAGGGCGTCGTGGTGCGTCCACAGGGCGGAGAGGGCGGCACGCAGGGCGCCCTGGTCGACAGTGCCGGGCGTCTCGATGACGACGGACTGGTTGAAGAAGTCGGGGTGCGCGGGGCGCGGGTCGAGGAACCAGTGCTGGATCGGCAGGAGGTCCGCCGCCCCGGTGACGGGTCCGGTACCGGCGACGGCGCGCGCGGCGCCCTCGGTGGCGGCGGCCAGTTCGGCCACGGTGGGGTGGCGGAAGAGGTCGCGGGGGCTGATCGCGAGCCCTGCGGCGCGGGCGCGGGAGACCACCTGGATGCTGAGGATGGAGTCGCCGCCCAGCATGAAGAAGTTGTCGTCCACGCCGACCCGTGCCACGCCGAGCAGTTCGGCCCAGATGCCGGTGAGGACGCGCTCGGCCTCGGTGCGCGCGGCGCGGTGGGCCTGTTCGCCGCCCGCCGCCCAGTCGGGTGCGGGCAGCCGCCGCCGGTCGACCTTGCCGTTGGCCGTCAGGGGCAGCTCGGGCACGGTGACGAACGCGGCGGGCAGCATGTAGTCGGGCAGCCCGGCCGCCAGGTGGGTGCGCAGCCCGGCGGCGGAGGGCAGTTCGGCGTCGCACGACGGCACGACGTGGGCGGCGAGCCGCTTGCGTCCACCGTCCTCGTACAGGGATACGACGGCCTCGGCGACGGCCGGGTGCGCGGTGAGCCGCGCCTCGATCTCGGCGGGTTCGACGCGGAAGCCGCGGATCTTGATCTGGTCGTCCGCGCGGCCGACGAAGTGCAGTTCGCCGTCGGCGCTCCAGCGCACGATGTCGCCGGTGCGGTACATGCGGGTGCCGGGCGGGCCGTAGGGGTCGGCGAGGTAGCGGGCGGCGGTCGCGCCGGGCCGCCCCGCGTAGCCCCGGGCCAGTCCGGCTCCGGCGATGTACAGCTCGCCGGGGATGCCCGGCGGCTGCGGCTGGAGCGTGCCGTCGAGGACGTACACGCGGGTGTTGTCGAGCGGGCGACCGATGGGCAGCACCGCGGGCAGCGGGTCGCCGGAGCGGAAGACACGGCGGGTGGCGAAGGTGGTGGTCTCGGTGGGGCCGTACCCGTCGACGACGGTCAGGCCGGGGCAGGCGTCGAGGACCCGGCGCACCACCGCGCCCGGCACGGCCTCGCCGCCCGTCCACACCTCGCGGGCGCCGCGCAGGCAGCCGGGGTCCTCCTGGGCGAGCAGGCGGAACAGGCCGGCGGTCAGCCACAGGCAGCTCACCCGCCGCTCGGTGACGGCGTGTCGTACCTGGGCGGCGTCGAGGTCGGCGGGCGGGGCGAGGACGGCGGTGCCGCCGCGCAGCAGCGGCACCCACACCTCGTAGGTGGCGGCGTCGAAGGCGTGCGGCGAGTGCACGAGGACGCGGTCGTGTCCGGCGAAGGCCCGGTCGAGGGCGAGCGCGGCCACGTCCCGCTGGCGCACCGCGACGCCCTTGGGGGTGCCGGTGGAGCCGGAGGTGAACATCAGGTACTGGACGTTGTCGGGGTGCACGGCCTGGTGGGACGCCGGCCCGGTGGGCGGCTCGAAGGCGCCGTCGACCCGCAGGACGCCGTCACCCGGCAGCACCTCCCGGGCCGTCTCCTCCCAGGCGGCGTCGGTGAGCAGCAGGCGGGCCCCGGCCTCGGCCAGGGTCCGGCGCAGCCGCTCGGCCGGTGCCCTGCCGTCCAGCGGCACGTACACGCCGCCGGTGCGCACGAGCGCCAGCTGGGTGACGATCAGGTCGACGGAGCGGTCCATGAGGACGCCGACCGGATATTCCGCACGGACGCCCGCCCCGGCAAGGCGAGCGGCCAACTGGGCGGCACGGACGTCGAGTTCGCGATAGGTGAGGTGCTCGTCCCCCGCTTCCAGGGCCACGGCGTCGGGAGTGCGGCGCACCTGGGCGGCGAAGAGGCCGGCGACGGTGCTGTCGGGCAGGTCGGTGGCGGTGTCGTTCCAGGTGCGCAGGACCTGTTCGCGGCGGTCCGGGCCGAGCAGCGGCAGCCGGGCGGGCGGGCGCGGGGAGCCGGCGGGCATGCCGGCGAGCAGGACGGTGAGGTACTCGGCCATGCGCGCGGCCGTGCCGGCGTCGAACAGCTCGGGGTCGTAGCCGAGGCGCAGGTTCAGCTCCGTGCCCGGGTAAGCGGTCAGGCTCAGCGGGTAGTTGGTGGTCTCGACGCCTTCCAGGCCGCTCAGGCGCAGTCCGTGGGCGGCGGCGAGGTCGTCGTCCACCGGGTAGTTCTCGAAGACGACGATGCTGTCGAAGAGCCCGACGCGCTCGGGGAGTTCGGTGAACGTCTTCATCCGGGTGAGCGGCAGATGGTCGAAGCGCCGGTCCTCGCTCTGGTCGGCCTGGAGCGCGCGCAGCCAGTCGAGCAGGGTGCCGTGGCCGGGCACGGTGACCCGGGTGGGCAGGGTGGTGATGAACAGGCCGGTCATGGCCTCGGCGCCGGGCAGTTCGGCCGGGCGGCCGGACACGGTGGTGCCGAACACCACGTCGTCGCGGCCCGCCTGCCGGGCGAGCAGCACCGCCCAGGCGCCCTGGACCAGGGTGTTGAGGGTGAGGCCCGAGGTGCGGGCGAGCTCCTCCAGCGCCCGGGTGGCGGCCGCGGGCAGCGTGCCGTGGACCGCGTGGGTGGACTCGGCGCGGTGGGCCTCGCGCGGCTCGCGGTCGTAGGGCAGCGGCGTGGCCTCGGTCAGGCCGGACAGGCGGTGCCGCCAGTGCCGGTCGGCCGCGTCCTGGTCGCGGAGCCGCAGCCAGGACACGTACTCCCGGTAGGACGGGCGGTGCGGGAGGGTGGCCGCGTCGGGTCCGGCGTGGTGGGCGAAGACGTCCGAGAGCACCTGGAACATGCTCCAGCCGTCGAGGAGCAGGTGGTGGAAGGACCACACCACGCGCACGGCGGTGTCGGAGACGCGGGCCAGCAGCAGGCGCTGGAGCGGGGCCCGCCCGAGGTCGATGCCGTCGGCGCGGTCCCGGACCAGCAGGGCGTCGAGGCGGGCGCGGCGCTCGTCCTCCGTCGCTTCGCGCCAGTCCAGGTGGGTGACGGGCACGGCCGCGTGGCGCTCCACCACGAGGAGCGGTTCGGGTACGTCCTGCCAGCGGACCCGGCCGCGCAGCACCTCGGTGCGGTCGGTGACGTGCTGCCAGGACTCGGCGAGGGCCGCCGGGTCGGGCACGCCGTCCAGGACGAACGTCAACTGCTGGACGTAGACGCCGCTGTCGTCCTGGGACAGGCCGTGGAAGAGCATGCCCGCCTGGGTGGGCGTGAGCGGCAGGACGTCGGCCACGGCGGCCGGGTCCGCGCCGGTGATCCGGTCCACGGCGGCCTGGTCGAGCCGGGCCAGCGGGAAGTCGGACGGCGTACGGCCCGCGGCGCCGGGCCGGGCGGCGTGCCGGGCCAGGTCGGTGAGCGCGTCGCCGTAACGCCCGGCGAGATCCGCGACCGCGTCCTTACGGCCGGGCAGATCGGCGTAGAACCAGGTGAACTCCAGCTCGTCGCCCACGAGTTGCCCGACGACCTCCAGGGCGTGCGGGCGCTCGGCCGCCGGGTCCGCGTCCAGTTCGAGCGGGCGTACGGTGCCCCGGTAGAGGCCGTCGGAGTCCTCCGCGGTGTCCATGCGGCCCAGGTAGTTGAAGCTGATCTGCGCGGCCGCGGTGCGCGGGGCCGCCCCGGGACCGGCCAGCCGGAGCAGCGCGTCATGGCCGAGGCCGTTGCGGGGTACGGCGCGCAACCGCTCCTTGACCTGCTTCAGCACGGTGTCCCAGTCGGCGTCCCGCGGGACGGCGAGCGCCACGGGGTACCGGGTCGTGAACCAGCCGACCGTACGGCTGATGTCCAGCTCGCGGAAGAGTTCCTCGCGGCCGTGTCCCTCGACGTCGACCACCACCCGCTCCCGGCCGCTCCAGCCGCACAGGGCACGGCCGAGCGCGCCGAGCAGGACGTCGTTGGCCTGGGTGCGGTAGGTGTCGGGCAGGGTGCGCAGCAGGGCGGCGGTCGCGTCGGCGCCGAGGCGTACGGTGAGCGACTTCTGCTCGGCGTAGGTGCCGGGGCCGCCGCCCGTCAGTTCGGCGGGCAGGGCGGGCGCGTCGGCGGGGACGGCTCCGGCCCAGTACGCGCGCTCGTCGTCGAAGCCGCCGTCCGCCGCGTGGGCATGCAGCCTGCGGGCCCACTGCCGCAGCGGCGAGGACTTGGCGGGCAGTGCGGCCGCGCCGTCCCGGCCCGCGCGGCGGGCCCGGTAGGCGCGGTCCAGGTCTTCGAGGAGCAGCCGCCAGGAGACGCCGTCGACCACCAGGTGGTGCACGGCGAGGTGCAGGACGGCAGGCGCCTCGGTACCGGCGTCGTGCAGCACGGCCCGCAGCAGCGGTCCCCGGCCGAGGTCGAACGGTCCGAAGTGCGGGGTGTCCGTCTCCGGGCCGGTGTGGCGGGCCAGCCGGAGGCGGGGCGTCCGCTCGTCGATGTGCCAGCCGGCCGGCTCTTCGGCGGTGGCGAAGCGGGAGCGCAGGGCGTCGTGGTGGGCGACCAGGTCGTTCAGCGCGTCCTCCAGCGCCGCCGGGTCCAGGTCGGCGGGCATGCGCAGGGACAGTGCCTGGGCGAAGTGGCCGGCGCGTGCGCCGACGGCGTCGAACAGCCAGTGCTGGATGGGGGTCAGGGGGGCCGTGCCGGTGGGCGCCTCCGGTGCGGGCGCGGCCTCGCGCGGCCCGGCCGCCGCGTCCGCGCGGTGCGCGAGGGCGGCGACGGTCTGGTGCTGGTAGAGGTCCCGTGAGGTGAGCGGCAGGCCCTCCTGCCGGGCACGGGCCACCACCTGGATGCTGAGGATCGAGTCGCCGCCGAGTTCGAAGAAGTTGTCGTCGACGCCGACGCGATCCTCCCGCAGCACCTCCGCCCAGATCGCGGCCAGGGTGCGCTCGGTGGGCGTGCGGGGCGCGACATGGCGCACGGCGCGCACGGCGGGGCCGGGGGCGGGCAGCCGGTTCCGGTCGAGCTTGCCGTTGGGGTTGAGCGGCAGGGCGTCCAGGACGACGACGGCCGACGGGACCATGTAGTCGGGCAGCGTACGGCCCAGGTCCCGGCGCACCGCCTCGGGTTCGGTGTGCTGCCCGGCGGCCGGGACGACGTAGCCGACCAGGCGCCGGTTGCCGTCGCCGTCGGTGGCGGCGAGGGCCGCCGCCTCGGCCACGCCCGCGCAGCCGCGCAGCGCCTCCTCCACTTCGCCCAGTTCGATGCGGAAGCCGCGCACCTTGACCTGCTGGTCCGTGCGGCCCACGTATTCGAGTGCGCCGTCGGGCCGTCGGCGCACCAGGTCACCGGTGCGGTACATGCGCTCTCCCGGCGCGCCGAACGGGTCGGCGACGAAACGGGTGGCCGTCAGTCCGGGCCGGTTCAGGTAGCCGCGGGCCAGGCCGCCGCCCCCGAGGTACAGCTCACCGGGGACGCCGACGGGCTGCGGCCGCAGGGAGGTGTCCAGTACGTACGCGCGGGTGAGCGCGACCGGGTCGCCGATGGGCGGGGGCTGATCCGGCAGCCGGTCGCCGGCGAACCAGGCGGTGGCGTACACGGTGGCCTCGGTGGGGCCGTAGACGTTGGCGATCCGGCAGTCGGGCATGGCGGCCCGCACGTCCTGCGCGGTCTGCGCGGGCAGGGCCTCACCGGCGAGGACGACGGTGTCGGCGGTGAGGGGTGCCGTACCGCCCGCGACGAGCCGGGAGACGACGGACGGCACGCCGCTGAGCAGCGTGGCGCGCCGGGGCCCGGTGCCGTCGGCGAGGGCCGGCAGGTCGGTGACCACCTCGACGGTGCCGCCGGCCGCCAGGGGGCAGATCAGTTCGAACACCGAGACGTCGAAGTTGAGGGAGGTGGAGGCGATGACATGGGACAGCCCCTCGGGCCCGAACCGCTCCCCCGCCCACGCGGCCAGCGCGGCGGCGCTGCGGTGGCCGACCACCACGCCCTTGGGGCGGCCCGTGGAACCCGAGGTGTAGATGACGTACGCGGGATGGTCCGGCAGCAGCGGCCGGAGCCGGTCGGCGTCGGTCAGCTCGGAGTCGCTCGGCCCGGCGTCCGGCGCGTCCGGCGCGGTGCACTCCTCCAGGAGCAGCGGTACGCACTCCGGGGGCAGCGCGGCGGCGGTCTCGCGGGTGGCGAGGACGAGGGCGGGCCGGGCGTCGTCGAGCATGAAGCGGACGCGCTCGGCGGGGTAGGCCGGGTCGACGGGGAGGTAGCCGGCGCCGGAGGCGAGCACCGCCCACAGCACGGGCACCAGGTCGGCGGTGCGCGGCAGGCAGAGCGCGACCAGGGTCTCGGGTCCGGCGCCGCGCGCGACGAGCTGCCGGGCCAGCCGGGAGGCGCGCCGGGCGACTTCGGCGTACTCCAGCCGCGTGTCGCCGCAGATGACGGCGGTACGGTCCGGGGTCCGCGCCGCTTGGGCGTGCAGCAGCGCGGGCAGCGTGCCGTACTCGTTGTCCCGCGCCGCGCGGGCGGGCGGGTTCCAGCTGTCCACCAGCGTGCGCTGTTCCTCGGCCCCGAGCATGGGCAGCTCGGCCAGCCTGCGGCCCGGACCGTCCGCCATGCCTTCGAGGAGCCGGTGCAGGTGGCCGGTCATCCGGGTCACGGTCGCCGCGTCGAACAGATCCTTGTTGTACTCCACGGTCAGCACGCAGCCGCCGTCCGCGTCCGGCGTGAACTCCAGGACCAGGTCGAAGCGGGCGGCGGGGCGGGGCAGCGGGTGCCCGGTGACGCGCAGACCACCGGCCGGCGGGAGTGCGGGAGAAGCGGTCTGCTGTACGACGAGCACCTGCACCAGCGGGGTGCGGCTCGGGTCGCGGGGCGGGGCCAGCTCCTCCACCACCCGGTCGAACGGAACCGCGTCGTGGGCGAAGGCGTCGAGGACCGTCGTCCGCATCGTCTCCACGAACCGGTCCACGGTCGCCCGTTCGTCCACGTCACCGCGGAGCACCACGGTGTTGGCGAAGAACCCCGGCACGTCCTCCAGGTCCCGGCGGCCACGCCCGTTGGTGACGGTGCCGAGCGCGATGTCCCGCTGGCCCGAGTAGCGGGAGAACAGCAGCGCGGCGGCGCCCGCGAACAGGGTGAACGCCGTCGTGCCGCGGCCTGCGGCCAGTTGCCGCAGCCGGGACGTCAGCTCCGCGGGCAGCACGTGCCGGTGGGCCGCGCCGGCGGTGGTGCGCACGGCGGGGCGCGGGCGGTCCGTGGGCAGCTCCAGGTGCTGGAGGCCCGCCAAGTGCCGCCTCCAGTACGCCAGATCGGCGGCGTCCGCGTCACCGGCCCGCTGCCCGCGCTCCCAGACCGCGAAGTCCGGGTACTGGACGCCGGGCCGCGGCAGTCCGTCCGGCTCCCCGGTGGTCTCCGCGTGGTAAAGGGCGGCGAGTTCGCGGGTGAGGATGCCGACCGACCAGCCGTCGGTGACGATGTGGTGCTGGGCCAGGAGCAGCAGGTGGTCCTCGGCGGCGAGCCGGACGAGCAGCGCCCGGGTGAGCGGCCCGGCCGCGAGGTCGAAGGGGCGGCGGAGTTCCTCGGTGAGCAGGTTCTCGGCGGCCCCGGCGCGGCGCGCGTCGGGTATGCCGGTGAGATCGGCCGTCCGCAGGGGTACGTCCGGTTCCGCCGCGACCCGCTGGACGCCCTGGCCGTCGACCGTGGGGAACGTGGTGCGCAAGGAGTCGTGCCGGGCCGCGAGACGGAGCAGGGAGCGGTGCAGCGCGTCCGGGTCCAGGGCGCCGCGCCACCTGAGGGAGACGCCGGTGTTGTACTCGGTGCCGCCCTCGGTGAGGTCGTCCAGGTACCAGAGCCGCCGCTGCGCGCTGGACAGCGGCAGGCCGCCCTCGCGGGGAACCGGGGGGATCGGCTGCGGCGGCGCGGCGGCCGACGGGTCGGCGAGCAGGGGGGCGAGCGCGGCGATCGTCCGCGCGGTGAACACGTCCCGCACGGTCAGCCGCACGCCCAGGTCGTCCCGGACGCGGGCGAGCACGCGGGCGGCGAGGATCGACTCACCGCCCAGGTCGAAGAAGTCGTCGGTGACGCCGACGGCGTCGGTGCCGAGGACGTCCGCCCAGATCCCGGCGAGGGCCCGCTCCTGGTCCGTCCGCGGCGGCACGTGGCCGAGCGCCACCGACCGCTCCGGCGCGGGCAGGGCCCGCCGGTCGATCTTGTGCTGCGGGGTGAGCGGCATCCGGTCGAGGACCACGACGGCGGACGGCACCATGTGCCCGGGCAGGACGGCTCCGATGGCGGCGCGGAGGGCGGCCGGGTCGAGGGGGTGCGCGGCGGAGGCGGCCGCGTCGAGGGGGCCGTCGGTGCCGTTGCCGCCGCTGGTGTCGGCGGGGCCGGCGGGCGCGGATCGGGTGGCCGCGGTGACGTAGGCGACGAGGCGCTGGTGGCCCGGCACGTCCTCGCGCACCACGACCACGGCCTCGCCGACGGCACCGGCCCCGGCCCGGCGCAACGCCGCCTCGATCTCGCCCGGCTCGATCCGGAAGCCCCGGATCTTCACCTGCCGGTCCAGCCGGCCCAGGAACTCCAGCTCTCCCCCGGCGGTCCACCGCACCCGGTCACCCGTGCGGTACAGGCGCGCTCCGGGCGGGCCGAAGGGATCGGCGACGAAGCGCGCCGCCGTCAGTCCGGGGCGGCCCAGGTAGCCGCGGGCCACCGCGTCGCCGCCCACGAACAGCTCACCGTCGGCACCGGGCGGTACGGGCCGCATCGCGGCGTCCAGGACGTACGCCCGGGTGTGCGGCAGAGCGCCGCCGATCGTCGGCGTACTGCTGCCCGCCGTGAGCGGCCCGGTCCACGTGGCGACGATGGTGGTCTCGGTCGGGCCGTAGGAGTTGATCATCCGGCGGCCCGGGGCCCAGCGGTCCACGAGCTCGGCCGAGCACGCCTCGGCGCCCACGATGAGCGTGCGCAGGTGGCGGGCGGTGCCTCGCTCGGGGTCGGGCAGCGAGGCCAGCGCGGCGGGCGGGATGAGGGCGTGGGTGACGCGGTGCTCGTCCAGGACCGCGGCGAGTTCGTCGCCCAGCCAGGGCCCGTGCGGCGGTACGACGAGCGTGGCGCCGGACAGGACGGAGATGAACAGCTCCAGGACGGAGGCGTCGAAGCTCGGCGAGGAGAACTGGAGCACCCGGTCGCCGGGGCCCACCGCGTACCGTTCGGCGGCGGCCGCGGTGAAGCCGCCGATGCCGCGGTGGGTCACCGTCACCCCCTTGGGGGTGCCGGTGGAACCGGAGGTGTAGATGACGTAGGCCGCGTGATCGGCGTGGACCTCGGCGGCGGGCGTGCGTACCGCGGGGTCTCCGGCGTCTTCGGCGTTTCCGGCGTTTCCGGCGTCTTCGGCGCCTTCGGCGTCTTCGGCGGCCAGGAGGTCGGCCACCCGGCGCGGATCGTCGAGGGTGAGCGCGGGCGCGGCGTCGGCGAGCATCAGCGCGCGGCGCTCGGCCGGATAGGCGGGGTCCACGGGCAGGAAGGCGGCGCCCGCCCGCGCCACGGCCAGCTCGGCCGCGATCAGCTCCATGGAGCGCGGCAGCACCAGGGCCACCACCCGGTCCGGCCCCGCTCCCCGCCCTGTCAGGTGCGCGGCCAACCGGGCGGTACGGTCGGCCAGTTCACGGTAGGTCCAGGTCCGGCGGCCGTCGGTGAGGGCCGGTGCTTCCGGGGTCCGGTTCACCCAGGCGGTGAACAGCTCGCCGAGCGTCGGATACGCCGGAGCCACCGCGTTCTCCGGTGTGTCGGGGGTGGAGCCGCCCTGCGGAAGGGAGGACGCCGGTGCGGGCTTGTCGTGCAGGTCCGTCATGGGTGAAGTCCTTCTGGAGAGCGGGGTGATGCGGCGCGGGCCACGCGGACGGTCCCGGCGCCCGCCTCGTGGGCGATGCGCCGGACCGGGCGTGACACACCGGGTGTGCGCGGCGGTGTGGCGGTGCGGTGGAACAGGGTGGTGACCTGGAGGGGAGCGGACGGGGATGCGGCGGGGTGGTGCGGTGGCCGACGGGCGTGAGCCGGTGACGGGGCCGTGACTCCGACGCACTGGCTCCGGTGGCGGCCCCACCTGACGGGCGGCCGATCACAGGGAACGCCGGGAGCGCCGAGGCATCCGGTGCCGCAGGCCCCCGGCGCGCTCAGGCGCGTCGGGCCCGTCAGGCCTGGCGGTCCGGCTGCCGATCTCGGGCCCGGCAGCCGTGCAGCCCGGCGGTCGGCGGCACCCGTAACGGCACGGTCCGGGTGCCGGAGCCACTCGACCGCTGACCGACCC
>NZ_JAFEXF010000128.1 GCF_016905445.1 Streptomyces sp. G44
TGTATAGGAGCCGGGCCTACCCCCCCCAGCCCCCCCCCCCCCCCCGCCCCCGGCCCCCGGCAGCCCCCCCGCCCCGCCCGGAGCCGACGAACCGCTGGCCGACGCCCTCCCCGCCGCCACCCGCCGAAGCCCCCTACGTGGCCCCCCAGCCCACGTACGACACCGCACCCCAGCCCGCGTACGCCCCGGCGTACGAACCGGCCCCTACGCCGCCGTACGCACCTCCTCCGCACGCACCGGCATACGAACCCGCCCACGACGCCGCCCACGACCCCACCCGCGGCCCCTGCCCACACGCCGGCCCGGGCGCAAGCCCAAGCCCCGCCCCCGCCCCCGTCCCCGACCCCGCGTACGACAGCGGCCCCGCCACCGAACCGCTGCACCGGCCCTTCCGGGCCCCCAGCTCGGGCGAGCCCTGGAACGCCGCCCCCGGAGGCCACCCGTGAACGCGTCGCTGCCCGACGTCCCCGAAGTCCGCGTCGTCGGGCTGCCCCTGCTCACCTCCGGCTTCGACCTGGTCGAACGCCTCGATCTCGCCATGCACCTGAAAGTGCACGGCCCCCTCGAACCCATGGCGGGCGAGCCGCTCGCCCGCCTCGCCGAGCAGATCGCGCTGCGCGGCCGGGGCGGCGCGGGCTTTCCGTTCGACCGGAAGCTGCGGGCCGTCGCCGACGCGGCGATACGCCGGGGCGTACGCCCCGTGGTGGTCGTCAACGGCAGCGAGGACGAACCGGCCTGCCGCAAGGACACCGTCCTGATCAACCGCGCCCCGCACCTCATCCTGGACGGCGCCCTGCTCGCCGCGGAGGCCCTCGGGGCCCGCACCCTCGTCGTCGGCGTGACCCGGGACTCCACCGAGGCCTCGATGCGCACCGCCCTCGCCGAGCGGGGCCTCGGCAACCGGCGCGGGTCGGCGCTCCGCGCGCGCGTGCAGCGCAATCCGGTGCGCATGGTCACCGGGGAGTCGTCCGCCCTGGTCCGCTCCGCCGACGGCGGCCCGCCGCTGCCGCCGGGCCGCAAGTCGCGTACGTCCGAGTACGGAGTGGGCGGCGCGCCGACCCTGCTCTCGAACGCGGAGACCTTCGCCCAGCTCGCCGTCGCCGCGCGGATCGGCGCCGACCGCTACTGCCGCACCGGGCTGCGCGACGAGCCGGGCACGGTCCTGCTGACCCTCTCCGGAGCGGTCACCCGGCCGATGGTCGTCGAGGTCCCCACCGGAGTGCCCCTGCGCTACGTCCTCCAGCTCGCCGGCGCCCCCGCGCTCCCCCAGGGCGTGCTGACCGGCGGCTACCACGGCAGGTGGCTCGACGGCGTCACGGCGAACGAGGCGGTCATCTCCCGCGCCGCCCTGGAGGCCTGCGGCGGCGCGCTCGGCGCGGGCGCGGTCCTGCCGATCGGAGAGGGCACCTGTCCGCTCGGGGAGTCGCTGCGCGTCGCGCACTGGCTGGCCGCGGAGAGCGCCGGGCAGTGCGGCCCCTGCTACCTCGGCCTCCCCGCGGCGGCCCGTGGCCTCGCGGACGTCCTCCAGGGCGGCGGCCCGACCGCCCTCGAAGCGCTGCGCGAGGTGACGCGGACCGTGAAGCGGCGCGGGGCCTGCAAGCATCCGGACGGCTCGGCGGCCTTCCTGGAGTCGACGATCGCGGCGTTCACGGACGATCTCGCGGCGCACGTCCTGGGCGGCGGCTGCGGGCGTCCTGTCGAGGCGGTCCTGCCCCTCCAGGCGGAGGCACCCCCGGCGCAGACTCCCAGCGGCCGCAGGCTGGCCGTGGACTGGACCCTGTGCCAGGGCCACGGCCTGTGCGCGGACATCGTCCCGGAGCTGATCCAGCTGGGCCCGGACGGCTTCCCGTCGGTCGCGGAGGCCGCCGTACCGCGCTACTCCGAAGCGCGCGCCTCCCGTGCCGTGCGGCGCTGCCCGGCGCTCGCCCTGCGCATCGAGGAGGACCCGGCACCGGTGATCCGCCCCGCCCTGCCCCCAGTGCTGCCGCCGGGCCGTGGCCGCAGGGCACTCGGCAGCGGCCGGCAGTAAGCGGCGACAAGGAGAACCAAGAAGAGCCGCGCGGAAGCGGGGGAAACGAGAAGCGGGCCACCCGATCCGGGTGGCCCGCTTCTCATCTGCTGTGGAGCTAAGGAGAATTGAACTCCTGACCTCCTGCATGCCATGCAGGCGCTCTACCAACTGAGCTATAGCCCCTTGTTTGTGTCCGCCCGGTTCCCCCGGCGACTCCCCAAACATTACACGGTCACCCCCGTGCTCCACCAAATCGTTTCCGGTCTGGCCCGATAGCGCCCGATAAGGCCGGTACTGTCAGCCTCCGTGACCGTGATCGCGTTCGCCGCCGCCCGCCGCCGCGTGCCTCTCGCCGCCGGAGCCTGCCTGTGCTCCTTCATGGCCTTCTGGCTCGCGCAGCGCGCCGCCGACGTCTCGATGATCGACCTGATGGTCTACCGCGCCGAGGGCGAGACCGTGCGCGCGGGCGGCGACCTCTACGCACTGCGCACCACCGACGCCCGTCTCCCGACGACCTACCCGCCGTTCGCCGCGCTCCTGTTCACCCCGCTGACGCTCCTGGACACCCCGGACATGCGCACCCTCGCGACGCTGGGGAACCTCCTCCTGCTGGTCGCCTTCGTGACCCTGTCCCTGCGACTCATCGACGAAGAGCGGCACACACGTGACGGGTGGCACGCGCACGAAGGGCGGCACGCGCGCGAAGGGCGGCACGCGCGCGTGGAGGGTGCCCTGTGGGTCTCCTCGGTCGCCGTCTGGTGCGAGCCGGTGTGGACGACGCTGCGCTACGGACAGATCAATCTGCTGCTCGCCGTGGTCGTCCTGTGGGACCTGTCACGGCATCCGGGCCACCGCTGGGCGGGCCTCGGCATCGGCGTCGCCGCGGCGGTCAAGCTCACGCCGGCGCTCTTCGCGGTGTTCCTGCTGCTGACCGGCGCCGCCGAGGCCCTGCGGCGCGGAGTGTGGCGGCCCGCCGTGCGGCACGCGTGCGTGGCCGCCGTCTCGTTCGCCGGGGCGACGCTCCTCGCGGCGGCCGTCCTGCCCTACGACTCGTGGCGGTTCTGGACCCGGATGGTGTTCGAGGCGGGCCGGGTCGGGCTGGCGGAGGACACCGCGAACCAGTCGCTGCGGGGCGTCCTCGCCCGGTTGCTGCACACCGCGGAGCCCGGGGCCTGGTGGGCGGTGTCGGCGGCCGTGTCCGGCGCGCTCGGTCTCGCCGTCGCGGTGGGCGCGGCGCTGCGCGGGGAGCGGGCTCGGGCCGTGCTCTGCTGCGCGGCGACGGCGCTCCTGGTGAGCCCGGTGTCGTGGTCGCACCACTGGGTGTGGTGTGTGCCGATGGTGCTGGTCCTGGGGGCCGAGGCGGCCCGACGGGGCGGCGGCCCTCTCCGGTGGGCGGCGACCGGGGCCGCGTCCCTGGTCTTCTGCTCGTACGCCCTGTGGTGGGTGCCGCACGGGGCGGGACGGCTCGAACTCGTCCAGGACCGTGGCCAGATGACGCTGTCGGCCCTCTACGTGGTGACCGCTTTCGCGTTTCTGCTGGGCGGTCTCAGGCGGTGGCGAACGAGTAGAACCGCTTGAGGGTGCAGTGCTCGTCGAGCAACCGGCCGTAGATCGGCTCCCCTTCGAGCTCACGGTAGGTCTCGATGGGGTCGCCTTTTATGATCAGCGCCCGTGCGCATTCCTCGCACCAGTACTGGTAGTCGGTGTTGACCGGCTCCATGTCGCGGACGATCGGCGTGCCACTGTCGCACCAGTCGCATTTCCGCCTGTGTGCCCCCATCGATCAGCTCCAGCTGTGGCCGCAGGCGGTGCAGACATAACTGACTCCGCCGTTGTCGCCGAGTACTTGGGCGACGTGGACCGAGCCGCAGGAAGGGCAGTTGAGGAGTGTGCGGAGCGCGTGACGTTCTCGTATCGCCGTCGCGTCGAAGAGGTGGTCGACCTCTTCGAGGATGCTCGCAGGCATCGCGCTCTCCCTCCCGTCGGGTTGCGTTCCCCTTCCGGCTGTCCGATTCTGCCACGGCCCGAGCGGGCCGGTCAGCGACCAGGGGTGGCAAAAAGAAAATCCCGCCCCCTGACGGGGACGGGATTCTCGGGACTGTGGAGCTAAGGAGAATTGAACTCCTGACCTCCTGCATGCCATGCAGGCGCTCTACCAACTGAGCTATAGCCCCTTGCGCCACGCGGTGGAACCGCTCCGGCGTTTCGCCCCGCTCTGCGGGGCGAACAAGAAGAACTTTAGCCTGCGACCAGCCGGAATGTGAAATCCGGGTCCGGCCGCCCCCCGGAAGCGGCTCCGGGACGCTCAGTCGTCGTCGCCGAGCACCGGCTCCGGGAGCGTGCCGGCGTTGTGCTCCAGCAGGCGCCAGCCGCGCGCGCCCTGGCCGAGGACCGACCAGCAGCAGTTGGAGAGACCGCCGAGCCCCTCCCAGTGGTGGGCCTCCAGGCCCAGGAGGCGGCCGATCGTGGTGCGGATGGTGCCGCCGTGGCTGACCACCACCAGCGTGCCGTTGTCCGGCAGCTTCTCGGCGTGACGCAGCACGACGGGAGCGGCGCGGTCGGCGACCTCGGTCTCCAGCTCGCCGCCGCCGCGGCGCACCGCTTCGCCGCGCTTCCACGCGGCGTACTGCTCGCCGAAGCGGGCGATGATCTCCTCGTGCGTCAGGCCCTGCCACTTACCGGCGTACGTCTCCTGGAGGGCTTCCTCGTGGGTGACGGACAGGCCGGTGACGGCGGCCAGCTCGGCGGCCGTGGCCGCCGCCCGCTTGAGGTCGGAGGCGATGATCGCGTCCGGCTTCAGGGAGGCGAGCAGCCGGGCGGCGCGCCTGGCCTGGCCGACGCCCGTCTCGGTCAGCTCGATGTCCGTGGAGCCCTGGAAGCGGCGCTCCAGGTTCCAGGCCGTCTGGCCGTGCCGCCACAGGATGATCCGGCAGCCGCGGTTGCTCACCGAAGCTCACCGTCCAGGTCAGCCTCCTCCGCGGCCCGCTGCTCGGCGTGCTCGGCGCCCTTGCCGCGGGTCGCCTTGGCATCCTCGGGCAGGCCGATCTCGGGGCAGTCCTTCCACAGGCGCTCGAGGGCGTAGAAGACGCGCTCCTCGCTGTGCTGGACGTGGACCACGATGTCGACGTAGTCGAGCAGGATCCAGCGGGCGTCGCGGTCGCCCTCGCGGCGGACCGGCTTGGCGCCGAGCTGCTTGTTCAGCTGCTCCTCGATCTCGTCGACGATCGACTTGACCTGGCGGTCGTTGGGCGCGGAGGCGAGCAGGAAGGCGTCCGTGATGGACAGCACGTCGCTGACGTCGTACGCGATGATGTCGTGCGCGAGCTTGTCGGCAGCCGCCTGGGCGGCGACGTTGATGAGCTCGATGGAGCGGTCCGTGGCGGTCACTGGTGAGCTTTCCTTCAGATGGTCAAGACACCTCAAGGGTCTCACGGACCGCCGTCCGCTCCCCAGACGATTACGTCACCGCCTCGGCCGGCCCCTTCTCGGACCCCCGCGGGGCCTCCGCGGGGGCCCTGTCACCCCGCCGCGTAGTCCCGACCGAGGACCACGGAGACGTCCGCGTTCGGTGCCGTCCTGCCCTTGCGGACCACGCTCGTCGGCAGGCCGAGGGTCTTGGCGACCTCGGTGGCCTGCGCCTCGTCGGCGGCGTCGGTGTAGGTGATCTGCGAGGTGGGGCGGGCCGCGGAGCCCGTGCCGGCGTCGACGAAGGCGTAGCCGCCGTTGACCAGGGAGACCCGGGCGTCCTGCGCCGCGCCCTTCGCGCCGGAGGCGTTCCGGACGCCGACCCGCAGGGCCGCGCCCTTCTCCGGGCTCTTCACCGCGCCGCCGAGGACGTCCTTGACCACGCTGTCGCCGGCTTCCTCGGACAGGGTGCCGTCCGGCCGCACCGGCAGCAGCGTCGTCTTGTGGTCCCCGCTCTTCGCACGGTCGGCGAGCTTGGCGAGGAAGGTACCGAGGTCCTTCTCCTTGAGCGAGGGGTCGAGGATCTGGGCGAGCGACTCCACGGTGGTCGTGGCTCCTCGCGGGTCCGACGAGAGTTTCCGCAGGATGCCCCGCATGACCTGGCCGAAGCGGGCCAGCTGCGCGCTCTCGCCCTCGCCGGGCGCGCGGTAGGTGGCGTACGCGACGGCCATCTGCCCGCTGAGGGTCTGCTCCTCGCCCTTCTTGACCAGAGGCGCTTCGCCCTTCTTCGCCTTGGGGTCGGGCACGTCGGCGTCCGTGTCGACGTCGATGGTGCCGACGAGCTCGACGAGGTTGTTCAGGAAGGGGGTGTCCAGGCGCCAGGTGCCCTCGATCTCGGTGCCGAGGGCGGTGTCGATCGACTCGCGGGTGCCCGTCGAACCGTCGTCGTCGACGGACTTGCCGAGCGTCGTCGCACTGCCTTCGTCGTCCGCCACGGCGAGGGAGTTCGGCAGCAGGACGGTGGCGCCCTGCCCGGTGGTGGCGTTGTCCACCAGCAGGGCGGTGGAGGTGCCGCCGCCCTTGGTGTCGTGCAGGTGGACGACGATGACGTCGCGCTTCTGCGGGCCGGTCGCGTCGGCCGCGCCGCCCGCGCCGTCGGACTGGCCGGGCAGCTTGCCCGCGAACCACAGGTAGCCGACGCCGCCCGCGATCACCAGTGCGAGGGCCACGACGAGCGCGACGACGCGGGAGCGACCGCGCCGCTTGGCCTCCTCGCGCCGCTCGGTGCGGCTCTCGGTGAACTTCAGCCAGTCGATGACGTCTTCGGAGTCCTCGTCCGGCTCCTCGATGAACGAGAACTGCTCGGTCTTGTACTCGGTCTGCTCGTACGCGGCCTGCTTGTACTCGGTCTGCTCGTACGCGGCCTGCTTGTACTCGGTCTGCTCGTACGCGGCCTGCGGCTCGCGGAGTTCCGGTTCCGGAACCGGAGCCGGAGCCGGTTCGGGCTGACGGGGCGGAGCGGGCTGGGACTGCTGCTGGGGAACCCACGCGGTGTCGTACGAGGCCGCCGGGCCGCCCTGCGCGTCGTACGCCTGCTGCTGCCCGCCACCGGCATACGGGTCGTACCCATACCCCTGGTACTGCTGAGGCACCTGGGGCGACTGCTGCACCTGCTGCTGCACTTGCTGCTGCTGCACCAGCTGATACACCGGCTGCCCGTACTCGTCGTACCCGACGACCTGGTACTGATCGGCCGCGTACCCCGCCGCGTGCCCGGCCGTGTACTCACCCGCGTACTCGCCCGCATACGGGTCGCTGCCCGCATACGGGTCGTACTGTCGGTCGTTCACCGGTGGTGCCCCTCTCGGCTCATTCGCCGCGGTACAGCTCGCGCTTGTCGATGTAACGCACCACACCGTCCGGCACCAGGTACCAGACGGGATCGCCCTTGGCGACCCGGGCGCGGCAGTCCGTGGACGAGATGGCGAGGGCCGGGACCTCCACCAGGGAGACACCGCCCTTGGGGAGTCCGGGGTCGGCCAGCGTGTGGCCGGGCCGGGTGACCCCGATGAAGTGCGCGAGGGAGAACAGCTCTTCGGTGTCCCGCCAGGTGAGGATCTGGCCGAGCGCGTCGGCGCCCGTGATGAAGAACAGGTCCGTGTCGGGGTTGAGGGCCCGCAGGTCGCGCAGCGTGTCCGTGGTGTACGTCGCGCCGCCGCGGTCGATGTCGATGCGGCTCACCGAGAACTGCGGGTTCTCGGCGGTCGCGATGACCGTCATCAGATAGCGGTCCTCGGCCGGGGACACCCGCTTGTCGCTCTTCTGCCACGGCTGCCCGGTCGGCACGAACACCACCTCGTCGAGGTGGAACTGCGCGGCGACCTCACTGGCCGCCACGAGGTGTCCGTGGTGGATCGGGTCGAACGTCCCGCCCATGACGCCGAGGCGGCGCTTGCCGTTGCTCGCCGGACCGGTTCCCGGAAAAATCTCCGGGCCGGTAGGCATGTCCTGCTCTCCCATGCGTGCAGACCCTACCGGCCCGGTCGAGGGGCCCCGCTCCGGACCGCGTCGAACGAGCGGGCCCTAGCGGTCCCGGTTGAAGCGGGTGGTGATCCACAGGAGCAGCATGAGGGCGACGAAGGCGCCGCCGCCGGTGAGGAGGGGGCTGAGGCTTTCGTGGTCGCCGCCGTGCTCGCCGCCCTCGGAGGCGAGAGTGACCAGCTGGGCGGCGGTGCTGTGGAGGCTCATCTCAGGCAGGACCTATCCGGGGGTGGGATGGACATAAAGATTTCCGGGCCATCGTAAGCGGGGGCCCGGCTCCCGCTCACGCCGACTCAGCTCTTGCGGCCCTCGTCGTCGCCGCCGCGGCGGCCGTCGGCGCCGCCGTCCCGGTGGTTCCCGCCGCCGCCCCGCTGCTCCTCCTCGTCGCCGCGGCGGTACCCGCGCAGCAGGAACCAGCCCACGAGGACGCATCCGACGACCATGACGACCAGCACGACCCGCAGCAGATTGCCGGGTCCCTGCCGCTCCGCGGCCTTGGCCGCCTCCGTGAGCCAGACGGCCCCAGCGTTGTGCTCCATGACGGAAGACTCCTTCTGTGTGCTGCCCTGTCACGGTATCTCCGCCTAGGCTGGACCCCACCTCGGGGGCACAAGAGGACCAGACATGGGGGAATCGGCATGACCGACGGCAACCACCACGACGGCGGCGGGGACGGCGGGGGGCACGCGCGCGTGCCGGGCCGGCAGCGCCGGCGCTTCCCCGGCATCTCCTCGCGGGCCTACGAGCATCCGGCGGACCGCTCTGCCCTGGTGGCCCTGCGCAGGCTCAGCGGGTTCGACACGGTCTTCAAGGCGCTCAGCGGCCTGCTGCCCGAGCGCAGCCTGCGGCTGCTGTTCCTGTCCGACTCCGTGCGGGTCTCGGACGCCCAGTTCGCGCACCTCAACACCATGCTGCGGGACGCCTGCTACATCCTGGACCTGGAGAAGGTCCCGCCGATGTACGTCAACCAGGACCCGAATCCGAACGCGATGTGCATCGGCCTCGACGAGCCGATCATCGTCGTGACCACGGCCCTGGTCGAGCTGCTCGACGAGGAGGAGATGCGGGCGGTCGTCGGCCACGAGGTGGGGCACGCCCTCTCCGGCCACTCCGTCTACCGCACGATCCTGCTCTTCCTGACGAACCTCGCGCTGAAGGTCGCGTGGATCCCGCTGGGCAACGTCGCGATCATGGCGATCGTGACGGCGCTGCGCGAGTGGTTCCGCAAGTCGGAGCTGTCGGCGGACCGGGCCGGGCTGCTGGTCGGCCAGGACCCGCACGCCTCGATGCGCGGCCTGATGAAGCTCGCGGGCGGCAACCACCTGCACGAGATGAACGTCGACGCGTTCCTGGAGCAGGCCGAGGAGTACGAGGCCGGGGGCGACCTGCGCGACTCCGTCCTGAAGATCATGAACATGCTGCCGCGCACGCACCCCTTCGCCACCGTCCGCGCCGCCGAGCTGAAGAAGTGGTCGGAGAGCCGCGACTTCCAGCGGATCATGGACGGCCACTATCCGCGCCGCGAGGAGGACAAGGACACCTCGGTCTCCGACTCCTTCCGGCAGTCGGCCTCGGCGTACGCGGACGACGTACGCAACAGCAAGGACCCGCTGATGAAGCTGGTCAGCGACATCGCGGGCGGGGCGGGCGACCTTGGCGGCAAGCTGCGCGGGAAGTTCACGGGGCAGGGCGGCGACGACGCCGCCAAGGACAAGTGACCCGGCCGCGCCCCCTCACGGCGAAGGCTGGGCCGAGGCCGCCAGGGAGCCGCAGAGCGCCGTCGCCCTCCCCGGCTCGTACGGATCGGTGCCGGCCGGGCCGCCCGCCTTCGCCCGCTGCCCCGCGAGCAGCGGCCGCAGCTGGTTCGCCGTGTCGTCCCCGCAGCTGAGCGGACCGGCCTGGGCGGCGGAGACCAGCAGCTCGGTCCGGTGCATCCGCAGGTCGTCGCGGTCGAAGCGGAACCGCAGCTCGCGGCGGACGGTGAACAGGGAAGCCCTGGCGCCGTCCTCGCGGGCGGCGGGCCGCAGCGCGTACACGAACGTGTGGTCCGAGGTGACCTCCAGCGCGTCGCGGTCCGCCTCGGCGACCCGCAGGGTGCCGTGGACCCTGGCCCGCTGGTCGGCGAGCGCGGCCTTCGCCGGGTCGAACCGCACCAGCCAGCCGGTGGGCGCGTGCCGCTCGTCGGCGGCCGGGTGCCTGAAGCCGCGGTCGAACTGGGCGAGCTGCTCCGGGTCGAGCAGCAGCCGTACGGCGCTCGGTGAGCCGCCGCTGAGGGTGTCCGGGTCGAGCGAGGACTCGATCAGGTAGTCCCTGGCGGTGGTCAGGGCGGCCATGACCTGGGTGTCCGAGAAGTGGGCGGTGCGGCGCACGGCGGGCAGGGTGACGCCCGCGTCACCCACCGGGAACTGGGCGGCGGGGCTGTGCGCGTAGAGGTCGGCGACCTTCGTGGAGCCGGGCACGCGGCCCTGCGGGGCCAGGGGGACCAGCGTCATCCGCAGCGGCTCGGGACGCTTGGCCTGGGGGGCGGGGTAGGGATGCCGTACGCCCATGTAGATCGCCGTGCCGAAGGCCAGGGCGATCAGCACGACGAGCAGCAGGGCCTGCCGGGAGAGGCCCCGGGAGGGGGCGGGGCGCAGGCGCACGGCGGGCGCGTGGTCGGTCAGGCGTTCGTGTGCGGAGAACTCCTGGAGGCGGGCGGCGCGCACGAACGACTCGTCGAAGACGACGGATCGGTACTCGTCCTCACCACCGTCGGGGCCGCCCTCGGGAGTGCCCGCGGGTGGGTCTCCTGACTCGCCCATACCTTCAGGGTAGGTCTCCGGGCGCTCCGGTAAACGCCCTGCCACATGTCCGGTGGCGCGGACCCCTCACGGGGTGCGGGGTGCCGCGGGGGCGGCCGGGCGGCCGAACTCGGCGGGGGCCGAGGGGCCGGCCGGGGCCTCCTTGTCGGTGCCCGCGCCGACCTTTGTGGAGGCGGGTGCCGGGACGCGGTCCTGGCGGCCCGAGGAGGCGCCGCGGTAGACGGCGGCGAAGGCGAGGGCGACCATGCCGACGCCCATCAGGAGGGCGAGCATCCAGGCCACGGGGCGGTGCCAGCGGGCGCGGGCGGGGTGGCGTCCCGGGCGGGCGTAGTCCTCGTCCGGGGCGTCGGGTTCGTAGGCGTCGTCGAAGTTGTCGTGGCCGAATGCGCCGCTGTCGTCGTACGCGAAGCCGTCGTCGTGGAAGTCGTCGTCGCCCGCGTCATGGCCCCGGCCGCGGGTGCGGGCCCGGCGGGCCTCGGCCTCCAAGGCCTCGGCGCGCGCCTGGGCCGCGGCCAACAGCCGCTCCACGGCGGTCGGTTCGTGTACCGCCGCGGCCCGTACGAAGTCCTCGTCGAAGACCACGGAGGCGAACTCCTCGTCCGCACCCCCGTGGTCGCGGTCGTCGTCGGGCTCCCAGCCGTCAGGGAACGACGGCGTGCCCCCCACGTCCTCCGGCACCCTCCCAGCGTAGACCTGGGAGGGTCAATTTGGGCAGACCGCAAGGGAATTCGGCGCCCCGGGATGTCACCGCCGAAGGGCGTCCGCCGGGTCTCCGGCCGGCGTCACCGCACGTGGCCGTCGCCCGTCACGATGTACTTGGTCGAGGTCAGCTCGGGCAGCCCCATCGGGCCCCGGGCGTGCAGCTTCTGCGTGGAGATGCCGATCTCGGCGCCGAAGCCGAACTGCCCGCCGTCGGTGAAGCGCGTCGAGGCGTTGACGGCGACCGTCGTGGAGTCCACGAGCTGCGTGAAGCGGCGCGCCGCCTGCTGCGAGGTGGTGACGATGGCCTCCGTGTGCCCGGAGGTCCACAGCCGGATGTGCTCGACGGCCTGCTCCAGCGTGTCGACGACGGCGGCCGCGATGTCGTACGAGAGGTACTCCGTCTCCCAGTCCTCGGTCGTCGCGGGCACGACGGTGGCCTTGGTGCCGCCCACCCTGTCCACGTGGCCGAGCACGCGCTCGTCGGCGTGCACGGTCACCCCGGCCTCCGCGAGGGCGTCCAGGGCGCGCGGCAGGAAGGCGTCGGCGATGTCCTGGTGAACGAGCAGCGTCTCGGCGGCGTTGCAGACGCTGGGCCGCTGCGCCTTGGAGTTGATCAGGATGTCGACGGCCATGTCGATGTCGGCTGCGGCGTCCACGTACACATGGCAGTTGCCGGTGCCGGTCTCGATGACCGGGACGGTGGACTCCTCGACGACGGTCTTGATCAGCGAGGCGCCGCCGCGCGGGATGAGCACGTCGACGAGGCCGCGGGCACGCATCAGCTCGCGTACGGAGTCGCGGCTCTCCCCGGGCACGAGCTGGACGGCGTCCGCGGGCAGCCCCGCGCCGTGCACCGCGTCGCGCAGCACGCGCACCAGCGCCGTGTTCGACGCGTACGCCGATGACGAGCCCCGCAGGAGCACGGCGTTGCCGGACTTCAGGCAGAGGGCGGCCGCGTCCACGGTGACGTTCGGGCGGGCCTCGTAGATGATCCCGACGACGCCGAGGGGCACGCGGACCTGGCGCAGGTCGATGCCGTTGGGGAGCGTGGAGCCGCGGACGACCTCGCCCACCGGGTCGGGCAGGGCCGCCACGTCGCGCACGTCGCCGGCGATGGCGCGGACCCGCTCGGGGGTGAGGGTGAGCCGGTCGATGATGCCCTCGCCCGTGCCGGCCTCGCGGGCGCGCGCGACGTCCTCGGCGTTGGCCTCGACGATCTCGGCGGTCCGCACCTCCAGGGCGTCGGCGATCGCGAGCAGCGCGTCGTCCTTGGCGGCGCGCGGCAGCGGCGCGAGCGTGGCGGAGGCGCCGCGGGCGCGGTAGGCGGCCTGGGCGACCGGCGAGAGGTTGTCGTAGGGCGAGACGGGAGAGAGCGACGTCATGCCCGCAGGGTAATCCCCGCGCGCGGGCCGTTCACCCGGTGTTCCAGTCCCCGAGACCGCCCGGGGGCGGGCGTGGGACGACGGCTCAAAAGAAGCGCCCCCCGGCTCGCGACGGCTGGACCGCCGGAACGGCCGGAACGGTCAGAACGGCCGGAACGGTCAGAACGGGTGGACGCCCACCGGCGCGGCCGGAAGCGGACCGTACCCCTCCGCGATGCGCTGGTGATACGTGTCCCGGTCGATCACCTCCAGTCCCACGATCTCCCACGCGGGCAGCCGCGCGCTCTGCCGGTGCTCGCCCCACAGCCGCAGCGCGACCGCGGCGGCGTCGTGCAGGTCACGGGCCTCTTCCCAGTAGCGGATCTCGGCGTGGTCGGGGGCGTACCGGCTGGTGAGGAGGAAGGGGTGGTCGTGGGCGAGCTGTTCGAGGCCGCGCCTGAGCTCCTCCAGCGGGGCTTCGGGGCCCGAGACGCTCAGGGTGACGTGCCACAGGCGGGGCGCCCGCGCCGTCGCGCCCTCCGCGCTCTCACGCGCCTGGCTCCCGTGCCCGGCGTGCGCCCGGCTCTCGTACGCTTCCCCCGCGGCGACGCTCGTCAGCGCCCGCTCAGCCGAGCCGCGGGACGCCGCCCCCGGGCGCACTCGTCTCACGACGGCCTCCTTTACGCAATGTCGTAGGCGATGTCGGTGCGGACACGCAACGGTCGTGCGGAACTGCCTTCAACCTGTCTTCAACAAAGTTGACCAGCCCGAGCCGTCCCGCGGGGCGGTTTTGGGGAGTTTCACCTTCCGTGGACCGCCCCGCCGGAGCCGCCGGGTCGGTTTTCGGCCGGGGAGCGGTCGGCGGATGGTCGGCGGATGGTCGGCGGGCTATCCGTGGAGCAGGACGAGATCGTCCCGGTGCACGACCTCCCGCTCGTACGCCGGCCCGAGTTCCCGCGCGAGGTCCCGCGTGGAGCGCCCGAGGAGCTGCGGCAGCTCCTTGGCGTCGAAGTTCACCAGGCCGCGCGCGACGGCCCGCCCCGCGGTGTCCCGCAGCTCGACCGGGTCGCCCGCGGTGAAGTCGCCCTCGACGGCGGCGATGCCCGCGGGCAGCAGCGATTTGCGCCCCTCGACGACCGCGCGCACCGCCCCGTCGTCCAGGGTGAGCGCGCCGCGCGGCGCAGAGGCGTGCTGGAGCCACAGGAGCCGGTCGGCGGAGCGGCGGCCCGTCCGGTGGAAGTACGTGCCCGTGGCGCGGCCCGCGAGGGCGTCACCGGCCTGGCTGGCGGAGGTCAGGACCACGGGGATCCCGGCGGCGGCGGCGATCCGCGCGGCCTCGACCTTGGTGACCATGCCGCCGGTGCCGACACCCGCCCTGCCCGCGCTGCCGATCTCGACGTGCGCGATGTCGGCGGGGCCGCGCACCTCGTCGATCCTGGAGGTGCCGGGCCTGGCCGGGTCGCCGTCGTACAGGCCGTCGACGTCGGAGAGCAGCACGAGCAGGTCGGCGTGGACGAGGTGGGCGACGAGGGCGGCCAGCCGGTCGTTGTCGCCGAAGCGGATCTCGTCGGTGGCCACGGTGTCGTTCTCGTTGACCACGGGCAGCGCGCCCATCGCGAGCAGCTGGTCCAGGGTGCGGGAGGCGTTGCGGTGGTGGGCGCGGCGGGCCATGTCGTCGGAGGTGAGGAGCACCTGCCCGACGCGTACGCCGTGGCGCGCGAAGGAGGCGGTGTAGCGGGCCACGAGGAGGCCCTGGCCGACACTGGCGGCGGCCTGCTGGCGGGCCAGGTCCTTGGGTCGCCGCACGAGGCCGAGCGGGGCCAGCCCGGCGGCGATGGCGCCGGAGGAGACGAGGACGATCTCGCGCTCGCCGCCGCCGCGGCCCCTGGCCAGGACGTCCACGAGGGCGTCGACGCGGTCGGCGTCAAGACCCCCCGAGGCCGTGGTCAGGGACGAGGACCCGACCTTGACGACGACCCGCTGGGCCTCTGCCACCGACTGCCTTGCCGCTGCCACGCGCTTCCCCAAAATGATCCCGATGGTGCCGGACCTGCAATCTACGTGAGTGCGTCCGGGTGGCGCCCGCGCGTTCCGAGGGGCGGACCGGGGCGGACCGGCGCGCCTGCCGGGCCCGGAGGGGAAAACGGGCCCCGGGGTTCAGTCTCCTTTGCCCCTTTTTCCGGTGATTGCGGTCACGGAAGATTGCTACGGAGGCTCCGCGCGTCATACGGTCAGTGGTCGACTTCCCCCCGTTGACTCTTCATCCCCCTTCATCCCCGCCAGGAGCCCACGCCCGTGCCCTCTGCCGGACTCGTTCCCCGACGCATCGTGCAGCTCTCAGCGCTGTTCGCGATGCTCGCGCTCTTCACCGCCCAGCTCGTGAGCGCGCTGCTCCCCTATGTCCCGGTGTTCGTCGCCGCGGCCGCCGCGAACCTCGCGCTCGACATCTATTTGCAGTACAAGCAGCCGGGCCTCCTCTCGCTCCTTGGCAAGATCCGTTTCGACGTCACGGTCCGCCAGCTCCTGCGCGACATGCTGGTCCTGGTCGGCCTGCTGCGCATCGACGGCATAGAGCCGCTGGCCGAGCAGTCGCCGCTGACGATCGGACTGCTCGCGTTCTACGCCCTGCACTTCGGCTGCCAGGCCGTCGCCGTGATGGTGCGCCGCAGCCGCGCGCTGCCGATCGTCACGCGCAACATCGACGCCTCCGCGCTGCACCTGACGGCCGCTCCCCCGCGGATCCTCTCGCGCCGCCAGGCCCACCGCCTGCTGACGTTCTCGGTGCCCACGACGGTCGGCCTGCTGCTCACCGCGGCCACCACCCACGCGTACTGGGGCGTCATCGGCCTCGGCGTCTCCCTCGCGCTGATCGGCGGCGGTGCGCTGTACCTCGCCACCTGGCTGCTGCCCAAGAAGCGGGCGAAGAACGACGAGCGGGTCCTGGAGTGGCTCGACCAGTGGCTGGCCGACTACAAGCCGACCGTGGCCATGTACTTCTCGGGCGGCACCACGTCCGCGTACCAGGCGAACATGTGGCTCTCCACACTCTCCGAGCTGGACGGCAAGCCGCTGATCGTGCTGCGTGAGCGGTTCATGGTGCAGAAGATCGACGCGACGGACGTGCCGATCATCTGCTTCCCGAAGGTCGCGACGATGTTCTCCCTGGAGACGTCGACGCTGAAGATGATGCTGCACCCGGCGAACGCCGCGAAGACCTCGCAGGTTCTGCGCATCCCGACGATCAAGCACGCCTTCATCAACCACGGCGAGAGCGACAAGCTGTCGTCCTGCAACCCGTACGCGAAGGCGTACGACGAGGTGTGGGTGGCGGGTCCCGCGGCCCGCGACCGCTACCAGCTCGCGGACATCGGTGTCGAGGACAAGGACGTCGTCGAGGTGGGCCGCCCGCAGCTCTCCCCGATCCTGCCGTTCTCGGGGGCGCCCACGGGCCCGTACACGACCGTTCTGTACGCCCCCACCTGGGAGGGCTGGGACGGCAACCCCGGCAACACCTCGGTGGTCCTGGCCGGCGAGAACATCGTCCGCGAGCTGCTCGCCGACCCGGGGGTGCGCCTGCTCTACAAGCCGCACCCCATGACCGGTTCGCAGGACCCGCGCGCGGGCGCCGCCAACGAACGCATCAAGGCGATGATCCTCGCGGCCAACGCCAAGCGCTCCGGCGCCCGTCCCGGGCCCGAGGCCGCGGCCGAGCTGGCGCGCCGCACCGCCGCCCTGGACGAGCTGACCGCCCGCAAGTTCCGCAAGAGCGCGGACGAGCAGGAGCGGATGATGCTCCAGGGCTCCCCCGACGGCGACGCGCAAGCCGCCGTGGCGGAGGCGACCGCCGCGTGGGAGGCCGCGTTCTGGGCGTCCTTCCCCGAGTGGGAGCACCAGATCATCACGGGCGCGCGCCCGGCCATCTTCTCCTGCTTCAACCAGGCGGACCTGCTGATCAGTGACGTCTCCTCGGTCGTCTCCGACTGGCTGAGCAGCGAGAAGCCGTACGCCGTCGCCAACACGGCCGGCATGTCCGAGGCCGAGTTCCGCGCGAGCTTCCCGACGGTCTCCGCGGCGACGATCCTCACGCCCGAGGCGGACGGCGTGGCGGCCCTCCTGAAGGCCGTGCGCGCCCCGGAGCTGGACTCCCACGCGGAGGCCCGCGCGGAGCTCAAGGAGCACCTCCTGGGCCCCTCGGACCCGCCGTCCCTGGCCCGCTTCAACGCGGCGGCTCTCGCCCTGTGCGCCAAGGCCGACGCCCGCCGCGCCCGCATGGCCTCCCGCATCGACGCGGACATCCCCGGCCAGCGCATCGCGGAAGAGGCGGCGGAGGAGACGGCGCAGGACCCGTCGGAGTCGAACGGCGCGGAGGACTCGGTCTCCGCGTGAGCGACTGACGTACGACGAGAAGGGCCCCGGAGCACATGCTCCGGGGCCCTTCTCGTCCCTGCTTACCTGCTTACCTGCTTGACCGGTCCGCCGGTTCTAGAACGGCTCGAAGTCGTCGTACGCGCGCTGCGCCTCGTCCCGCTCCGCCTCGCGGTCCCTGCGGCGCTGGGCGGCCGGGCGGGGGGCCTCCAGGCGGTGGTCCTCGCCGCGGCGGCCGAGCATCTCGGCGCCCGCCATCATGGTCGGCTCCCAGTCGAAGACGACCGCGTTCTCCTCCGGGCCGATGGCGACGCCGTCGCCGGCGCGGGCGCCCGCCTTCATCAGCTCGTCCTCGACGCCGAGGCGGTTGAGGCGGTCGGCGAGATAGCCGACGGCCTCGTCGTTGTTGAAGTCGGTCTGGCGGATCCAGCGCTCCGGCTTCTCGCCGCGCACGCGGAAGATGCCGTCCTCCTCGCGCTTGACCGTGAAGCCGGAGTCGTCGACGGCCTTCGGGCGGATGACGATGCGGGTCGCCTCCTCCTTGGGCTTCGCGGCACGCGCGGCGGCGACCAGCTCGGCCAGGCCGAAGGAGAGCTCCTTGAGGCCCTTGTGGGCGACGGCCGACACCTCGAAGACGCGGTAGCCGCGCGCCTCCAGGTCGGGGCGGACCATCTCGGCGAGGTCCTGGCCGTCGGGCACGTCGATCTTGTTGAGGACGACGATGCGGGGACGGTTCTCCAGGCCCGCGCCGTACTGCCGCAGCTCCTCCTCGATGACGTCGAGGTCGGAGACGGGGTCGCGGTCGGACTCCAGGGTCGCCGTGTCGAGCACGTGGACGAGCACGCTGCACCGTTCGACGTGCCGCAGGAACTCCAGGCCGAGGCCGCGGCCCTGGCTGGCGCCCGGGATGAGGCCGGGCACGTCGGCGACGGTGTAGACGGTCGATCCCGCCGTCACGACGCCGAGGTTCGGGACGAGCGTCGTGAAGGGGTAGTCCGCGATCTTCGGCTTCGCGGCGCTCAGCACGGAGATCAGCGAGGACTTGCCGGCGCTCGGGTAGCCCACCAGGGCGACGTCGGCGACGGTCTTAAGCTCCAGGACGAGGTCGCGCTCCTCACCGGGCACGCCGAGCAGCGCGAAGCCGGGGGCCTTGCGCCGGGCGGAGGCCAGCGCCGCGTTGCCGAGGCCGCCGCGCCCGCCCTGGCCCGCGACGAAGGTGGTGCCCTGGCCGACCATGTCCGCGAGGACGTTGCCCTCGCGGTCCATGACGACCGTACCGTCGGGGACGGGCAGGACGAGGTCCTGGCCGTCCTTGCCGGAGCGGTTGTCACCGGCGCCGGGCTGGCCGTTGGTGGCCTTGCGGTGCGGGCTGTGGTGGTAGTCGAGCAGCGTGGTGACGTCCTGGTCGACGACCAGGATCACATCACCGCCACGGCCGCCGTTGCCGCCGTCCGGGCCGCCGAGCGGCTTGAACTTCTCACGGTGAACGGAGGCACAGCCGTGGCCTCCGCTACCCGCGGCGACATGCAGCTCGACGCGGTCCACGAAGGTGGTCATGGTTCAGTGCCTCCAGGGGAAATGTGCGTGGGGTGTCTCTTGCGTAACACGCGAAAGGCGGACCCGCTTCCCCGCCGGGGAAGTGAGGTCCGCCTCGCGTAAAGAACCGATCAGGCGACCGGAACGATGTTCACGACCTTGCGGCCACGGTGCGTGCCGAACTCGACCGCGCCCGCGTCCAGCGCGAACAGGGTGTCGTCCTTGCCGCGGCCGACGCCCGAGCCCGGGTGGAAGTGGGTGCCGCGCTGGCGGACCAGGATCTCACCGGCGTTGACGACCTGACCGCCGAAGCGCTTCACGCCGAGCCGCTGAGCATTGGAGTCGCGACCGTTCCGAGTGGACGATGCGCCCTTCTTGTGTGCCATCTTGTCTCAGTCCCTTACTTCGCAGCCGTGGGGATACCGGTGACCTTGATCGCCGTGTACTGCTGGCGGTGACCCTGGCGACGGCGGTAGCCGGTCTTGTTCTTGTACCGAAGGATGTCGATCTTGGCACCCTTGTGGTGGTCCACGACCTCGGCGGTGACCTTGATGCCGGCCAGCACCCACGGGTCGCTGGTCACGGAGTCGCCGTCGACCACGAGCAGGGTCGAGAGCTCGACCGTGTCGCCAACCTTGGCCGTGGGAATCTTGTCAACCTCAACGATGTCGTCGACAGCAACCTTGTGCTGGCGACCACCGCTGCGCACGATGGCGTACACGCGGATCTCTCTCTCGCTCGGAACGGAACCCCCGCAGTCCAGCCACCCGCCGGAAGCAGGCGGCCTCTCCCGACCCGGAAGCAGTGCCCGCGGTTCAGGAGGAAAAGGGTTTACAGGGGGCGGGCGCGCATAGGAACACGCCGACGGTCAAGGTTACGGGGCCCACCCGGACGGGTCAAACCGGGCCCCGCACCCCCGCTCACGTGGTCGGCTTCTCGCCGTCCGGCGGCAGCGGCTTGACGCCCTTGCACAGGTCCGTCCCGTCGGAGGCGCCCGGCCAGGCCACGGCCCGCGTGCGGTTGAAGTGCGCGCGGTAGGTGTCGTGCACCGAGTCGTCGTCGACCTTGACGATCGCCTCGTCGTTCTCGCGCAGCGCGGGCGCCGTGTAGTTCTGCGAGCCGGTGAACGACACCTTGTTCTGCCTGCCGTCGTACATGCCGTCGATGAGCAGGTACTTCGAGTGGATGATGTAGGGCGTCGTCAGCCTGGCGCCCGCGTTCAGCGGGTCCCGGTCGTCGTTGTAGCAGCGCACGGAGGGGCCGCCCGGGGCGTGCAGCTGCTCCCAGGTGCCGGGCTTGCCGCCCTGGCTCTTGGCGCTGTCGCTCTCCGCGTACAGGAGGCTCACGTCGCAGCCGGCCTTCTTCAGGGAGACCAGCTTGTCGGCGATCTGCTCGCGGGTGATCTTGAAGATGGCGGCGCGGACCTTCGTGCGCTGCGTCACTCCGGCCGCGTCCTTGTAGGTGCACCGGATGTTGTTCATGACCGAGTACATGGTGTCGGTCTCATTCACCGTGCCGTTGCGCGGGAAGAAGTAGGCCTTGTAGCGGCCGCTGCTGACCGTGCGGTAGTCCCAGCCCTGCCAGTTCTTGCCGAGCATGTCCGTGAAGTAGTCGGCGTACGCGTCGTACATCGCGGGGTTGTCCGGCAGCAGCAGCGCGTCGTTGAAGAACTTCGTGTGCGCGGACGGCGTCGAGTTCGACGTGGTCTGCACGACGACGTCCCGGGCGCCCTCGACCTGCGAGAACAGCCAGAACTTGTTGTGCATGATCGACTTGCCGTATTTGGGGTCGCCGAGGCACGACTTCCCGGCCGGGCAGAGCCGCACGAAGGACGGGTTGCTCGCGCTCGTGCCGAGCGCCGCCATGAGCCGGGCGTACGCGCCGTTCGCGGGCCGGTCGGACTTGCTGCTCTCGTCCAGCAGGACCTGGACGTGCACGCCGCGGCGCTTGGCGGCGACGAGCGCGTCGACGATCGGGGTCTCCCACACGTGGTAGACCGCGACCTTGATCGTCGAACCCGGCACCGCCGAGTTCGTCAGCTCGATCAGCCGGGTGCGGATCGCGTGCTGCTGGTCGACGCCGCCCTTCGGGTCGTTGAAGATCGGGCCCTCGGTCCAGGTCGGCGTCGGCGTCCCGTCCGCCGAGGCGGTCCCCGCCGTGCCCACGGCCTGGATGCCCGCCGCCGACAGCACCGTGGCCAGGGCCACCGCCTGGCGGCCGCCCTTGACCGGCTTCACCGCACGGTGCCGTCCCGTGCCTCGCAGGCGCGTGTGCGCCATGTGTCATCCCTCCCTGACGCGGACGCGCGGGCTCCCCACGCGCGCGCTCACGTCCCTGTTCATCCGTCAGACCGCATGAGTTTTACAGGTGTTGCCCGGTACTCAAAGGCCAGGGGGGCCGCTTCACGCTTTCGGGCTGCGGTGCGGTCGTTTTCCGGACAGACCGGCGCGGCCCTGTCCGCGCCCCGTCCGCGGCCTGTCCGCACAGACCGGTGCCCCCCTGGCCGGCCCTTGCGGGCGGTCAGGGGGGCACCGGGTTCGCGGAAGCGGTCAGCTCTCGCTGGAGGCGCTCGCGGAGACACCGGACGGCGTCTGCTCCGCCGCCGCGGCCTTCTTCGCCGTCGCCTTCGACGCCTTCTTGGCCGTCGTCTTCTTGGCGGCCGTCTTCTTGGCCGCGGTCTTCTTGGTGGCGGCCTTCTTGGCCGTCGCCTTCTTGGCGGTCTTACGCGCCGTCTTCTTCGCCGGAGCGGCTTCCTCGGCGGGGGCCTCGGCCTCCGCCGCGGGCTGCTCCGCCTCGGGCTTGCCCGCCGACGGGACGACCACCACGGCCGCCTCCTCGGACGCGGTCGGCGCCGTGGCCTTGCGCACCGCGCGGCGGCGCGGACGGGCCGGAGCGGCG
>NZ_JAFEXF010000129.1 GCF_016905445.1 Streptomyces sp. G44
CCGCTCCTCCCCTCCGTCCCGCGCCGGGGCTTGGGGCCTCCAGCGCCTGCCGGTCACCTTGGGGCGACCGCCCCGCCCGACGCCGCTCCGGCTACGGCGGTGTCTGCCGTACGAACAGAGTCACCGACACGCTCGCCTCGAAGCCGTTGCTCCGCATCAGCGCCGCCGACGCGGTGTTGCGGGACTCGACGTCGGTCACCACCGCGCTCGCCCCCGCTTCTGTGAGCGTCGCGCAGCAGGCCTTCACCAGGCGGCTCGCGACACCCTGCCCCTGGTACTCCGGGGCGCTCGCGATCCACTCCAGGTTGCCCCAGTCGGCGCGCTGGTCGAACCCCATCGAGCCGAGCACGAACCCGGCGAGCCGCCCCTCGTCGAGCGCCACCCAGCAGGCGGACGCCTCGCTGTCCAGGTGCCTCGCGATCGCCGAGAGCGACCAGGACGTGTAGGGCTTCGCGGACGTGTCGTAGACCCGGCGGCCGAGGGCCAGGACATCGGCCAGATGGGTGGCCGCCATCGGTGCGAGACCGATCGTCCGGCGCTCCGGCGCGGCGGGGATGGACATGGGGCCTCCCAGGGGCCGGGGGGCGGCGTTCGGGCCGCGGCTTCGTCCACTTCACGCTAAGAGGCGGCCCGGACGCACGCATGCGGAGCGGGGCCCGGGCCGTGCCCGGGGCGGCGCACCGGCGGCCGGCTCTCGGCGTGCGCGGCAGCCGGCAGCTCCCCGGTATCTTCCCGTGGCGCCCATCTTGACCACTGATCCGACAACTGCCGCGCGCCGACTGTCCTTTGATCGGCCGGGCGTGTGCCGGAGCCGTCGCCGCCGAGCCCTTATCGTGGTCCGCATGCCCGTTCCTGAGCTGATCCGCATCGTCTCCCGCTCCTCCCCCATGGCCCTGGCCCAGGTGGAGCGCGTCCGTGCCGAACTCGCCGCACTGCACCCCGGCATCCGTACCGAGGTCGTGCCGGTCACGACCTCCGGCGACCGCTGGATGGGCGACCTGGCCCGCCTCGGCGGCAAGGGAGCCTTCACCAAGGAGGTGGACGCCGCGCTGCTCGCGGGCGAGGCGGACCTCGCGGTGCACTGCGTCAAGGACGTACCGGCGGACCGGCCGCTGCCCGCCGGGACGACGTTCGCCGCGTTCCTCAAGCGGGACGACATCCGGGACGCGCTCATCCACCCGGGCGGACTCACCCTGGACGAACTGCCCGCGGGGACCCGTGTCGGCACGTCCTCGGTGCGCCGCCGCGCCCAGCTCGCCGCATCGCACCCGGAGCTGGAGTGCGTGCCGATGCGCGGCAACGCGGGCCGCCGCCTGGAGAAGCTCGCCGCGGGTGACGCCGACGCCCTGCTGCTCGCCCAGTCCGGCCTGGAGCGCATCGGCCGCCCCGAGCTGGCCAGCGAGGTCCTGTCGGTGGAGACGATGTGCCAGCCGATCGGCGCGGGGATCCTCGCCCTCCAGTGCCGCGAGGACGACTCCACGACCATCGACGCGGTGTCGGGCCTCGGCGACAAGGACGCCTGGCGGGAGGCGACCGCCGAGCGCATGTTCCTGCACGTGCTCCAGGGACACTGCAATTCGCCGATCGCCGGGTACGCCCGCTCGGAACGCGGCGGTGACCTGTCGCTGCGGGCCTGCGTCTTCACGCCCGACGGCAAGACGGTGCTGAACGCCCACGAGTGGGCGGGCCCGCTCGACCCGGCGACCCTCGGCACGTCCGTGGCCGTGGCCCTGCTGCGCCAGGGCGCCCGGGAACTGATCGACGGAATCGCCCACTGAGGCCGCCGCAGCCGACCGGGCACCTCAAGATCCGCAGGTCCGCGGACCCGCAGGACAAAGGCATATGCCACAAGCACCACCGCATCGGGTGTTGCCAAATCCCTTACGAGCCCCCTCCTGCTGTGCGAAAGTCATGAGCGGTCCACCGCCCGTCAAGCTGGTCGCACCGCACCCTCACCGGAGCAACCCATGCCCTCCCATGTCTTCGCGGACCACGCCGCCACCCAGCCGCCCGAGCGCGGCACGGTCGACGCGCTGATCTCGCAGACGCGCCGGCTCCGCGGCGAGGTGGACGCCGTACGGCGCGAAGCCGCGGCCGACCGGAGCGACCCGGCCGGGCGCTGGCAGCGAGCCCTGTGCGATCTGGCCGTGCACCAGCTCGACGACGTCGACGACCACCTGGCCCAGCTGCGCGAGGGTCCGCCGCCGGTGGGCGGCGAGCCCGCGGGGCCGCCCGTGCCCCCCGCCACCGACCCGCGCCGGGGTTCGCTCCTGAGCCGGGTGGGCAGCGCCGAGTGGAACCTCCTCACCGACGAGGCCAGCTGGTCCTGCGAGCTCTACCAGATCCTCGGCCGCGACCCCGC
Organism: Streptomyces sp. G44; assembly: GCF_016905445.1. GTDB lineage: Bacteria > Actinomycetota > Actinomycetes > Streptomycetales > Streptomycetaceae > Streptomyces. Next base: position 2,363 of record NZ_JAFEXF010000129.1, read on the forward strand.
GGCTCCCCCGCTCTCCCTCGACGAACTCCCCTCCCTGGTGCACGCCGAGGACCAGCCCTTACTGACCGCGATGGTCACGGACTGCCTGATCGACGGCAAGCCCATCGACGGCGAGTTCCGCATCGTGCGCCCCGGCGGGGACGTGCGCCACGTGCACATGATGGGCGAGCCCGTGCTCGCCACCGACGGCTCCACCGCCTCCATGTGGGCGGTCCTGCGGGACGTCGGCGCACTGCGCCACAGCCGGCGTGCGCTGCGCGAGACCCACGAGTCGCTGCGCCGCCGACGCGAGACCGAGCAGGCCGAGCACCGGCTCGCCGTCGAACTCCAGGAGGCGGTCCTGCCGCCCTGGCGCGGCGCGCTGCGCTTCGCGCACGGCGGCCCCGCCCGGCTCGACCTCGCCGCCCACTACCTCCCTTCCTCGGCCGGCGCGCTCATGGGCGGCGATTGGTACGACGCGATGGAACTGCCCGACGGCCACGCCCTGCTGAGCGTGGGCGACCTCACCGGGAACGGCGTCGCCGCCACCTCCGGCATGGCGATGCTGCTCGGCGCGCTGCGCGGCATGGCGGTCGCGGGCGCCATGCCCGGCCGGCTCATGGGCTGGCTCAACGGCCTGCTCGACACCACCGTCCGGCCCGCCCTCGGCAGCGCGATCTGCTGCCGCTACGACCCCGGCGCCCGGCTGCTCACCTGGGCGCAGGCCGGACACCCCGCCCCGCTGCTCTTCCGCGACGGGACGGGGCGCACGCTGACGCCACCGGCCGGCGCGCTGCTGGGAGCCGCGCCCGAAGCCGCGTACGAACAGGCCGAAGAGCAACTGCTCCCCGGTGACCTGCTGTTACTGCACACCGACGGTCTCGTGCCACGCCACGACAGGGACGCGGCGGCGGGCCTGCTGCTCTCCCTCGCCCCACGCCTCACCGAGGCGCGCACGGCCGAGGAATGTGTGCGGACGGTCGTCGAGGAGTTCGGCGGGAGCCCACGTGAGGACGACGCCTGCCTGCTGATCGCCCGGTGCTGACCCTGCTGACCTCGGTGATCTCGTTGACCCCGCGGGTCGGCCTCGTTGACCCTCCGGAATGACGTGCCGCGCTGTTACGCCGTGGCTGTTCTGCCCGCCCCTCTGGTCCTCTTCGGCAGCGCGAGCTTGATCTCCTCGCGCAGGTCCTGGATCTTCGGATAGCCGGCGTACTGCGCCGTCAGCCGGTACATCTGGCGCAGCCGGTCCCAGGTGCGGTGCGAGGAGTTGGCCCCCATCGACACCAGCGCCAGGCGCGCGTAGCGGTCGGCCTGTTCGGGGTCGTCGGCGATGAAGCACGCCGACGCCAGCGAGAGGTAGTCGAAGATCTGCGACCGGTCGTGGCCCTTCGAGCGCAGCTCGATTGCCTCCTTCGCGTGCCGCTGCGCGATGCCGGCCACGGCCGGTTCGTGGTCGGCGAGCGTGCGGTAGGCCAGGGCCTGCATGCCGTGCAGGTCCGCCTCGTCGAACATCTGCATCCAGCTCGGCGGCGGCACGTCCCCCTTGTCCGACACGAAGAGGTCCTCGGCGAGGCCGAGCGTGCGCCGCATGGCCTGGCCGCGCCCCATCGACGCCTGCGCCCAGGCCTCGATGGTGTACAGCATCGCCCTGGTGCGGGGCAGGGCCTCTTCGCCCGCCCCCGACTTGGCGAGCTTCATCAGGTCCAGGGCGTCGTCCGGCTTGCCCAGGTGGACCATCTGGCGGGCGGCCCGGGACAGGGCCTCGCCCGCGCGGGGGCGGTCGCCGCCCTCACGGGCCGCGTGGGCGGCGATGACGAAGTACTTCTGGGCCGTGGGCTCCAGGCCGACGTCGTGCGACATCCAGCCCGCGAGGACGGCGAGGTTGGCGGCGACGCCCCACAGGCGCCGCTGGAGGTGGTCGGGGTGACGGTAGGCGAGCATGCCGCCCACTTCGTTGAGCTGGCCCACCACGGCCTTGCGCTGGAGTCCGCCGCCGCGGGCCGCGTCCCAGGCGCGGAACACTTCGACTGAGCGCTCCAGTTCCTCGATCTCCTGGGACCCGATGGGGGCGGCCTCATAGCGGTCGAACCCGGCGGGGTCGGCGTGCAGCGGGTCGTGGATACGGGGGGCGTCGGCCGCGAGGGCCGGATCGGTGTGCAGCCAGTCGTGCATGGCGCTGCTGAGTGCGGAGCCTGCGGCGAGCGCGGCGCCCGCGCCCACCAAGCCGCGTCGGTTGAGCATGAGGTCCATTCCCGTGAATTCGGTGAGGACCGCGGCTGTCCGCTCGGGCGCCCACGGCACGCCGTCGGGGTGCTCCGCACTCCCGTCGCCACGCCGCTTGCCTGGGCGTCCGTGCCGGACCAGACCGAGATCCTCAGTGGTCACGACACGGCCGAGACGCTCGGTGAACAGAACGGCCAGCACCTGCGGCACCGGATCGCGGGGGATCTCCCCCATGTCGATCCACCGCCGCACCCGCGAGGTGTCGGTGGCCAGCTGGAGGTGGCCCATGGCCGCCGCCTGCCGGTTCACCAGTCTCGCGAGTTCGCCCTTGGACCAGCCGGCGAGGCCGAACAGGTCCGAAAGGCGGGTGTTGGGTTGTCCGCTCACGTCAAGCCCCCAGGTTCTCGGCTGAGTTGACAGTAACCGCCTGTCAGTTGCTGAGCGACTATTCGCCAGGGTTCGCCAGGGTGCGCCACATGGTGTGCCAGGGGAGGTGCGGTGTCAGGTAGAAGTGCGCCACCCCGGCCCGGTCGCCGCAAGGCACTCCCCAGGGTGATCCCGACGCGATCGGGGCGGGAGGGCGCACGCAATCCACAGGCACACGAAGGGATCTGTTCGCCCATGTACGCAGCATCGTCCTCCGTGTCCGCCCCGCCCCGGCCGCTCCGCCCGCGCCCCCCCGTACCCCGGGGCCGCGAGGTGCCCCCCTCGGCGGGGAGCGGCCCCTATCTGGAGCCGGCGCGGTCCGCTGCCGCGCAGCTCGGTGCCGGCCGTCCGCGTCGTGTGCCGGGGCCCGGCTCGCAACCGCTCAGCGGGAGACTCGACTTGTCAGGCCCCAAGGGGGCGCAACTGCGCACCGCGATCGCTTCGGTGCATCGCATCTGCCCCGAGTTCAACCCCGTGCAGGTGCTCCGCCGAAGCGGCCGTACGGTCCTGCTGGTCGGTACGGCGGGACGCGGCGCGGCCGTCGCCAAGTGCTTATTGGACCACTCCCCTCTGTGGGCGGATCGGCTCCGGCATGAAATAGCGGCATACCGCTCGTTCGTCCGGCACCGGCCTCCGGTGCGGGCGCCTCGGCTGATCGCCGCCGATCCCGAGGACTGCACGCTGGTGATCGAGCGGATGCCCGGGCGGGTGGCGGCACTTCAGAGGCACCCCGTCGAGGCCCCGCCGCGCGCGGACATCCGGGCGGCGCTCGGCTCCGTCCTGCGCCTGAACCAGTGGCGGCCGCCCGCGGAGATGTTCGGCAGGCCGCTGGAGTACGGCAGGCGGATCTCCCGCTTCCACGAGCTGGGCCTGCTGACCGACCGTGACATGGGCGACCTCCAGAAGCTGCTGCACGGCATCGCGCACTCGGCGGTCCACCAGGGCGAGGGCCCCGAGGCGATGTGGCAGTTCTGCCACGGCGACGCCCTGCTGTCGAACATCCTGCTGTCGCCGGCCGGGCCCGTCCTGGTCGACTGGGAGCACGCGGGGTGGTATCTGCCGGGGTACGACCTGGCGACGCTGTGGGCGGTTCTCGGTGACGACCCCGTGGCGCGGCGCGAGATCAGTCAGCAGGCCCAGCTCGCGGGCCCCGCGGCGCGCGACGCGTTCCTGGTCAATCTCATGCTGGTGCTGACCCGCGAGATCCGTCAGTACGAGACGGCCGTGCAGCGTTCGATGCACGAATCGGCCCCGGCGGCATCGGGCCCGGCCCCTTCCGGTGCCGCGCCGACCGGCGAGGAACAGCGGCTGCTGCTGAGGCGGCTGCACGACGACTGCCAGCTGGCCCGCCGGGCCGTGCGAGCGGCGGTCGGTACTCGCTGAGGGGAACAAGGTCCGCGGTGCGCCGGGAACAGGGGCGCACCGCGGACCTTCGTATGCCTGTGGTCCATGTCGTCGGGAACGGCACACCGGCCTATGCCCATGCCGCTTCCGCCGCCGCTTCCCGGAACCCCACTGCTCCGAACAGGTGTATGTCGTACTCCTCATTGGTCCACGCCACTGACGCGTCGCAGGCGGTGGGGCCTGCCCCGGCGAAAGTCCGGGCGTGACCCGCCGGGACCGTCACTGACATGCGCAATCCCTTCTCCTGGAGATGATTGACGGATCGTCGGGCAGCCGGTACCACTGACGCACGCCCGGCCCCGCACGCCCCGCCACGCTTCATCGGCCAAGGAGTCCCAGGAGGCTGCATTGCGAGGAACCACCGACCGTACCTCGGCCGCGCGCAGACGCACCATCAGGACGGCGGGCGCCCTCGCGTCGGCCGGCCTGCTGGTGCCGCTGCTCGGCGCGGCCCCGTCGTCCGACGCCGCGCGACCGGCGTCCGACACCCGGTTGCAGGACGCCTTCGCGGCCGCCGCCGAGGAGTACCGCGTTCCGCGGAGCGTGCTGCTCGGCGTCTCGTACCTCCAGTCCCGCTGGGACGCGCACGGCGGCGCGGCCAGCGTCACCGGCGGCTACGGCCCCATGCACCTGACCGACGCGCGCACCGCCCTGGCCTCGGCCTCGCACCACAGCGAGGGCGAGGAGGATCCGCGCGGTGACACCTCGCGCCCGATGCGGCCGCCCAAGGCGCAGACGCCTTCCGAGCCCTCCGTGCCCTCGGAGGCCGAGCTTCCGGCGCGGCTCAAGACGCTGCCGCGCGCGGCCGAGCTGACCGGTCTGCCGGCCGAGGAGTTGCGCACCGACGCCGCCGCGAACGTGGCGGGCGGTGCCGCCCTGCTCGCCGCGGCCCAGAAGGGGCTCGGCAAACCGCTGAGCGCCGACCCCGCCGACTGGTACGGCGCGATCGCCCGCTTCTCCGGGGCGGACGACGAGGCGACGGCGGCGACGTACGCCAATGACGTGTTCGCGGTGATCCGCGACGGTGAGCGGCGGACGACGGACGCGGGCCAGCGTGTCGCCCTCGCGCCGGAGCCGGACCTGCGGACCGACGCGGCGCAGCTGCGGCGCATGGGGCTTCGCAAGGCGGCCCCCGGCGGGACGGAGTGCCCGAGGACGGTGTCCTGCGAGTGGATCCCGGCGCCGTACGAGGAGTTCAAGGACCCCAACGGCAATCCGGACTACGGCAATCACGATCTGGCGGACCGGCCCAGGAGCCAGAGCATCGACTCGATCATCGTCCATGACACCGAGGGCCGGTGGGAGGGCGTCCTGAACATGGTCCAGGACCCGAAGTACGTGTCGTGGCAGTACACGCTGCGCTCCACCGACGGCCACATCGCCCAGCACGTGAAGGCGAAGGACGTCGCCTGGCACGCGGGCAACTGGTATGTCAACGCCAAGTCGATCGGCCTGGAGCACGAAGGTTTCCTCACCGCTCCCGACACCTGGTACACGGAGGCGATGTACCGCACGTCGGCGCGGCTGGTGAAGTACCTCGCCAAGAAGTACGGCATCCCGCTGGACCGCCAGCACATCCTCGGCCACGACAACGTCCAGGGCACCGTCTCGTCCACGATCCCGGGCATGCACACGGACCCGGGCCCGTACTGGGACTGGCAGCACTACTTCACGCTGCTCGGCAAGCCGTTCCACCGCACGGCGGGCCCGAACGGCGGGCTGGTGACGGTGGCGCCCGAGTACGCCCGGAACCGGCCGGAGTACACGGGCTGCGGCAAGCCCGCCGACACGTGTGTGCCGCACGGTTCGGCGGCGGTACGCGTCCACACCGAGCCGCGTGACGACGCCCCGCTGATCAAGGACATCGGCAAGCGTCCGGGCGGGCAGAACTCCACGATCGACGTGAACGACGTCGGGGCGCGGCTGTCCACCGGTCAGCGGTACGCGGTCGCCGGCCGTCAGGGCGACTGGACCGCCGTCTGGTACCTCGGCCAGAAGGCCTGGTTCAAGAACCCGGGGAAGCAGCCCACCGCCCTCGACGCGAAGGGGTGGGTGGTGACGCCGAAGGAGGGCGCGACGGAGGTCCCGGTGTACGGGCGCGCGTACCCGGAGAAGGAGGCCTACCCGGCGGGCGTGCCCGTCCAGGCGGTCTCGCCGCTGCCGTACAGGATCCTGGCGGGCCAGAAGTACGTGATCGGCGACAAGGTGCCGGGCGAGTACTACTACGCCCCGACGTTCGACACCGCGCGGCACACGGTGGTGCGCGGCAAGGACATGTACTACGTCATCCAGTACGGGCACCGCATCGGGTATGTGCGGGCGGCGGACGTACAGGTGGTGCGGTCGGGCTCGTGATGCCGCGGGAACGGTCGGGCCCGCAGCCGCGCGGGTGCGGTTGCGGGCCCGGCGCATGTCCCGGCGGTGCGCCTCGGCCCCGGTAGCCGGTGGCCGGGGCAGGTGCCGGTGCCGGGCCTCGGGCTTCAGGTCACGGCAGGAGTCCGACGACCGGCCCGGCGAGACGGGAAACCGCCCCGGTCCTTGGACGGAACGGGGCGGTGCTCGGACGGGAAGTGCGGGGTGGGGCGCGCTGAGGGCCTCGGGGGCTGCTCGGCCCCGCCGGGGCCGGTCAGCCCTGCTGGAAGAGCTCGGCGGGCAGCGGCTTCAGGAGCGCGTACAGATCGTCGGTGATCGGCCGGTCCCAGGCGGCGATGGTCACCAGGACGTTGTCGCTGCGGTCGAACTGCACGCACGAGATGCGGCTCTCCGACAGCTTCAGGCGGCGCACGATGAGGAGGTTGTCGCCCTGCATCACCGGCATGTCCTCGGTGGAGACGACCGTGATGTCCTCGTCGTTCTCCAGGGCGAGGAGCAGCTGGGCCACCTCGAAGGGGACCTCGCCCTCGGCGGTCTCGCGCGCGGGCGATCCCTCGGGGAGATTGCCGATGATCATCGCGGGGCCGCGCCCGCCGAACAGGTCGTAGCGCAGGAAGACGCCCTGGCAGCTGCCGTCGGGGGCGGGCAGCAGGCCCGCGCCGAGATTGCCGGGCCAGTCACCGGGATCCATGGCCAGGACATCGAAGTCCGGGCCCGCGGGGGTGGCGGAGCTGCGGCGGCGGAGGAAGGACATGCGCCCATGGTACGTGGCCGCCGGTCTCCGCCGACGTGGGGGCGCGGCCGGGCGGAGGCGGCGGCTCGGCCGGTCGGCCGGGCCGAGTAGTGTCGCCGCCGGGATCATGAGCCGGGCGACGGCGGAGGGGGCCGGGAGCGGTGGGCGAGGACGTGGCGGGGAGCAGGGGCGGTGGCGGTATCGCGGGCGAGGGCGAGGGCGATGCGGGTGACGACCCGGGAACTGGTGGCGGTGCAGGAATGAGTGGCGGTGCGGGAACGAGTGGCGGTGCGGGAACGAGTGGCGGTGCGGGAACGAGTGGCGGTGCGGGAACGAGTGGCGGTGCGGGAACGAGTGGCGGTGCGGGTGACGCCTGCGCGCCCCGTGACGACGCCGCGGCGGATGCCGGCGCCCGTGCGCGCGGCGGCACCACCGGCACACGCGGCACCACCGCCCCCGATGACCGCACCGCCGTCCTGAACTACTGGCGCGGCGGGCTCCGCCAAGTGCCGGACGAGGTCTGGCGCCACCCGCGCCTGGAGGTGCTGCTCCTGCCCGACAACGCGCTCACGCACCTCCCCGCCCGCATCGGCACGCTCACGGCCCTGCACACCCTCGACCTCGGACACAACCGGCTGCGCGCGGTCCCCGACGAGCTCGGCCACCTCCCGGCGCTGAGCCGCTTCCTCTACCTCCACGACAACGAACTCACCGAGCTGCCCGCCTCCCTCGGCCGTCTCACCCGGCTCGGCTACCTCAACGTCGGCGAGAACCGTCTGACGGCACTCCCCGACACCCTCGGCGCGCTGTCCGGCCTCGTCGAACTGCGCGCCCAGCACAACCGGCTGACCCGGCTGCCCGAGACGATCGGCGCCCTCGCCGCGCTGCGGGAGCTGTGGCTGCGCGGCAACCGCATCGGCGAGCTGCCCGCGGGCGTGGGGGAGCTGACCGCCCTGCGGGAGATCGAGCTGCGGGAGAACGCCTTCACGGCCGTGCCCGCGGCCCTGCGCGGTCTGCCGTCGCTGCGCCGCGTCGACCTGCGCGGCAATCGGGTGCGTGAACTGCCGGGCTGGCTGGCCGAGTTGCCCGCACTGGAGAAGCTGGACCTGCGCTGGAACGACACCCACGTCTCCGAGGACCTCCTGCGGACCCTGGAGGAGCGGGGCTGCGTCGTGCTGCGCTAGCCGGAGCACCTCAGGTCGGCCGGAGCGCGTCAGGTCAGGTCGAACTCGCCCTCGCGCGCGCCGTGGACGAAGGCTCCCCACTCCGCCGGTGTGAAGATCAGGGACGGGCTCTCGGGCCGGCCGGCGTTGCGCATCGCGATGAACCCTTCGACGAAGGCGATCTCGACGTCCCCTCGCCCCTCACTGCTCGATCGCCATTCGGCGGTACTGAGGTCGAGCTCCGGCTTGTTCCAGCCCGCGAGCGGATGCTGTTGCGCGAGCGGATGCTGCTGAATGGTGCTGTCGGCCACGTCCGTGCTCCTCCCGATGCGTCGTCCGGCGCCAGCCTAGCTTTCGCCCCGGGCGCCGGACAGGCCGCGGCGGAGGGACCGCGATCCGTCCGGCGTGCGGACGTACCGTCAGGTGGTGGGCGGTTCCGCTCCGACGAGCCACATGGAGAAGAACTGCGCGCCGCCTCCGTAGGCGTGCCCCAGTGCCTTGCGCGCTCCTTCGACCTGGTGCTCCCCCGCCTGGCCGCGCACCTGGAGTGCCGCCTCGGCGAAGCGGATCATGCCGGAGGCGCCGATGGGATTGGTCGACAGGACGCCGCCGGACATGTTCACCGGGAGGTCGCCGTCGAGTTCCGTCACGCCGGACTCGGTGAGCTTCCAGCCCTCGCCCACCGCCGCGAAGCCGAGGTTCTCCAGCCACATCGGCTCGTACCAGGAGAACGGCACGTACATCTCGACGGCGTCGATCTCGCGGCGCGGCTCGGTGATGCCCGCCTGCCGGTACACGTCGGCCGCGCAGTCCTTGCCGGCCTGCGGGGAGACGAAGTCCTTGCCGGCGAAGAGCGTCGGCTCGGTGCGCATCGCGCCGCCGTGCATCCAGGCGGGCGGCCGGGGCGCGCGGGCCGCGCCGGCGCGGTCGGTGAGGATCATGGCGCAGGCGCCGTCGGAGGACGGACAGGTCTCCGAGTAGCGGATCGGGTCCCACAGCATCGGCGAGGCCTGGATCTTCTCCAGGGTGATGTCGTGCTCGTGGAGGTGCGCGCAGGGGTTCTTCAGGGCGTTGCGGCGGTCCTTGTACGCGACGAGGGAGCCGACCGTGTCGGGGGCTCCGGTGCGCCGCATGTACGCCCGTACGTGCGGGGCGAAGAAGCCGCCCGCCCCGGCGAGCAGCGGCTGCTGGAAGGGGATGGGCAGCGACAGGCCCCACATCGCGTTGGATTCCGACTGCTTTTCGAAGGCGAGGGTGAGGACGGTGCCGTGGACGCGGCCCGCGACGAGGTTCGCTGCGACGAGTGCCGTGGAGCCGCCGACGGAGCCCGCCGTGTGGACGCGGAGCATGGGTTTGCCGACGGCGCCGAGGGCGTCGGCGAGGTACAGCTCCGGCATCATGACGCCCTCGAAGAAGTCGGGGGCCTTGCCGATGACGACGGCGTCGATGTCCGCCCACGTCAACTCCGCGTCGTCCAGCGCGCGTTGCGCGGCCTCGCGCACCAGGCCCGCGATCGACACGTCACGCCGGGCGGCCACGTGCTTCGTCTGTCCGATCCCGACGACGGCCACGGGCTCTTTGCCCACCGCGTCGCTCCGGGTGCCGCTCATCGGGCGTCTCCTTCCAGGACGGCGACCAGGTTCTGCTGGAGGCAGGGCCCCGAGGTGGCGTGCGCGACGGTCCGGTCGCAGGCGCCCCGGTGGATGCGGGCGGCGGCCTCACCGATGCGGATGAGCCCGGCGGCCATCATGGGATTGGCGGCGAGTGCGCCCCCGGAGGGGTTGACCGTGACGTCGTCGCCGAGGTCGAGGGCCTTGCGCAGGACGATCTCCTGGGAGGTGAAGGGGGCGTGCAACTCGGCGGTGTCCACGGGCCGTTCGAAGAGCCCGGCGCGCTCGGCGGCCAGGCGTGTGGACGGCGAGTCGGTGAGGTCGCGGACGCCGAGGCCGTGCGCCTCGATGCGGTGGTCGATGCCCCGGATCCACGCGGGCCGCTCGCACAGGTCGCGGGCGCGTTCTCCGGCCGCGAGGATCACGGCGGCGGCTCCGTCGCCGACCGGCGGGCAGTCGCCGGTGCGCAGCGGACGTACGACGTACTCGCCCTGGGTGACCGAACCGCGCAGTTGTGCGTGGGAGTTGGCGGTCGCGTCGGCGCGGCTGCGGTGGGCGACCGCGGCCAGCGCGGGCTCGTCGGTCTCTCCCGCGTCGATGAGCGCCTGCGCCTGGAGCGCGGCGAGCGCGACGGAGTCGGGCCACAGAGGGGCCACGTAGTACGGGTCGAGCTGGCGGGTCAGCACGTCGCGCACGGAGCCCGGTGAGGTCTTGCCGTAGGAGTAGACGAGCGCGGTGTCGGCCTCGCCGGTCTGGAGCTTGGTCCACGCCTCGTGGAGCGCCCAGGCGCCGTCCATCTCCACATGTGACTCGGAGATCGGGGGCCAGGCGCCGACGCCGTCGAGTGCCATCGTGAAGGAGAAGGCGCGGCCCGCGAGGTAGTCCGAGGAACCGGAGCAGGTGAAGCCGATGTCGCTGGTCCGCAGACCGGTGGCGGCGAGGACCTCGTGCAGGACGGGCATGAGCATCTCCACTTCGGAGAGCTCGTCGGTGGAGCGCAGGTGGTCGGTCTGCCCGAAGGCCACGACGGCGACCTCGCGGACGGGCCGCGGCACGGACGGCCGCGCGGGCGGTTCCTCGAACGGTGGCGCGGACGGTCGCGCGGACGGCTTGCGGGGCGCCATCTAGACCAGCTCCTTGTACGTGTCGTAGTCGGCGTCGGGCTCGCCCGTGGGCCGGTAGTGGTCGGGGTAGCGGCCGCCGTCGCTCCACACCGGTTCGACGCGCAGGCCCATCCGCACCTGGTCGCAGGGGATGCCGGCGATGCGCGCGTGCAGCGCGAGGTCGGCGCCGTCGAGGGCGATGTGGGCGTAGACGTAGGGGACTTCGATGGCGTCGTTCATCGCGTTCTTCGCCTTGATGTTGACGATGCAGTACGTCGTGACGGTGCCGCGCGGCCCGACCTCCACCCGCTCCGCCGTGGCGACGCCGCAGGTGGGGCAGGCGCCGCGGGGCGGGACGTACACCTTGCGGCAGGACGGGCAGCGTTCGCCGACGGTCTTCCGGTCGGAGAGGGCGTGGATGTACGCGGACTGGGCGCGGCCGGGCGCATAGGTGTAGTCGAGCCTGGCGGACGCCACGATGCCGGTGACGGGTTCGTCGAACGCGCCCGCGTGGCCTTTGGGCGGGCGGTCGTCGGGCGTCGCGTCGTCCGCCCCGTCGTACGGCTCGAAGCAGGCGATGTCCGTGATGGCGCCGACGCGCTCCGCGGCCCAGCGGATCCGCACGCGCATGCCGGTGCGTACGGCGTCCGGGCCGGGGGCGTCGAGGGCGTGCAGCAGAGCGGTGTCGGCGCCGTCCAGCCGGACCAGCGCCCAGGCGAAGGGTGTGCCGAGGGGCTGGCCGCGGCGCGGCTCGTGGTTCCAGGCCCAGGTGGTGACGGTTCCGGTGGCGGCGACCTCGACGAGGTCGCGTATCTCCTCGGCGGTCACGGGGTCGTACTCGACGGGCGGCACGAGGGTGCGGCCGTCGCCGGTCCGCACCCCGAGGACGGTGCGCTCGCGCAGCCCGGTGAGGAAGGCGCTCTGCACGGGCCCGAGGGACCGGGTGAAGGGAAACTCAACGACCAGAGGCGCACGCAGCACCTCCGGCGCGGGGACGGATGCCATCGAGGGAACTCCTTCTCGTCCAGAACCGAAAGAACGCGAGGCTCGGCGGCGCGGGGATCCGCGCGACCAGCCACGACCAACCCGCACCCCCCACCACACCCCGGGCCTACTTCCGCCGGAACACGGCCTCCCGCTTCTCCGCGAACGCCCTGGCCCCTTCCTCCGCGTCGGCCGTGCCGAAGACCGGCCACCCCCGCTTCAGCTCGGCCGCCAGTCCCTCCGCCTCCGTCATCTCCGCGGTCTCGTACACCGACGCCTTGACCGCCTCGACCGCCAGCGGCCCGCACGCGTTGATCTGCTCCGCGACGGCAAGCGCCTTGTCCAGGGCGGTGCCGTCCGGCACGACATGCCCGATGAGGCCGACCGCCGCGGCCTCGGCGGCGGTGTACGCCCGCCCGGTGAGCAGCATTTCCAGGGCATGCGTACGAGGGATCTGCCGCGGCAGCCGCACGGTCGAGCCGCCGATGGGGAACAGCCCCCGCCGGACCTCGAAGAGGCCGAAGGTCGCCGACTCTCCCGCGACCCGGATGTCCGTGCCCTGGAGGATCTCCGTGCCGCCGGCCACGCAGTGCCCCTCGACGGCGGCGATGACGGGTTTGCGGGGCCGGTGGTGGCGCAGCATCGCCTTCCAGTGCAGGTCGGGGTCGGCTTCCAGCCGGTCCCGGTACCGCTCGCCCGCCATCCCCCGGCCCGCGAGGGCCTTGAGGTCCATGCCCGCGCAGAACGCGCCGCCCGCACCCGTCAGCACGATCGAGCGGATCGCGTCGTCCTCGTCGGCCGCAAGCCACCCGTCGTGGAGGCCGACGAGCATCGGCAGCGAGAGGGCGTTCTTCGCTTCGGGCCTGTTGAGCGTGAGGATCAGTGTGGCGCCCGCACGCCGCACGGAGAGGTGTTCCGTCCCGTCCGCGACGTCCATGTGTCGTACTCCCTCCCTCGACGGCCGCCGAACGGCCGGCCTGTCGCTCCGGACCTGGAACAGGTTGCAGTAGCCGGGGAGCCAGTTCAATAGTTTTCTGACACCCAGTCAGTTTTCCTTTGAGGCGGCCCTTCCCACTTACCGGCGCCTCTGCTCTGATGACCGCCGAGCCGGATGTCGTACGCGGCGTCACCGGGGACCCCGGGGGCAGGAGGAGTGCGGTGGAGTACAACCTTGCCGACCTTTTCGAGTCGGTGGTCGACGTGGTCCCGGACCGCGAGGCGCTCGTCTACATCGACCACCCCGGCACGGGCGCGGTGCGCCGGCTGACCTATGCCGGCCTTGACGCGGCCGCCAACCGCATCGCTCACCACCTGACCGGAGACGGCGGCCTGAGGCGCGGTGAGCACGTGGGCCTGCACCTGTACAACGGCGTCGAGTACCTCCAGACGGTCCTCGCCTGCCTCAAGGCCCGCCTCGTCCCCGTCAACGTCAACTACCGCTACGTGAAAGAGGAGTTGGTCTACCTCTACCGCGACGCGGACCTCGCGGCGCTCGTCTTCGACGCCGAGTTCACCGAGCGGGTCGCGGCGGCGCTGCCCCGCACGGAACGGCTGCGGCACCTGATACGGGTGGGGGCGCCGCCCGCCGGGGCCCCCGAGGTCGAGGCGGTGCGCTTCGAGGAGGCGGAGGCAGCCGGTTCCCCGGGGCGCGGCTTCGGGCCGCGCTCGGCCGACGACCTGTTCATCATCTACACCGGCGGCACGACCGGCATGCCGAAGGGGGTGATGTGGCGCCAGGAGGACCTGTTCTTCGCGGGGCTCTTCGGCGGCGAACCGTCGGGGGAGCCGGTGAAGCGCCCCGAGGAGCTGGCCGAGCGCGTCGCGGCGGGCGGCCCCGGCCTCACCTTCTTCCCCGCTCCCCCGCTGATGCACGGCACCTCGACGCTGACGTCGTTCATCGCCTTCAACTACGGCCAGCGCGTGGCCCTGCACCGCAAGTACGTGCCCGAGGAGGTGCTCCGCACCATCGAACGGGAGAAGGTGTCGAGCGTCTCCCTGGTGGGCGACGCGATGCTCCGGCCGCTGATCGACGCGCTGCGCGGACCGCTCCGGGGCACCGATCTGTCGTCGCTGTTCAGCGTCTCCTCGTCCGGGGCGATCATGTCGGAGACGGTGCGCGCCCAGTTCCAGGAACTGGTGCCGGACGTACTGCTCCTCAACAACTTCGGCTCCTCCGAGTCCGGCTCCAACGGCAGGGCCACGGATGACTCAGGCCCGGACAAGGGTTTCCGCCTGGAGGTCAACGAACGCACCCAGGTCGTGGACCCCGCCACCCACGAACCGGTCCCGGTCGGCGAACCGGGCCGCCTCGCCCAGCGCGGCCACGTACCGCTCGGCTACTACAACGACCCGGCGAAGACCGCCGAGACCTTCTTCCGGAAGGGCGACGAACGCTGGGTGCTGCTCGGCGACATGGCGACCGTCGACGAGAACGGCATCGTCACCGTCCTCGGCCGCGGTTCGCAGTGCATCAACACCGGGGGCGAGAAGGTGTACCCGGAGGAGGTCGAGCAGGCCCTCAAGTCCCATCCGGACGTGTACGACGCGCTGGTCACCGGGGTGCCCGACGAGCGGTGGGGATCCCGGGTCACGGCGGTCGTCCAACTCCGCCCCGAAGCACCCGTGTTGGACCTGGCGAGCGTCCAGTCCCACTGCCGCGCGCTGCTCGCCGGCTACAAGATCCCGCGCGCGGTGGTCTTCACCGACCGCGTCCAGCGCTCGCCGAGCGGCAAGGCGGACTACCGGTGGGCGAAGACGGTCGCGGCCGAAGGGTAGACACGGCGTTCACGCCACCCACCGCGGCCGCCGGGCGGCGGCGGTCACCGTCGGGAGCCCCGTGGCGAGCGCGGCAGCCAGACGGCACACGGCCTCGCGCAGGGTGTCACTGGGCAGGGTGTACGGAATGCGGAGCCGCTGCTCGAAGAGGCCCGGTTCGGTGGCGAAGTGGCCCCCGCCCTCGATCCGCACCCCGTGGCCGAGCGCCCGCTCCGCCAGCGCCGCGGCGACCGGCTCCCCGAGGTCGGCCCAGAACGACAGTCCGCCGGGCGGCAGTCGCCAGGCCCAGTGCGGCAGGTGCTCGGTGAGGGCGGCGGCCAGTGCGTCCCGCTGACCACGCAGCCTGTCCAGCCGATCCGCCGCCAGGTCGGCGGCACGGCCGAGGAGGTCGAGGGCGAGGAGCTGGTCGAGGACGGAGCCGCCCATGTCGGTGGCGACGCGCTGCCCCGCCAGTTCGGTGACGAGCCGCGCGGGCGCGCGGAGCCAGCCGACCCGCAGGCCCGCCCAGTGCGTCTTGCTCATCGAGCCAAGGGTGATGACCTGACCCGCCCCGCCCACAGCCGCGTGGGACGCGAAGGGCGCGGGCGCGGGGACGTCCAGGGCGAGTTCGGCGAGCGTCTCGTCGACGACGAGCCAGGCACCGGAGCGCCGGGCCGCCCGCAGGACACGGCCACGCTCCCCCTCCGGCATGAGGTGGCCGGTCGGATTGTGGAAGTCGGCCACGAAGTAAGCCAGTCGGGGCGCCTGGCGGAAGGCGGACTCGACGGTCTCGATGTCCCAGCCGTCGTCGGTCACCGGCACCGCCGCCGTACGCAGCCGGGCGCGCCGCATCGCTTCCAGGGCGTTGGGGTACGAGGGGTTCTCGGTCAGGACGCGGTCGCCGGGGCGGCAGAGCAGCGCGAGGACGAGGGTGAGGGCGTGCTGGGCGCCGGAGGTCACCAGGATCTGGTCCGGCACGGTGGGCAGACCGCGCCGTGTGAAGCGTTCGGCGAGGGCGGCACGCAGGTCGGGCAGGCCGTACGGGTGGTAGCCGGGGGTGCCCTCGTGGTCGGCGAGCCGCGGGGTGACGCGGGCGAGGGCGTCGGCGAGCGTCCCCGGCGGGAGCGTGGGCGCGGCCCTCGCCAGGTCGATCACGGTGTCCTCGGCCGCGCCGAGCAGGCGCCGCACTCCGCTCGGGGCACGGCCCTCGGGCAGGGCGGTCCAGGTGCCGGCTCCCTGGCGGCTGCGCGCGTAACCGCCCTCGCGCAGCAGGTCGTAGACGGCCGTGACCGTGGTCCTGCTGGTCCGCAGCGCGGCGGCCAGGTCCCGCTCGGCGGGCAGTCTGACGTGCAGGGCGACGCGGCCGTCCAGGATGAGGGCGCTGATCGCCTGGGCGAGGTGGCGGTAGGCGGGGCGGGCGCCCGCCGGGTCGGGCAGAAGGGCGGCGAGCTGCCGGCCGCCCAAGGCGTCGACCACACCATTCTCCTCTGATTGGCCGTGTTTTCCGGGCCAATCAGACCACAGGGTGGCGTCGGTGGCCCTGAAGTACGTTCCAGTGGCCTTTCCCGCACGCTGTCCCCACCTCATCACCGCCCGGAGGCAATCAGCCATGCCGCAGGACATCACGTACCTCCCCCTGCGCGAGCGTCCGACGAGACGCCTCCCCCAGCTCTTCCTCGGCCTCGCCCTCTACGGCCTCAGCCTCTCGGTGCTGGTCCGGGCGGCGCTGGGCGTCAACCCCTGGAGCGTCCTGTACGAGGGTCTCGGGCAGCGCACGTCGCTCAGCTTCGGCACGGTCAGCGCCGTCGTGGGGGTGCTCGTCCTGCTGGCGTGGATTCCGCTGGCGCAACGGCCGACGTTCGGCACCGGCGCCAACATCGCGGTCCTGGCCGTCTCCTCCGATCTCGGTCTCGCGCTCCTCCCCGAGTGCCTCGGCCTGCCCGCCCGGACCGGCCTGCTCGTGGGAGGGGTGTTCCTGAACGGGCTGGCCGTCGCCGTCTATGTCGGGGCGCGTCTCGGCCCCGGCCCCAGGGACGGCCTGATGACCGGCTTGTCCGCCGCCATGGGGTGGTCGCTGCGCCGGGTCCGTACGCTCATCGAGGTCGCGGTGCTTGCCGTGGGCTGGCTGCTGGGCGGCACCGTCGGCGCCGGCACCGTCCTCTACGCGCTCGCGGTGGGCCCGGTCACGCAGTTCTTCCTGCCGCGGTTCGCGTACGTGCGCGGCTCATCCGGCGCAGACGGAGCGCAACGCCCGCTCCAGGGCGAGGGAATGGAGGGCGTCGAGGCGGTCGGTGTGCCGGACGTGCGCGGTGGCGGCGGTCAGGACTCCCCCGCAGTACGGCGCCGTCCGCGCGCCCGCTGAGGCGGCGATGCCGCGCACCAGCTCTGCGTTGACCCGGTCGATCTCCTCGCGGACCTCGGCGAGGTCGGGCCGCTCCCGGGGCGCCTCGGACGGATCGGCGTCCCAGCGCCGGAACAGCTCGCGTTGCACGGCCTTGTTGGCGTCGATCTGGTCCCGGAAGATCCGCACCGTGGCCCGCGGGTCGGCACCGGCCTCCCGCGCGGCCCGGGCCACCGCGTCCAGGACCTGCTTCTCGCGGGCCGGATCGTCGACGGGGCCGCCGCCTGTGCCGTACTTGGCGGCGGCGACGAGGTCGGCGGTGGCAAGGCGCCGGGCGGACAGGTCGGCGAGCGGGTGCAGCCGGGCGTACGGTCCTGGGGACGCGGCGGTGACGTCGGCGACCGTCGGTACGGGCAAGGCGACCGCGGCGGTGCTCCCCGCGACAAGGGCGGCGGCCGTGGCGGCACCGGTCAGGACGCGGCCTGCGGCCGAGACGAGTCGCACGGAAATTCCCCTCACCGGCCTTGCTGGCCCCACTGACCTCACGGGTCCTGCTGACCTTGCCGACCTTAGCGCCCTTGCCGACTATTCAAATTTGAGTAGACTGCTCGGCATGGTCGAGAAGACGATCCCCCTGCTTCCCTGTCAGAGTCTGCAACCGGTCCTCGACTTCTACACCGCCCTCGGCTTCGAGGTGACCTTCCAGCAGAAGAGTCCCAACCCCTACGCGGTGGTCGAGTACGGCGCCGTCGAACTGCACTTCTTCGGCATGAAGCGGTACGACCCCACCGAGTCGTACAGCGGCTGCTGTGTCATCACGGACGACGTGGACACCCTCCACGCCGCGTTCCGCAGCGGGCTCAAGGCCGCGTACGGCAGGATCCCGAGCCGGGGCCTGCCGCGGATCGGGCCGGTCAAGGACATGTCGTACGGCACGCGGCAGTTCCTGATGAGCGACCCGGGCGGCAACTGCGTCCGGATCGTCAAGAAGACCAGCGAGAACCAGCACCACCGGCCCGCCCCGAAGGAGACCTTCGCGCGCGCTCTGCACTACGCCACCGTCTTCACCCACTCGCACGAGGACCCGGCCGGCGCCGCGAAGATCATCGACCGGGCGCTCGGCCTTGAAGACGAACGCCCCACGCCCCTCCAGGAGGCGCAACTCCTGCTCCTGCGCGCCGAAGTGGCGCACCGCCTGGACGACGACACCACGGCGGAGCACATGCTGGCCCAGGCCGCTGCGGTCCCTCTCCCGGAAGAGCACGGGGAGTCGGTACGCGGCGACCTGGAACGCCTGACCGAGCTCCTGGGGCCGCGCACGTGATCGACTGGTGGTCATCGAGCAAGAGGCCGGTGCTCTCGCCGCCGGCCGGAAAGGCATGCCCGTGACCAGCCCCACCGAGAACGGCGGCCCCGCTCCGGACCGCTCCCTCACCGACGAGGAGCCGGCCGAGCACCGCCGCTTCGCCGCACATCTCGCGGCCCTGCGAAGCGTCGCCGCGGCGGACGAGGCCGAGCTGGTGGCCGCCGTACTGCGCGACGAGGACACGACGATGGCGCGGAGCGCGGTGGTCCGCCACATCGACCGCCGGGCCGCCCTGCTGCTGACGGACGTCCGCTTCCCGGCCTGGGCCCACACCCTGGCCGCGGTCGTCGCCGGAGACGATTTCCTCGTCCGCCGCCTGCGGGAGTGGACCCTGCTCAGTGCGCTCGCGTCGGGCGGCCCCTGGGATCGCGACGAACTGGCCGGCGCGTCCGACTGGTGTCAGCGCACGGCCGTGACCGAGCAGGTCCCCGCCTCGCCCGAGGCCCTCGGCTGGCTCGCCGAACACGGCCGCACCCGCCGCGTCCGCAACGCGGCCGCCGCCCTGCTCCGGGCGTCGGGCCCCCGCGGACCGGCGCCGACGCGACACGGCGGCAAGGCCTCTAATCCTGCGCCAGGAACCCCGCCACCCGCCGCCTGAACCACTCCGGGGCATCCAGCCAGGGGAAGTGCCCGCCGCCGGGCTGCACCCGGCACACGCCACGCGGGAAGAAGCCCGCGAACCGCGCCGCGTGCGCGGGGTTCGGGCCGCCGTCCCAC